>NZ_CP025030.1:3365886-3671876 GCF_002812705.1 Achromobacter spanius | reverse complement strand
GCTCTACAACGTCAAGGGCCACCTGCCTGACCTGAAATTCTCGCTGCCCGGCGCGGGCGGCAAGACCATCAACAGCGACGATCTCAAAGGCAAGACGGTCATGCTGTTCTTCGGGTACGCCAGTTGCCCCGACATCTGCCCCACCACCATGGCGCAACTGACCGCCGTGCTGCAGAACCTGGGTGACAAGGCCGAAAACGTGCGCATCGTGTTCGTCAGCGTCGATCCGCACCGTGACACGCCCGACATCCTGCAGGCCTATGTCAATGCCTTCAACAACAGCGCCATCGGTGTGACCGGTAACGAAAAGCAGGTCGCCGACCTGGCCCGCCGCTACCGCGTGGCCTACCAGATTGAAAAGCCGCGCCCCGGCGATGACGCCGACATGTACGAAGTGACGCACAGCCGTGGCGTGTACATTTTCGACAAGGACGGCCACGCGCGCCTGCTGGCGTCCGACACCGACAGCGTCGAAGCCCTGACCAAGGACGTCCGCCAATTGATCGACATTACGTCCTGATCCGGCCACGGCCAGCGCCGTGCAGCGCAGCATGTTGCATGGCAACCCCACATACCAGTTGTTACAGCCGCCCAATAAAGAGCGTGGGTATCATCATTGCGCATGGCCCCCTTTTTTCCAAAGCAAGGAGTACGCGCATGAGCATTATCATCATGATCATCGTCGGGTTCATCGTGGGCTTGATCGCCCGCGCCATCATGCCCGGAGACCAGAACATGGGGATCATCATGACCACCATCCTGGGTATCGTCGGCGCCGTGGTGGCAGGGTTCCTGGGACAGACGATGGGCTGGTATGCGGAAGGCGAACCCGCGGGCTGGATCGCGTCGGTGATAGGCGCCATCATCGTGCTGTTCGTGGTTGGCATGATCGCCCGCAAGCGCGCTTGACGCCCTGCTACAGCAATCATCAATAAAAACGGGCCGATCTTTCGATCGGCCCGTTTCTTTTTCACCAAACTTCTTTTGCGCCGAACTTCTTTTGCGCCGCAAAAATCCAGCGCGCGCGGCTTACGATCCCGTGGCCGGCACGGCCGGCGCCGTCTGCGCCGCCACCGTGCGCTCGGTCCAACCGCCGCCCAGCACCTTGTACAAGGTAACCAGATTCGACAAGCGCGCCAGGCGCGTATCCACCAACGTCTGCTGCGCCGTGTACAGCGAACGCTGCGAATCCAGCACGCTCAGGTAGTCGTCGATACCCTGGCGGAAACGCTGGTCCGACACGTCGTAGGCGCGCTGGTTGGCGTTCACCAGCAAACGCTGCGCTTCAATCTGGTCGTCCAGCGTGCCGCGCCCGGCCAAGGCGTCCGCCACTTCGCGGAACCCCGTCTGGATGGACTTTTCGTACTGCGCCACCTGGATGTTCTTCTGCACCTTGGCCAAGTCCAGCCCAGCCTGCAACGAGCCTCCCGCGAAGATCGGCACGGTGATCTGGGGCACGAAGCTCCAGGCGCCCGACCCGCCTTCGAACAAACCGCCCAGGCTGGCGCTGGCGGTGCCCGCCTGGCCGGTCAGGCTGATGGTGGGAAAGAACGCAGCGCGCGCCGCGCCGATGTTGGCGTTGGCGCCCTTGAGCTGATGCTCGGCCGCGCGGATGTCCGGGCGGCGCGCCAGCAGGTCCGACGGCAGGCCGGCGGGCAAGGTGGTCGGCAGCATGCTGTCGTCCAGCTTCACCGCCTGATCCAGCGCCGCGACGATCTCGGGCGACATGGGTTGGCCCACCAGCAGCGTCAGCGCGTTGCGGTCCTGCGCGGCCTGGCGCGTGTATTGCGACAGGTTGCGCTGGGCCGTGCGCAGCGACACTTCCGCCTGGCTCAAGTCCAGCGCGGTGGACAAGCCCTGGTCATAGCTTTGCTGCGTGAGCTTGAAGGAATCTTCCTGGCTCGTGAGCGTGTCGCGCGTCAGGCTCAGCAGTTCCTGGTCGGCGCGCAGCGTCAGGTAGGCGTTGGCCACTTCGGCAATCAGCGTCAACTGCGTGGCCGTGCGCGTTTCGTCCAGCGCCAGATAGGACTCCAGCGCCTGGTCGCTCAGGCTGCGAATTCGGCCGAACAAGTCCAGTTCCCACGCCGACATGGCGGCGCCCACCTGGTAGCTGCGGCTGGTGGTGGCGCGGCCGCTGGCGGACAAGTCCGCCGGGGTGCGCTGGGCGGATTCCTGGCCGGCCACGCCCACGCTGGGCAGCAGGTCGGCGCGCTGGATGCGGTACTGCGCACGCGCCGCCTCGACATTCAAGGCCGCCACGCGCAGGTCGCGGTTGTTCGCCAATGACAGTTCAATCAACTGTTGCAGCAGCGGGTCGCTGAAGAAGTCACGCCAGCCGATATCGGCCGTGGACATGCCCAGCGCCGCATTGGAACCGTCCGCCTTGTAGGCCGGGCCGGTGGGATAGGCAGCGCTGACCGGCGCGTCCGGCCGTTCATAGGTCGGGGCCAGCGAGCAGCCCGCCAGGGCCGCCGCCAGGGAAACAGACAACAAGGTTCTCATCTGAATTTTCATTACGGTTGTCCTTCGGCGGACACGTCCTTCGAGCCATTGGCGCTGGTGTCGTGCTTGTCCAGGTTTTCGCTCATGCGCTTGACCTTGAACACGCGCAGCATCAGCACGAAGAAGGCCGGAACAAAGAAGATGGCCAGGAACGTGCCGGTCAGCATGCCGCCGATCACGCCCGTGCCGATGGCGTTCTGGCTGCCCGAGCCGGCGCCGGACGAGATCGCCAGCGGCGTCACGCCCAGGATGAACGCCAGCGACGTCATCAGGATGGGACGCAGGCGTTGGCGGGCGGCGTGGATGGCCGATTCCGTCAGGCTGGCGCCGGACTCGAAGTGCTCTTTGGCGAACTCCACGATCAGGATGGCGTTTTTGGCCGCCAGCCCCACTGTGGTCAATAGCCCCACCTGGAAGTACACGTCGTTGGACAAGCCGCGCGCCAGCGTCGCCAGCAGCACGCCGATAATGCCTAACGGCACCACCAGCATCACCGCCGTCGGGATGGACCAGCTTTCGTACAAGGCGGCCAGGCACAGGAACACCACGATCAACGAAATCGCGTACAGCGCCGGCGCTTGCGCACCCGACAGGCGTTCTTCGAACGACAGCCCCGTCCATTCAAAGCCCACGCCCACCGGCAGCTTGGCCGCCAGTTTTTCCATTTCTTCCATGGCCGCGCCCGAGCTGTAGCCCGGCGCCGCCTGGCCCTGGATGTTGTAGGACGGCACGCCGTTATAGCGGTTCAGCTTTTGCGGACCGAAGCTCCAAGTCGCCTTCGAGAATGCCGAGAACGGCACCATGTCGCCCGCGTTGTTGCGCACATACCATTTGTTCAGGTCTTCCGGCAGCATGCGCGATGATGCCTCGCCCTGCGCAAACACCTTCTTCACGCGGCCACGGTCGATGAAGTCGTTGACGTACGACGAGCCCCACGCGGTGGCCAGCGTGCTGTTGATGTCCGACACGGCCACGCCCAGCGCACGCGCTTTCTCGCGGTCGATGTCCAACTGATACTGCGGTGCGTCTTCAATGCCGTTGGGGCGCACGCCCACCAGCACCGGGCTCTTGGCCGCTTCGCCCAGCAACTGGTTGCGCGCGGCAAGCAGCTTTTCATGGCCCACGCCGGCGCGGTCCATCAACTGGAAGTCAAAGCCGGTGACGTTGCCCAGCTCCATCACGGACGGCGGCGGCACCACGAACATTTGCGCGCGGCGCTCGGTCTTGGCGAAGTGCGCGTTGGCGCGCGCCGCCACGGCGCCGGCCTTCAGCTTGGCGTCGCCACGTTCTTCCCAGTCACGCAGCTTGATGAACAGGATGGACGCGTTTTGGCCACGACCGCCAAAGTTGAAACCGTTGACCGCGAACACCGAGGTCACGGCGTCCTTTTCTTCGGTCAGCAGGTACTTGGTGGCGTCGTCGATGACGGCCTTGGTGGCTTCGGCGGTGGCGCCGGCGGGCGTCTGGATCTGGGCGAACAAAATGCCCTGGTCCTCGGCCGGCAGGAACGCCGTGGGAATGCGCGTGAACAGCCAGCCCATGGCAATGACCAGCGCCAGGTACACGATCATCAGGCGCTTGGTGCGGTTCAGCCCGCGCGCCACCGTGTTGGCGTAACCATTGCTGCTGCGTTCGAACGTGCGGTTGAACCAGCCGAAGAAGCCCTTCTTCGAACCGTGATGGCCCTTCGGAATAGGCTTGAGCAAGGTGGCGCACAAGGCCGGCGTGAAGACAATGGCGACCAGCACCGACAGCACCATCGACGACACGATCGTGATCGAGAACTGACGATAGATCACGCCCGTGGAACCGCCGAAGAACGCCATCGGGATGAACACGGCGGCCAGCACCATGGCAATGCCGATCAGCGCGCCGGTGATCTGGCTCATGGACTTGCGGGTGGCCTGCTTGGGCGTCAGGCCCTCTTCGGCCATCACCCGCTCGACGTTTTCCACCACCACGATCGCGTCATCCACCAGCAGGCCAATGGCCAGCACCATGCCGAACATCGTCAAGGTGTTGATGGAATAACCGAACGCGGCCAGCACGCCGAACGTGCCCAGCAGCACCACCGGCACGGCCAGCGTGGGGATGATGGTGGCGCGGAAGTTCTGCAAGAACAGGTACATCACCAGGAAGACCAGGATGATGGCTTCCACCAGCGTCTTGAACACTTCATGGATCGACAGGCTGACGAACGGCGTCGTGTCGTACGGATACACGACGTCCATGCCCGGCGGGAAGTACGGCTTCAGGTTGTTGATGGTGTCGCGCACGGCCTGCGCGGTATCCAGCGCGTTGGCGCCCGGCGCCAGCTTGATCGCCAGGCCCGAGGCGGGCTTGCCATTGTAGAAGCTGTCGATGGCGTAGGTCTGGCCACCCAGTTCAATGCGCGAGACATCGCCCAGGCGCACCTGCGAACCATCGGTGTTGACCTTGAGCAGGATCTTGCCAAAGTCTTCCGGCTTCTCCAGGCGCGACGGCCCGATGATGGTGGCGTTCAACTGCTGGCCGCGCACGGACGGCAGGCCGCCCAACTGGCCGGACGACACCTGCACGTTCTGTTCCTTGATCGCCGTCACCACGTCAACCGTGGTCAGCCCGTAGTTCACGAGCTTGGCGGGATCCAGCCAGATCCGCATCGCGTACTGCGAGCCGAACAACTGGAAGTCGCCCACGCCTTGCGTGCGGCTGATGGGATCCTGCACGTACGAGGCCACGTAGTCGGCCAGGTCGTCCTTGGTCATCGTGCCGTCGGTGGACACGAAGCCCGCCACGATCAGGAAGTTCTTCGTGGCCTTGGTGACGCGGATGCCCTGCTGCTGCACTTCCTGCGGCAACAGCGGCTGCGCCAGTGCAAGCTTGTTCTGCACCTGCACCTGCGCCGTGTCCGGGTTGGTGCCCTGCTTGAAGGTCAGCGTGATGGACATGCTGCCGTCGGAATTGCTTTCCGACGAGATGTACTGCAAGCCGTCCAGGCCGTTCATCTGCTGTTCGATGACCTGCACCACGGTGTCCTGCACCGTCTGCGCGGACGCGCCCGGGTAGGTCACCGCGATGCCGATGGCGGGCGGCGCGATGTTGGGATACTGCGAGACCGGCAATTGCAGGATGGACAGCGCGCCGGCCATCATCAGCACAATCGCGATCACCCAGGCGAAAACCGGCCTATCGATAAAAAACTTTGCCATGCAAGGCTCCCTGATTACTGCTTGGCCGGGGCGGCATTGGCCGCCTGCGGCTGCTGCGCGGTGGCGCTTGCCTCGGTAGCGACGACTTCGACGCCCGGACGCACCATTTGCAGACCTTCCACGATCACCTTGTCGCCGGCGGCCAGGCCGTCGGTAACCAGCCACTTGTCGCCAATGGCGCGGTCGGTCTTCAGTTCACGCAGTTCCACCTGGTTCTTGGCGTTGACCACCAGCGCGGTCGGCAAGCCGCGCTGATTGCGCGTCACGCCGCGTTGCGGCACCAGCAGGCCGTCGGCGGCCACGCCGTCGGCCAGACGCGCACGCACGAACATGCCCGGCAACAGGCGGCGGTCGGGGTTCGGGAACACCGCGCGCAGCGTGATGGAACCGGTGCCCTGGTCTACCGTGACTTCCGAGAACTGGAGCTTGCCGGTCTGCTTGTACTGCGAGCCATCTTCCAGGGTCAGCGTGACCAGCGCGGCCTGTTCGCCGTCGGCCCGCTTCAATTGGCCGCTGGCCAGCGCGTCCTGCAGGCGCAGCAACTGCACGCTGGACTGGGTCACGTCGACGTAGATCGGGTCAATCTGCTGCACCGACGCCAAGGCGCCGGTCTGGTTGGCCGTGACCAGCGCGCCTTCGGTCACCGACGAGCGGCCGATGATGCCTTCAATGGGCGACAGCACCTTGGTGTAGACGAGGTTGATGCGCGCGGTATCCAGCGCGGCCTTGGCCGACAGCACATCGGCGGCGGCCTGGTCACGCGACGCCACGGCGTTGTCGTAGGTCTGTTGGCTGACGGCGCGGGTTGCCACAAGCGGCTTGTAGCGTTCGGCCAGCAAGGCAGCCGTCTTCTGCTGCGCCTGGGCGCGGGCCAACGCGGCCTTCTGGCTATCGACGCTGGCTTGGTACAGCGCGGGGTCGATCTGATAGAGCTGTTGGCCGGCCTTGACCTCGCCGCCCTCGGTGAACAGGCGCTTTTGCACGATGCCGTTCACCTGGGGCCGCACTTCGGCCACGCGGAACGCGGACGTGCGGCCCGGCAATTCGGTGGTCAGGGAAACGGGTTGCGTGGTCAGGGTCACCACGGTGACTTGCGGCTTGCCCGCCTGCGGTGCGTCTTGTTTCTTGCCGCAAGCGGCCAGAGTGAGAGCCGATGCCGTCAGCGTGAGCACTGCCGCGCTGCGCCACATAGCGCTTTTCTTATTCATAGATATTCCCGATTTCCGACAAAAAAGGAGCCCGCCTCCCGCCTGCGATGAGGGGGAGGCCTTGTGCATCAAAGGGTGGATTGGCATTGAAAACGCAAGCTGGGCTTTAGTGCATTGCTGCATTGCAGAACCCGCATTCTGAGTTATCCCGCCCCAGAAACAAAGGGGCGTAGAAAGAAAACATCATTCCATTTATGGGACAATTTCCCACACCAAGTCTGTGAAAGAATCTCGCCATGAAACGCTTACAAGGCATGGAACTCTTCGTCGAAGTGGCCAAGACACGTAGTTTTAGCCGCGCTGCAGCAACGCTGGGCGTGCCTAAATCCACCTTGTCTCGCCAGGTGGCCGAATTGGAAAAATCCGTGGGCTTGCGCTTGTTGAGCCGCACCACCCGCAAGGTGGAATTGACCGACGCCGGGCGGCTGTATTTCGAACGCTGCCAACGCATCGTGGCCGAAGCGCAGATTGCCCATGAAGAACTGCAAAAGCTGGTCGACACGCCAGCCGGGCCGTTGCGGGTGAACATGCCCGCTGATTTCGGCACGGACTTCCTGGCTGAATCGTTCATGGAGTTCTCCCGCCGCTATCCCGACGTCACGTTTTTCCTGGACCTGGCAAACCCGGACCACGCCTCGCGCGTGTTCCAGACCTGCGACATCTCGATCGAAATCGGCGAACTGCCCGATTCGACGCAAATCGCCCGTCTGCTGGGCATGCTGCCCGCGCACCTGTATGCCTCGCGCGACTACCTGGAAAAGCACGGAGAACCCAAGCACCCCAGTGACTTGACCCGCCACGAGTGCATCGAATTTCGCGCGGAAGGCGCGGGCCGCGTCACGCGATGGCCGCTTAACTGCGGCGACCAGCACATCGAGTTCACGCCGGGCAACCGGTTTTCGGTAAACGGAGTCGCCATGGCGCGGCGCCTGGCCATGCTGGGCGCGGGCATCGCGGTGCTGGTGGGCGGCCAGACGGCCGAACAGCAATCAGGGCAGTTGCGGCGCGTGTTGCCGGATTGGCAATTGGGCCCCTTCCCTGTCTATGCGGTCACCGAAACTCGGTTGCTGCCGGCCAAGACCCGGATCTTCATCGAATTCCTGATGGAGCGGCTGGGCAGCAACGGGCAGGCGAAGGATACCCCCGCGTTCATGAAATAACGGGGGCTTGGAAACAGACTGAAAAATCTGCTGACCGCCGACATCAGTTGTCGGCTGAGCCGAACAGGGAGGCTGAATGTTCCCTGAATGCAGGATCAAAAAAGAAGGGTCAAAACCCTTCGTCGTCGCGCAGATAACGCCACTGGCCCAACGGCAGATCACCCAACTGCACGCGGCCGATGCGCACACGCTTCAAGCCCACCACTTTCAGGCCCACCAGTTCGCACATGCGGCGAATCTGGCGCTTCTTGCCTTCACGCAGCACAAAGCGCAGTTGGTCGTGGTTCTGCCAGCGCACGTGCGCGGGCTTCAGCGCCTTGCCATCCAGCGACAGGCCGTGATTCAACAGTTCCAGTCCACGGTCGGGCAAATCGCCCTGCACGCGCACCAGGTATTCCTTGTCGACACTGGAGTCTTCACCGATCAGGTGCTTGGCGATGCGGCCGTCTTGCGTCAGTACCAGCAGGCCCTGCGAATCAATATCCAGCCGGCCGGCCACGGCCAGCCCTTCCAGATGCGCGCGTTCGAAGCGTTGCGGATGCCGGCAGCCCGCGAAGCGCGAGCGCGAGTCGATCAGTGCAACCGCAGGCGTATAGCCCTTTTCCGCCTGGCCCGACACATAACCCACGGGCTTGTTGATCAGGATGGTCACGCGCGAGGTCTGGCGCGCCTGCGCGGCGCGCTCAAGCGTGATGACCTGGTCGGGAAACGCCTTGGCGCCCAGTTCGGACACCACAACGCCATCCACGCGGACCCAGCCGCGTTCGATATAGCTGTCGGCCTCGCGGCGCGAGCAGAGTCCGCGCTCGGACATGAGCTTGGAGATGCGTACTTTTTCCATGGGCGGTATTGTATGCGGACGCCTAGCGCCATGCCGATCAAACGGCAGGATCGTAGTCGGACGGGGCCATGGGTTCCAGCGGATAGAGCGGGCGGTGCCGGCGCTCATAGGGAAACAGCGAAAAATCCGAACTGGTGACACCCGCGCTGGCGCATTCCACCAGCGCCTGCGAGATGGGTTCGAACACCGGCCGGCAGTACATCCGGGACTTCACCAGCACGAAGCGGGCGCGCCGGGGGTCCAGTCCCATGCTTTCGAATACGCCCAGGTCCCAGGGTTCGTGAGTCCTGTCGGTGATCACCAATTGCGCGGCGCCGATATCCAGGACCGCGCTGCGGCCCATGCAAGCCGTTTGGCCGGTGTAGGTGGGACCCGTGATGACATACTGGCCGTCAGTGACCGCGCCGACCCGCCCCTGCAACAGTACCGGCGCGGCCGGACGGCCGATGGCCGGGATGGGCCGCTTGTTGCCCACCAGGATCTCGACCTGCTTGCCCTCGCCCGCCGCCGCCAACGCCGCCACGGCCTCGGGGTCGCAATACAGGCCGGCGACGATGCCGGTCAAGCCGGCGTCGACCGCGGCCATCAGCACTTCCATGGTGTCGCACGTGCCACCGGACATGCAGTTGTCGCCATGGTCCAGCAACAGCACCGGCTTGCCGGCGCCGCACGCCAGTTCAACGGCGCGGGCCAACGATGCGGCCAAGGGCTCGCTGTCATAGAAAAAACCGTCGCGCGCGGCCCAGAGGGTTTGCGCCATTTTGGTGGCCGCCTCTTCCGCCTGCGCCGGGTCGCCCGCGCCCACCACCACCACGCTCAGGCACGGAGCGGGAATATCGGCCAGGGCGAACCCCGCCAGCACGGACACGCCCAGCATGCCGCCGGCTTCGGCCAGCCGGGCCTCCCGTACGGCGTCGCGCATGGCGCCTTGCGCCGTGGCGCTGCGCAACGTGTGCGTCATCAACGGCAGGCGGCGCCACGCCATCACCGGGCGCGGCCCGCCGTTAAGCCAGTCAAACAGGATGCGGCCCGCGTGCTCGCCGGTTTCGTACATGTCCACGTGCGGGTAGGTCTTGAAGCTGATGATCACGTCGGCGTTGGCCATCATCTTGGGCGTGACGTTGCCATGCAGGTCCAGCGCCACCGCAATCGGCACGTCGGGCGTCTGCTGGCGCAGGCGTTCGAGCAGGTCGCCCTCGCCGTCATCGGTGCTTTCGACCGCCATGGCGCCGTGCAGGTCCAACAGGATCGCGCCGCATCCCCGCGCGCCCTCCACGATCGCGTCGCAAAGCGTGCGATACGCCGTTGCGTCCACCCGGCCGCTGGGATAGGCGGTGGCGGATACCGGCGTGACCAGCGACGCGCCGTTCGCCTCGGCAAGGTCAATAAAGGCCGACATGGCCGTGCGCTTGCCCTTGTTGTCGTTGTAGGCCTGCGCATCAAAGGCGGGGCCGTCGTTGCCGAACGCCGCAAGCGGCGTGGGCACGGGCGAAAACGTATTGGTCTCGTGATTCAGGCGGGCGATCATGACTTTCATTGTTTTCCTCTTTGCAGGCGGGCGCTTAGCCGTGTTGCGGCGGTCCTGAGCGCGCGCCGCCCAGGCCGAGTTTTTCCATGGCCTCGCTGGCCTCGATGATCATCGCGGCCACTTCCGCCACACTGACGCGCAGACCCGTGGCGCGGGTCCGCATGTGTTCATAGGCCGCGCGTTCGTCCAGCCGCTGATGGTCCATCAGCACACGGATCGCCTTTTCAATGACGCGCCGCGCCTTGATGGTGTTCTCCAACTTGTCGATCTTGACCTGCTGCCGGCTTTGGAACTGCTTGGCCGACCGCGCCAGCACCAGCGTGCTGAGTATGCCGGCCGATCGGAATGGCCGCGTCAGCACCCCGTGGGCATTGGTTTTGAGCAATTGCTTGAGCGTGGTGGGCGTTTCGTATTCGGACAGCGCGATCAAGGTGGCTTCGACTTCGCTGGCGGACCAGGCCGAGCTGTTTTGCACGCACTGCGAAACCTGGAAGAAGATGACATCCGCGCCGGCGGGCGCGGCGTCCGGAAACGGCCAATGCAGATGGATGCGGCAACCGATGCGCTTGAGTTGCTCGACCAGCACATCGCGGTCTTCGCCCGGCGGGTACACCACCGCGACGGCCACACTGCGCAAGTCCTCGTAGAGGCGGCGTAGGCTATGGTCCATGCTCATTTCAACCAGAAATCGTCCAGACCGAACGCCGTCAGATAGGGGTCCGGCTTCACCGGCTGGTCGCTTTCCCAGACGATATCGAACCGCCCGTCCGCCCGGCACACGCCGATGCGCGGCGTCAGCACGCAGTGGTTATTTTCCGCCAGGATGGACATCTGCCCGTTCGGCGCGTCGAACAGGACCTGGTGCACCGCCCGCACCAGCTTGCGCGTGTCCATGCTGCCCACGCGCTGCAGCGCCCGCGCGAACAGGTGCACCTGGCTGTAGCAGGTTTCGGCATAGACGCTGGCGGGACGCTCGCCGAAGCGGTCGCGCCAGCGCGCCAGGAAATGCTGGTTGGCGGGCGTATCGACGGTGTTGAAATAGGTCGCGGCGGTGATGTGGCCCACGCAAAGCCGCGGCCCGATCTCGGCGACCTCGGATTCCGCCATGGTCAGGCTGGCGATGGGAATATGAGCCGTTTCCGCCCCCGCCTGCTGGCAGGCCTCGTGGTAGCGCCGATAGAAGCGCTGGGCGTCATCACCGATCAGGGTCGAAAACACCACATCCGGCTGGATGCGCCGGATGTCCGCCACCACGTCGATGATGTCGCTTTCATCGCAGCCCAAGGGCAGATAGGTCTCGTCCAGGATCTCGCCGCCGTGCTCCTCCACGGTCTCGCGCATGATGCGGTTCGTTTCACGCGGGTAGATGTAGTCCGCCCCCACCAGAAAAATACGCGAGCCGCAGTGCTGGATCAGGTATGCGGCCAACTGCATGCTGCCCTGGTTGGGCGCCGCCCCCGTGTAGATGACGTTGGGCGAATACTCGAAGCCCTCGTAGACCGAGCCGTACCACAGCAGGGAGTTGCTGCGCTCCACCACGGGCAGCATCGCTTTGCGGCAATGCGAGGTGCAGCCGCCGAAAATGACGCTGACTTCGTCGTCCAGCAGCAGGCGGGCCGCCAGGCGCCGGTACTCCTCGGCGTCGCTGCGCGGGTCGTACACCACCGGTTCCAACGGCCGGCCCAGCACGCCGCCCAAGGCGTTGATCTCTTCCACGGCCAGCACCGTCCCGAAGAAATGCTGCGACTCGGTCGTGCCCGTGACGCCGCTGCGCGAATACAGCACGCCGATGCGCCACCCGGGCCGGTCTGCGTCCTTGTCCTGGAGCGAGGTCATGATGACGTCCTTAAGCGTGAAACCCGCAGGCTGGCCATGGCGCAAACCGACATGGCGGCGTTCATACCTTGAGATGGTCAATGATATTGCCGATGGCCTGGGGCGCACCAGCATCGCCCTCGTCCACGATGGCGCCCTGCTTGAGCACCAGATAGCGGTCGGCCACGTCCAACGCAAACGCCACGTTCTGTTCGACGATGAACAGGGTCGTGCCACGCCGTTCTCGCTCCCAGTTCAGGGCGCGGCCCAGCCGTTCGATCACCGATGGTTGCAGCCCTTCGGTGATTTCATCGAGCAGCAGCAAATCGGGCCGTTGCATCAGCCCGCGCGCCACCAGCAGCATCTTCTGCTCTCCGCCAGACAAGGTGCCGGCGTGCTGGCGCAGCCGAGTCGCGAACACCGGGAAGAGTTCGACGATGTCGGCAAAGCGCTCGTCGAAGAGATTCTCCCGCGGCAGGCCCAGGCGCAGGTTGTCGCGGATGCTCAGGTCGGGAAACAGGGGCTGCTCCTGCGCCGCGTAGGCAACGCCGCAGCGCGCCACTTCGTGCGGGCGCAAGCGCGTGGCGTCCACCCCACCCACGCTGACGCGCCCGCGCAGCTTCGGCAGGTACCCCATGATGGTCTTGAGCAGCGTGCTTTTTCCCATGCCGTTCTTGCCCAGCAGCGCCACGCAGGCGCCCCGCTCGACCGACAGCGACACATCGTTCAGCACCACCGAGCCTTTGTAGCCGCTGGCCACGCCTTCCAGGCTTAACGCCGGCCCCGTTCCCGTCATTGCCCTGCTCCTTGTGCAGCCTGCGCGCTGCCCGCGTAAATGGTGCGCACCAGCTCGGATTCCACGACGTCGCGAAAGCTCCCGTCCATGACAATCCGGCCTTGGTGCAAGACGACGATCCGTGTCGCCACTTCCTTCACAAAATCCAGATCATGTTCCACCAGCAGGCAGCACAAGCCGTACTTGTTCGCCAGCGATGACAGCATCTGGCCGATCCGCGCCCGCTCGGCCTTGCTCAGGCCCGCCGTGGGCTCGTCCAGCAGCACGATGCGCGGCTCCAGCGCCAGCGCCATCACCAGTTCCAGGGCCTGTTGCTGCCCGTGCGACAGGTCGCGGGCCACGCTGGCCAGGGATTGGTCCAGCCCGGTCACGCGCAGCACCTCCAACGCGTAAGGCGGCAAATCCAGCGTGGGCGACCGCCGCCACCACGATGGCTGTTCGCGCAAGGTCGTCGCGATGCGCAGGCTTTCGGCCACCGTCATCGTGTCGAACACATTGGCGTTCTGGAACTTGCGCCCCAGGCCGTAGCGCACGCATTGCTCTGGGCCATCTTGCAACACGCGGTGGCCGTAAAGCGCCAACTCTCCTTCGGACCGCTCGGCGCCATCGGCGATGCAGCGCATCAGCGTGGTTTTGCCCGCGCCGTTGGGACCGATCAGGCCCACCAGTTCGCCGCCCCGGGCTTGCAGGTCGATGCCTTCCAGCACTTTCAGGCTGCCGAAGCGCTTGGCGACGCCAGACAGGCTCAACGCCCACGATGCCCCGCTGGCCGGCTGCGCCTGCCCGGCGCGTACGCCAAGCACCGGCACGGGGGCCGTGGCGCCGCGCCGCAAAAACGGCGCGGTCAGCAGCGGCAGCAGCCCGCGCGGCAGCAGCAGGATCACCAGGATGAACGTCACGCCCAGCAGCAACTGCCACAGGAACGGCAGATTCCCGCTCAGGTAGGAACCCGCCACATTGATGAGGATGGCGCCCAGCACCGGCCCCCAGATGGTCCCCCGCCCCCCCAGCGCCACCCAGATGATCAATTCCGTGCCGAACACGAAACCCGTGAGTTCTGGCGCCACCACGCCGCTGAACGCGCCATAGCCGAACCCCGCCAGACTGGCGACGGCGCCGCACACGACCAGCAGCACAATGCGCCAGTGGGCGGTGTTCAGGCCCAGATAGCTGCAACGCGACTCGTTGTCGCGCAGCGCCACCAGAATGCGACCGCCATCGCTGCGCACCACGACCCACGCCAGCAAGGCCACGACCGACAACGTTCCGGCCGCAATCACATACCAGGCCTCGAGCGACAGATCGAACGTCTCGTAGCCCGTCAGGCCCGAGGACGACCCGGTATAGGTGCCACCGGCCAACACCAACTGCATCAGCACGATCGGCAGCACCAGCGAGATGACCGTCGCAAAGAACGGCGACGCCCCCCGATAGAACGACAGCCACCCGGTCACCAGCGCCAGCAGCACCGCGGCGCCCACGGCCGCGAACGCGGCCAGCGCGGCGGTGGTGGGAGAAAACCCGTAATGCGTGAAGGCCAGGCCGGCGGCATAGGCACCCACCCCAAAGAAGGCGGACTGGCCGAACGTCAGATGGCCGGTGTAGCCCCACAGCACGTCCACGGTCACCGCCGCCATCGCAAAAAACAGCGCCTTGATCAGCACATTGAGCAAGTAGGTGTCGAACAGCCAGGGGCCGGCCACGGTCAGCATCAGGCACGCTGCGGCCAACCAAGGCAGCCCGCGGCCAAGCGACCTGCGCGAGGCGGGCGCGGAACCCACCTGCGCGGCTTGGGTAAGCGAATGGTCAGTCATGGGCGAATCCTTGAGGACGCAGGCGCAGCGTCAGCGCGGCCAGGACGGCGATGGTGACGCCGCCCAGGATCGGGCTGACGAAAATGCTCACCAGCACCTGGCAAGCGCCATAGACCACGCAGGTCAGCAACAGCGCGGTGATCGAATGCCCCGACACCATGACCAGCATGAATGCGCTGACCAGCCACGGCAGGCCCATGTTCGGGTCCACGCTGGACAACGGTGTGATCAGCGCGCCGGCCAACGCACCCAACCCGGCGCCCAGGCCGAACGTGGTGAAGCGTATGCGCTCGGCATTGATGCCCAGGCCGCGCGCCAGGTCTTCGTTCATGACCACGGCGCGGGTCCGCACGCCGAAGCGGGTACCGTTAAGCAGCAGCGTCATGGCGGCATAGATCAGCAGCGCGGCGGGCACCAGGAACAGGCGGTACGCCGAATATTCCATGCCCAGAAAAGACACGGCGCCCTGGATCGGCGAATCCACGAACTGCACTTCACGCCCGAACGCCACCGTAATGAGCTGGCCGATCACGATGCCCAAGCCCCACGTAGCCAGGATCGCGTCCAGCGGCCGCTTGTACAGCGGCTGCACGATCAGGCGTTCCACCCCCATGCCCACCAGGACGCCAACCGCCAGCGCGAACGGCAACGCCACCCAAGGGTTCAGGCCGAGCTGGGTCACAACCAGACTGGCATAGCTTCCCAGGGTAAGAATCGCCCCATGCGCGAAATTGACGATCTTCATCACACCGAAGATGATCATCAGCCCCGACGTCACGATGAAGAGCATGGCGGCCGTGCTCAAGATGTCCAGCAGCAAACCCATATCGATCTCCGGCGCCGCCAGCCAGGCCGGCGGCGCGTATCCCGTTACCGTGGCGTCACTTCAGGTTCGGGCATTGCGCGCCCGGGTCCACCTGGTTGAAGGTTTGCAGGATCTTGATGGAACCGTCCTGCTGCACCTGGCCCAGGCGCATGGTCAGCGCCGCGTGCCGTTGGCGGTCCATCTTGACCGGTCCCCGGGGGCCGTCGAACGACACTTCGCTCAAGGCCTGCACCACCTTCTGCGGATCCAGGCCACCGGCCTTCTCGACCGCCGCCTTGTACAGATAGAAGGCTTCGTACTGCGGGCCGGAAAACTCGTTCGCGGTCTTGGCATCGTTGCCGAACTTGGCCTTCAGGCCATCCAGGAATTTTCGGTTCTGCGGCGTATCGATACTGGTCAGGTACGACGCCGACATGTACATGCCCACCGCCGTATCGCCCATGGTCTTGGCCGTACCTTCGTCGATCGCCAGGTTGCCGTAGGGCATGGACAACCCCGCCGCCTTGATCTGCTTGGCCAGGCTCACGTTGGGCCCGCCGCCCGCCGTGGAACTGATCAGCGCATCCGGGTTTGCCGAACGGATCTTGGACACCACCGGCGTCCAGTCCGAACCATCGATGGGCAGGTATTCCTCGCCCACCACGCGCCCGCCCTGCTTCTCGATGTACTCCCGCGTGAACTTCAGCATGCCACGCCCGAACGCGTAGTCGCTGCCGACCAGGAAGAAGGTCTTGGCCTTGCGCTCTTGCATGAAGTGGTCCACCACCGGCGCAACCTGTTGCTCCGGCACCCAGCCGTTCACATGCATCCAGCGGTTGCACGAGCGGCCTTCGTAGAAAGAGGTATAGATATACGGCACCTTGCCCCGCGACACGATGGGCAGCGCGGCATTGCGCGCCGCGCTGGTTTCCATGGCGATGATGGCATCGACTTTCTTCTGAAAGACCAGCGTGTCATAGGCCTTTTGCGCGCCAACGGCGCCCGATGCGTCGTCGGCGATCTCCAGCACGATCTGGCGGCCCAGGATGCCGCCGGCCGCGTTGATCTCGTCAGCCGCCAACTGGGACGCCTGCACCACGCCGGGTGCCACGACGCTGTTGGCGCCCGACAGACCGACGGGCACGCCGATGCGCAAGGGTTCCGCCGCGTGCGCGCTGGCAACGGCAGCCAGTAACGCGACGAACGACAGGCGGATGGGGAAGCTGCTGAACAGGGGTTTCATGAGGTTGCTCCTTGGGAGTCGGCCATTGGCCATCGCTTAACGTTGCCCCGGGGCGGCCAAGGCGCCCAGTTGCTCGTCGTAGATATCGCAGCGCCTGTCGCGCAGCACGTGGTTGAAATCGTTCAATTGACGCGCCCGGCGCGAGGCCTGCACGTCGATGGGCGCCAGCAGCACTTCTTCCTGGTCGGCGCTGGCCGGGCCCGCGGCTGTCCAGCCTTGCGATCCGACGATCAGGCTGCGGCCCACGAACGGCTGGCCGCGTTCGGTGCCCACGCGGTCGGCGCACACCACGGTCAAACCGTTGCTGTGCGCGCCCGCGATGGTCAGCGCATGCGCCATGACCGGCCCGTCGGGCGTCTGCCCTGGCATCGGCACCCAGTTGGTCGGCACGGCCACGATGTCCGCGCCGCGCACCGCCAGCAGCCGGTAGACCTCGGGAAACCAGCCGTCATAGCAGATGGCGACCCCCAGGCGGCCCAGTTCGGTATGGAACACCGGCAAACCCAGATCCCCAGGCTCGAAATACAGGTTCTCGTCGCCCCACAAATGCAGCTTGCGGTAGGTGCCGATGTACCCGGCCGGCCCCGCGATCAGGGCGGCGTTGTAGAGGCGGTCGCCACTGCGTTCGGCGATGCCCGCCACCAGGTAGATGCCCAGGCGCTGCGCCAGCGCGATCCAGGCCTGCGAGCTGGGGCCGCCTGGCACCACCTCGGCCAGCGCATAGGCCTCTTGGCGGCTTTCAAACACGTAGCCAGTGTTTGCCAATTCGGGCAGCACCACCAGCCGCGCGCCTTGGGCCGCGGCCTGCTCCACCAGCTCGACCGACCGGGCCATATTGGCGGCGACGTCGCCGATCATCGGGGCCATCTGCACACTGGCCACCCAGGTCGCTACGGCCGGGGAACTCTGCGGGTCCAACGCTTGCATGCGATCTCCGTATTCGAAAATTGAAAACGAAAAAGCCCCCGACCACGCATCGCGTGCAAGTCGGGGGCTTCTATAGCCATACCAAATGTTCAAGCAGCAATTATTGCTGCGGGGTACTGCATGCCTTGCCCGGAACCACCAAAGCCGGTTGCGGGTCCCGTCACCGGGAGGAAAGGCATTCAGGTCAATGTTGACCGTGGGCAAATCATAGAGAGAGCGCCATTAGCGGGACAATCAGTGCTTTCCCGGACGCCGTAGCCGCCTGCCGGCCGTTGCTGCGCCACGCCTCTTGGCGCGTTGCCTTGTGCGTTGCATGTCGCCATCCGCGCTGCGTCACTGCGACGCATGGGGGCTGTCAGCCGGGCTTGGCATAATACGCAGCCATGAGGAAACCCGCAGCCCATCACCCCCCGCTTGCTTCCGGCTGGCTGGCCGTCGCGCCGCCCGTCCTGCCCCCCGCCATGCGCCACTGGCTGTTCCGCCCGGGCGCGCTTACCGCCGGCTTGCGCCAGGTGGGCCAGGTGCGCTTGCGCGTGCTGGCCGAATACGCCGACGGCGCGCCGCCGGACGAAGCGCAGGCCATGGGCATCGCGCCCGGCTCACCCGTATGGATCCGTGAAGTGCTGATGTCCGTGAACGGCGTGGACAGCGTGCCCGCCCGCAGCCTGACGCCGCTGCGCGCCTCGCACGGCGCGTGGCAAGGCATGCGCCGGCTCTTGACCCGCCCGCTTGCCGACATGCTGTATCACGACAGCACCGTCATCCGCTCCCCCTTCGCCTGCCGCCGCCTGGCGTCGCCCGTGCCGTTCTACGCGACGGCGCGTGGGGCCTTGCCGGCTGAACGCCGGGAACAGGACGCCGCCCGGGTCTGGGCACGCCGGTCCGTCTTCTGGCGCCAGGGCCAGCCGTTGTTGGTGGCCGAATGCTTCCTGCCCGGGTTCTGGGATGAGATCGCCGACCAGCCCGTCCCGCCGCTGGTGCCGCACCAGCGCACGGCGCGTTGATCATTGACCGTTAAGCGTGATTCTTACGGCATTTCGCCGGAATCATCATGGACGCCACGCGGCGGCTGCGCTCACAATCAATCTCAGCCGCCCGCGTCGGTAGCAGCAGGCGGTGGCCCCCGGTTGAGACGCCATGCCATCCGACCTGCCCTCTACAAGCCCCATAAAGGATGACGTCACCGCCGGGCTGACGACCGCCGCCGTCGTCATTCCAAAAGCGCTGGCCTATGCCGCCGTAGCGGGGTTACCGGTTCAGGTCGGGCTGTACACCGCGTTTGTGCCGATGCTTGTCTACGCCTTCCTTGGCACATCCCGGCCGCTTAGTGTCAGCACCACGACAACGCTCGCCATCCTTACCGCGACAGCCCTGGATCGCGCCGTACCGGACGGCGACCCCACGCAAATGTTGATTGCCACGGCAACGCTGGCGCTGCTGGTTGGCATCGTGCTGATAGCGGCCTCCGTGTTGCGGCTTGGCTACCTGGCCAGCTTTATTTCGGAGCCGGTATTGGTCGGGTTCAAGGCGGGCATCGCCATCGTGATCGTGGTCGACCAAATACCGAAGCTGCTTGGCCTTCACTTCGCGAAGGGCCCGTTTCTATCGAACGTGCTGGCAATTCTTGATGGATTCACACACGTCTCGATAGCCACCACCGCCGTCGGCGCGATCACCTTGGGACTGCTCCTCGTCCTGGAACGATTCATGCCGCGCGTGCCGGCGCCGTTGGTCACGGTTGCGATTGCCATCGCGGCAACCAGCATGTTCGGACTGGGTGATCTTGGCGTGCAAACGGTGGGCCACGTGCCCACGGGCTTACCGTCGTTGACCCTGCCGGACGCGTCGTTGCTGGGTGAGCTTTGGCCCATGGCGCTGGGAATCGCCTTGATGAGTTTCACGGAAACGATCGCCGCTGGACGCGCCTTCGCGAAAGCGGGCGAGGCCCTGCCGAACGCCAATCGGGAATTGTTGGCCACGGGATTTTCGAACGCGGGCGGCGCGTTCTTCGGCGCCATGCCGGCGGGCGGCGGGACGTCACAAACCGCGGTGAATCGGCGCGCCGGCGCGCGCACCCAGGCCGCCGAGTGCGTCACCGCGGGGGTCACGCTGGGCGTCATGCTGCTGCTGGCGCCTTTGATTGGCGCCATGCCGCACGCCACCCTGGCGGCGGTGGTCATCATTTACTCGGTTGGCCTGTTCGACCCGGCTGAGTTCCGTGCGATTGCCAGAGTGCGGCGCACAGAGCTTATCTGGGCCTTGGTGGCGCTTGCCGGTGTCGTGCTGCTGGGCACGCTGCAAGGGATACTCGTGGCCATCATCGTGTCGCTTATCGCCCTTGCCCACCAGGTTTCCAACCCGCCCTTGCATCGGCTGCTGCGTAAACCGAACACGAACCTGTTCCGCCCTGCGTCCCCGGACCATCCGGACGATGAGGTGCTTGAAGGCATCTTGCTGCTTCGGCCAGAGGGACGCGTCTTCTTTGTGAATGCAGACAATATCGGCCAGAAGATCAACCAGTTGATCACCGCCACACGGCCGAAGGTGGTCGTGCTTGATATGGGAAGCGTTTTCGATATCGAATACACCGCGCTGAAAATGATGAGCGATGCGGAACGCCGATTAAGACGGGACGGTGTGCAGCTTTGGCTGGCGAACCTTACCCCCGGCGTACTGGCCACGGTAAGACGGTCACCGCTAGGCGAAACCTTGGGCACGGACGGCCTGTTCCAAACGCTTGAAGAGGCCGTTCACAAATTCCAGGATGCCAGGCTGCATGCGGCCTGATGGGCATATGTTGACTATGGTCAAGTCCCATCGTCTTGGCGGATCTACGCTGACTCTGCAAATCCTCTTGATTTGCCTGGCAGTCTAAGGTGCCAACCACGTGGAGATTGACCATGAAGATCCGCAATCTGGCCGCACTGGCATTCGTCGCCGTGCTGGCCCCCGCCTTGACGACCGCTGTCGCGCAGACCGCGCCGCCCGCTCCCGCTCAGTCGGCTGAACAGCCCGTCGACAACCCGCAGCAGTTTGACAAGAAAGCCGCGGAGGTCAGAGACAACATGGAGAAAATGCAGCAGACCATGAATCAGATACAAAAGACAACCGACCCGAACGAACGTCGGAAACTGCTTCAGGAGCATCAAGCCTTGATGCAGACAACCATGGGGATGATGGGCCAATTTTGGAGAGGTGGCACGATGGGCTGCTGCGGGACCATGGGTGCCGGCGGCCCGCATCATGGCGGACGCGGGCAGATGGGTTGGAATGCGATGCGAGGAAACTACTCGAACCTGAGCCCCGAGCAGATCAGGGAACGCCAATACATGCGGGATCAATACATGGGCATGCAGCAAATGATGATGGAGCAAATGATGCAGCAGCAGCTCAACCGGGGCGTACCGCCACGTTGACCCAAGGCGGCCGAGGCCTGGCGTGAGCTGGGCGTCGGTTATAGACGCCTACCCCCGCATCTATCTCCGCCTTCTACCCCTCGTACCGCCGCCCTTGCTCCAGCAATTCCGGCGTGCCGATCACCGTGTTCAAGCCGTCGAAATCCAGCATCTTCCCCTGCCACGGCGCGGTTGTGCCGTGTTGGCGCAGGCTGCCGTAATAGCCTTGCAAGGTGTGCGCCACGGCGCGCGCGGTGCCGCCAGGAAAGATGACGATGCGAAAGCCCAAGGCAGTCAAGGCGTCGGCGCTTTGCACGGGGGTCTTGCCGCCTTCCACCATATTGGCCAGCAGCGGCACGCGGGCGGCGAAGCGCGCGCAGGCCGCCTGCATCTGTTCGGGCGTGCGCAGCGCTTCGATGAATAGCGCGTCCGCGCCGGCTTCCAGATAGGCTTCGGCGCGGTCCAGCGCGGCTTCCAGGCCGTCGACGGCCACCGCATCGGTACGCGCCAGGATCAGCGTGGACGCATCAACGCGCGCATCCACTGCCGCTCGCAGCTTGCCGCACATTTCGGCGGCGGGTATCACCGTCTTGCCATCCAGGTGGCCGCAGCGCTTGGGAAAGGTCTGGTCTTCCAACTGGATCATCGCGGCTCCCGCGCGTTCAAAACCGCGCACCGTGCGCTGCGTGTTCAGCGCATTGCCAAAGCCCGTGTCGGCGTCCACGATGACCGGCGTGGCCACGCGCTCGGTGATCCGCGCCAGCGTGTCCTCGACTTCCGAGTACGTGGTCAGGCCGATGTCCGAGCGCCCCAGCCGCGTGTAGGCGATGGACGCGCCCGACAGGTACAGCGCGTCAAAGCCCGCTTGCTCGGCGATGAGCGCCGACAGGGCATCATAGATGCCGGGGGCCAGCACGGCGCCCGCGGCCAATTGCGTATTCAGTGTGTGCTTCATGGTGATTCCTGACCAAGTTCATGACCCAGCAGCGACGCGGCGGTGGCCGCGGCGATATAGCCGCCCGCCACCGCGCTGAGCAATCCATTGCCGGACAGATAGCCCGACACGTCGTTGCCCGACACGCCGCGCGCGGCGCCGCCGGCAGCCAGCAGATTCGGCAGCGCCTGCCCATCGCGATTCAACACGCGGCATTGCGCATCGATGTCCAGACCACCTTGCGTATGGAACAGCGCGCCGGTGACCTTGATGGCGTGGTACGGCGCTTGCAGGGTGCGGTCAAAGCGGCGGCCATGGGGGTCGGTCGCATCCGGGCAGACGCCTTGCACGGTCTGTTGCAACACGCCGGCATCGCAGCCGATCAGCGCGGCCAAGGCGGACACGTCCGCGCAGGTCTTGACCGCATGGCCCGCTTCGGCCGCGACAAAATCCGGGAAGCCGCGCGCCAATGCCAGCGTGCGGTCGTCGAACACATTCCATGCCACCCCGCCCGGTTGCGCCAGTACGTGGACAGCGGCTTCGGAATAGCCTTGCGTCTCGTCATGAAAGCGCAGCCCGTCGCGGTTGATCTGCACGCCGCCGTCCATCATGACGGCCCAGGAGATCAGCGCGCCTTGCGGTGTCGCCCAGGACCCGTGCCCCTGATACGCGCCCAAATCGGCCAGGCGCGCGCCCAAGGCCTTGCCCCATTCGACGGCGCTGCCGTCATTGCCCACGTGACCGCCGTAGACGGCCTCGCGCATGGCGGGTAAATGTTCGGCCACCATGGCCGCGTTGCCGCCAAAGCCGTTGCAGGCCAGGATCAGCACCTGGCAGCCGATCACGTCCACCGATCCGTCGGGCCGTTCGCAGCCCACGGCGGTGATGCGGCCGCAGTTGTTCCCACCGCGGTTGTTTCCACCGCTGTTGTTCCCATCCCCGCCTATCCCTTCCGCATCTTCCACCCAGATGTCGCGGGCCTGCGCGCGCGTCAACAGATGCGCGCCCGCGCCCGTGGCGGCGCGTTCCAGCGCGGTCACCAAGGCCACGCCCGTGCGTTCCGGCAAGGCGTGCATGCGGCGCGTGCTGTGGCCCGGGTAGAGAAAGCCGTCCAGCACATCGAAGGCCAGACCATGGCGCGCCAACATGTCCATGGCCGGGGCCGCCGCGTCCGTGTAGGCCGCGACCAGATGCGGCGCGGCCGTGCCGTGGGCCTTGGCCTGGATGTCGGCGGCGAAACGCGCCGCGTCGTCTTCGATGCCGGCCGCGCGCTGCACGGCGGAGCCCGCCGCCGGAATGAATCCCGACGACAACGCCGACGACCCGCTGGGCGCGGCGTCGCGCTCGATCAATACGGTTTCAATGCCGGCCTGCGCCAGCCGCAGCGCGGCGGTCAGCCCGCAAGCGCCCGCGCCGATGATCAGCACCGGCACCTGCATCATGTCGGCGTCCGAAGTGCTGCCTGGGGTGCCGACCGGGGCGGCGCCAGCGTTACCGCCGGGGTTGCCCCGCTTCACGACAGGCGCGCTCACGACGCCAGCCTGCCCGCGAATTCCGCGCACGTGATCACGTCCGCCACCGTGCGCAGGTCCGCCAGCGCGGCATCGTGCATGGCGGGCGTGGGCGCGGCGCAGCCGTCGGCCAGCACCGTCACGTGATAGTCGCGCATGTGGGCGTCGCGCGCCGTGCTGGCCACGCCACCGTTGGTGACGATGCCGGCGATGACCACGTTGGATACGCCCGCGCGGCGCAGCACCCAATCCAGTTGCGTATTGAAGAAGGCCGAATACGCCACCTTCCACACCGACACATCCACCAGCCCATCCAGCTCGGCCACATTGGCCTGGCCCTGCGAGCCGGCCGCGAAATCGCCTTTCGCCAGGAATGGGCGCAGTTGCTTCAGGTGCGGCGAAATCATGGGTTCGCCATGCGCATCGGGCCACAAGGTAAACAGGCTGGCGGCGACCAAGCCGCCTTGCCCCTTGAGCGCGCGGGCAAGCGGCGCCACGCGGGCAGGCAAGGCGCGCGCCTCGCGGCTGACCGCGCCGCCCCGGTCATAGGCGCCGCCCGGCGCCAGGAAATCATTTTGCAGATCAATGATGAGCAAGGCGGTGGTACGAGGGTCCAAGGCATGCATGGCGGTCTCCTAGGCGGTCTGGCGCGTGATCAGCAGATTGCCCAGCGCGTCGACGCGACCGGCAAAGCCGGGTTCGATCCAGATGGTGGTGTCGGGCTGCTCAAGAATGGCGGGGCCGGCCACTTCCGCTCCCACGGGCAGGTCCAGGCGCGCATAGCGCACGGCGTCGTGCCACTGGCCCGCGTGAAACACCGCTTGCGTGCCCAGCGCGGCGGGCATGTCCTGGCAGGTGGGCGCCAGCAGCGCCAGATCAAACTTGGGACGCTGGCCGATGCGCGCATAGCGCAGGTTCAGAATGCGCACGGCAATGCCATCCAGACTGCGGCCGAACGACGCGCGGTAAGCGCGATCAAACGCGGCGGCGATGCCCGCGCGGTCCAGCTCGGCGCGCGAGAGTTCCACGCGCACGGTATGGCTTTGGCCCACGTACAGCATGTCCAGCTCGATGCTTTCGCGGATGCCTTCGAAGGCCACGCCCGCCGAATCCAGGCGTTCCTGGCAGGCCAGCGCCAGGCCGTCGATGCGCGCCAGCAGGTCGGCGGCATCCAGCGCATCCAGCGCGGTGTTCAGCGTCTGCACACCGTCGTGCCGCATGTCGGCCATGACGCAGCCCAGCGCGGACGTCACGCCCGGGTAGCGCGGCACGATGCCGTGGGCCGCGTCCACTTCATTCATCATGGCGCACACGTGCAGCGCCCCGCCCCCGCCGAACGGCATGTAGGCGAACCTGCGCGGGTCGTGCCCGCGTTCAATCGACACCACCCGGATCGCACCCGCCATCTTGGCGTTGGCCACGGTCAGGATGGCTTCGGCCGCCGCATGCACGCTTAGCCCCAGCGGCCGCGCCACGTGTTCGTCGATGGCAGCGCGCGCCAGGTCCACATTCATGGTGGCCAACAGCCCGCCGCCCAGCGGGCGCTCGGCCGAAATCCGGCCCAGCAGCACGTTGGCGTCGGTGACGGTGGGCCGGGTATTGCCACGGCCATAGCAGGCCGGGCCGGGAATGCTGCCGGCGGATTCCGGGCCCACCTGCAACAGGCCGCCCGCATCCACGCTGGCAATCGAGCCGCCGCCCGCGCCGATGGTTTCAATCTGGATCATCGGGGCGCGCACCACCATGCCGAAATCGATGGAGGTCTGGGCCGACAAGGACGCTTCGCCGCCCGCCACCAGCGACACATCGAACGAGGTGCCGCCCATGTCGCCCGTCACCACGTTGGGAAAGCCGGAGGCGCGCGCAATGGCGGCGCAGGCGATCACGCCCGCCGCCGGCCCCGACAGCGCGGTGCGCACCGGCACGTCGCACGCGGTCTGGCGCGACATCACGCCGCCGTTGCTTTGCACCACCAGCAGCTCGCCGTCAAAGCCGTTCTGCTGCAAGTCAGACTCCAGCCGCGTCAGGTAGCTGCCCACCACGGGCTGCAAGGCGGCGTTCAAGACCGCCGTCGAGCAGCGTTCAAATTCGCGGATTTCGGGCAGTACCTCGGTGGCCGCCGTGACGTTGCCATTCGGCCAGATGGCGCGCACGCGGGCCGCGGCCTGGGCTTCGTTCACCGGGTTGGCATAGGCGTTGACGAAGAACACGCACACGGCCTCGCAGCCCTGCGCCAACAGCGCGCGCGCCGCCGCTTCCACCTGATCCAGGTCCACGGGCGTGTGTACCGTGCCGTCGGCCAGCACGCGCTCGGCGACTTCCAGGCGCAGGTCGCGCGGCACGACAGGTTCGTAATTGCCGCGCAGCCCCCAGGTCTGGGGACGATCGCGCCGGCGCATTTCCAGCACATCCCGAAAGCCCGCCGTCGTGATGATGCCGGTGCGGGCCACCTTGCGTTCCAGCAACGCATTGGTGCCCACGGTGGTGCCGTGCACGATGGTGGCAATGGCGCTTGCGCCGTCGGCCACGCGCGCGATGCCGTTCATGAAGCCACGCGCCTCTTCGCCGCGCGTTGACGGCACCTTCACCACGCGCGCCGTGCCGGCTGCCTCGTCCAGCACGAACAGGTCCGTGAACGTGCCGCCCACGTCCACGCCAACGACAAGTCCCTGTGCCGTGTTCTTATCTGCCGCGCTCATGCCAACTGCTCCTTCTTGTTGTCGGCGATATCGCCCACATAGCCCATCTTGCGGTCGTGCTCGCGCGCTGCCGGCGCACGGCCGGCCGGGTCGCCATAACCGCCCCCACCCGGCGTCTCCAGGCGTACGCGGTCGCCGCGCTGCAATTGAATGCCCAGCATCTTGGAGCTCATGGGCGGGGTGCGCCACTGTCCGTCCTGCTGATAGCGGAACACGTTCAAGGCGGCCTCACCGCCGCCCGCAATGCCCTTGGGCGCGCTGCGGCCGCGTTCGCCAAAGATGAAGGCTTCGGCGCTGTCTTCCAGCAATTCAATTTCGTAGATGGCGCCCAGGCCGCCGCGATGCGTGCCGGCGCCCGCCGAATCCGGGCGCAGCGCCCACTGCGTGAAGCGCACGGGATAGGCGGCTTCCAGGATTTCCAGCGGCGGAATGGTGGCGGTGGAGATCGGCGCGTTGCCGTGGCTAAGCCCGTCGCCGTCGGAATGCCCGCCGTGGCCGCCGCCAAAGAAGCTGAACATCACCCAGCGCTGGCCCTTGCGCGCCGCGTCGCTGCGATAGCCCGCGATGGACAAAGCGTTGATCGTGCCGTAGGCCTGTGCCATGGCGCGCTGGGGCGCCGCCTGCGCCATCGCGCAGAAAATCACGTCGATCATGCGCAGGATGGTTTCGGTGTAGCCGCCCACGGGGCGCGGGCGGTCGGCCGAGATCACCAGGCCGTCCGGCAGCACCACGTCCACCGCGTCCAGCACGCCCGCGTTGGCCGGCACGTCGGGAAACAGGTGCTTCAAGGCCACGTAGCAGGCCGCAATGGCGGTGGCGCGGGAAATATTGACCGGCCCCGCGCAGGCGGGCGAGGTGCCGTTGAAATCCAGCGTCAAGCGGTCGCCGGCGATCGTCAGCTTCAGCGCGATGCGCAGCGCCACGTCGCGCACGCCGTCGTTGTCCAGCATGTCTTCAAACGCGTACTCGCCGTCGGGCAGCCGCCCGATGTGGTCGCGCATCAAGCGGCGCGCGCGCTCGCGCAAGGTGTCCAGCGACTCCAGCACCGTGTCATCGCCGTATTCGTCCAGCAGCCCGTCCAGCCGGCGCGCACCCAGTTCCAGCGCGGCCAGTTGACCGTTCAGGTCGCCCCACAGGCTGTCGGGCAAGCGGGTGTTGGCTTTCAGGATGGCCAGCACGTCCTGGTCCAGCACGCCTGCGCGCAGGATGCGCACGGGCGGGATCTGCACTGCTTCCTGCCAGCATTCGGTGGCGGCCGGGTTGTAGTTGCCCGGCACCGCGCCGCCCACGTCGTGCCAATGCGCGGCCGACGCCAGAAAGCAGAACAGCTTTGCGCCCCGAAACACCGGGCGCACCAACTTGAAGTCATTCGCGTGCGTGCCGCCTTCGTAGGGGTCGTTGAAGAGCCAGACGTCGCCATCCACCATGCCACCACGCTCGGCGGCCACCTTGGCGGCCGCCTTCACAGCAAAGGCCATCGCGCCCACAAAGACCGGCAGGCCGGATTTGCCCTGGATCAGGGTGGCGCCGGTGGTCGCGTCGTACATGCCGTGGCAGGCGTCGTGGGCCTCGGCAATGATGGGGTTGAACGCGCTGCGGTACAGCGTCGCGTCCATCTCATCGGCAATCTGTTCCAGACGGCCCTTCAGGACCGCCAGGGTGACGGGATCAAGCATCGTGTTCTTCCTAAGAGGTTTGACGCTGTTTCAGCAGATTCAGCAGTCCGCCGGCCCGCACCATGTCCATCAGGAAGGCGGGTACGGTTTCGCAATGCAGTTCAGACGGGTCGGCGCCGGCCGCGCGGCCGATGCGACCAGACTCGGGGTCCAGGGTGATGCGCTCGCCTTCCGCCAGCACGTCCGCCTGCGCGCAGGTCAGGAGCAGCAGGCCGACGTTGAAGGCGTTGCGAAAGTACAGGCCGTTGAAGGATGGCGCGATCACGGCGGCCACGCCCAGGTGCACCAGGGCCGACGCCGCCTGCTCGCGCGACGAGCCGATGCCGAAATTCGGGCCGGCCACCAGGACGTCGCCCGGCTGCACCTGCCCCGCGAATTCCGGGCGGACCCGTTGCAGGCAGTGCCGCGCAATCTCGTCGATGCCGAACTTCATGTAGGCGCCAGGCGCCAGCGCGTCGGTGTCGATGTCGGCCCCCACGCGCCAGACGCGATGCGTGGATGTGCCAGGTGTTGCGGTGGCTTCGGTGGCGATGGGGGTTGTTGCGATCCGGTCCGTCATGCCATCACCTCGCGCGGGTCTGCGATGCGGCCGGCCACGGCCGACGCCGCCACCGTGTAGGGCGACGCCAGATAAACCTGCGCCGTCTCGGACCCCATACGGCCCTTGAAGTTGCGCGCCGTGGTGGAGATGACGCTGGCGCCGTCGGGGATGGATCCGCCATAGCCGGCACAGGCGCCGCAAGACGTGGCCAGCACCTGGGCACCGGCGTCTTGCAGCACCTGCATCACCCCTTCCTGTTCTGCCTGCTGCTGGTCCAGGCGGCTGGCCGGCGCCACCATCAGGCGCACGCCCGGCGCCAAGCGGCGCCCGCGCAATACGCTGGCCGCCGCGCGCAGGTCCTCCAGCTTGGCGCCGGTGCAGGCGCCGATGTAAGCCACTTGCACCGGCACGTCGCGGTACTGGTCCACGTCGCGCGCATTCGCCGGGCTGTGAGGCGCGGCCACTTGCGGCGCCAACGAGGCGGCGTCGAAATCGTGCCATTCGGCCTCGGCGTCCGCATCGCTTTGCCAGCGGGCCAGGTCCAACGTGTCGGTCACGCCCGCCGCGCGCAGGTAGGCGGCAGTGGTTTCGTCAGGCGCAATCAAGCCCACCTGCGAGCCCAGCTCGGCGCTCATGTTCGACAAGGTCATGCGTTCCTGCATGGGTAGCGCGCGCACGGCCTCGCCGCAGAATTCCACGGCCTGGTAGCGCCCACCGTTCATGCCGTAGCGGCCGATCATGTGCAGCATCATGTCCTTGGCGGTCACGCCGGCTGCCAACCGGCCGTTCCAGCGCATCATCAGCGTCTGCGGCACCTTGACCCAGATCTTGCCGGTGACGGCCACGCCCAGCATTTCGGTGCTGCCGATGCCGAACATGTACGCGCCGAACGCGCCGCCCGTGGGCGAATGCGAATCTCCGCCCACGCAGAACATACCGGGGCGAATATGGCCATGCTGCGGCACGACCACGTGGCAGATGCCGACCGAGTCGTACACGTTGGGCAGTTGCTGACCCGCCGCCCAGTCGCGCGCGATGCGCACGATGCGGCGCGATTCATCATCGGATTCGGGCACGTAGTGGTCGATGACCAGCACGATCTTTTTCGGATCCCACAGCGATGCGCCCAATTCTTGCAGCATGGGCTGCAAGCGCCGGGGGCCGCTGGAATCATGGAACATCGCCAGGTCCACGGCACAGGTCACGATCTCGCCCTGCTCG
Organism: Achromobacter spanius; assembly: GCF_002812705.1. NCBI lineage: Bacteria > Pseudomonadati > Pseudomonadota > Betaproteobacteria > Burkholderiales > Alcaligenaceae > Achromobacter > Achromobacter spanius. Next base: position 3,642,069 of record NZ_CP025030.1, on the reverse strand, counting down.
ACCGAGGCGCGCCCACAGGCGGCGGCGATCAGCTTCTGGGCCAGGGTTTGCGGCGGACGTTGGGGCGGGAGGGCTTGAGCATCAGGCATCGCTACATCCCCAGATAAGCGCGGCGCACGTCGTCGCTGGCCATCAGCTGCGCGCACGGCCCGCTATAGCGGATCGCGCCGTTTTCCATCACGTAGGCGCGCTGACCCGTTTCCAGCGACTGGCCCACGTTCTGCTCAACCAGCAGAATCGCCAGCCCATCGGCGTGCAGGCGCTGGATCAGGCCGAACAGTTCTTCCACCATCAAGGGCGACAGCCCCAGCGACGGTTCATCCAGGATCAGCAGCCGAGGCTCGGCCATCAGGCCGCGCCCGATTGCCAGCATCTGCTGTTCGCCGCCCGACATGGTGCCGGCCAGTTGCGCCAGCCGTTCGCGCAGGCGCGGAAAGATATCCAGCACGCGATCCAGATTGGCCGCGCGGTGCTCGCGCGCCCGGGTAAACGAGCCCAGCTCCAGGTTTTCGCGCACGCTAAGGTTCGGAAAGATGCGGCGGCCTTCGGGCACCTGGATCAGGCCGGCCTTGACCACGTCGCGGTAATGCCGCCCGGTCAGGTCCTGCCCTTCAAAGCGCACCGCTCCGCCCCAGGGCTTGCACAGCCCGCAGACGGTGTTGTTCAAGGTGGACTTGCCGGCGCCGTTGCTGCCCAGCAGCACGACGATCTCGCCTTCGCCCACCGTCAGGTCCACGCCGCGCAGCACTTCCATGCGCCCGTAGCCCGCCTTCAAGCCCGAGACTTCCAGCAGCGCGCTCATGCCGGCGCCCCTTGCGCGGCCAGCCGTGCCGCCGCGCCGTGCCCCAGATAGGCTTCCACCACCGTTGGGTCGCGCGTCACTTCGCCGGGCGTGCCCGACGCAATCAAGCGCCCCTGCGCCAGCACCCATACGTGTTCGGCAAGGCTCATCACCGCGCGCATGACGTGTTCGATCATCAGCACGGTAACGCCATCGTCCACCAGCTTTTTCACCACCGGAATCATCTCGTCTATCTCACTCGGATTCAGGCCGGCCAGCACCTCGTCCAGCAGCAGCAGGCGCGGACGCGTGGCCAGCGCGCGCGCCAGTTCCAGCCGCTTGCGCCCCGCCACCGTCAGGTCGGCGGCGGGTTTGTCCAGCACGCCTTGCAGGTTGACGCGCGCGGCCACCGCTTCGGCCTCGGCCAGGGCGGCGCGCCGGTCGCGCAGGCGCAGGTGCGCGCCCACCGCGATGTTCTGGCGCACCGTTTGCGCGCCAAAGGGCTGCACGATCTGAAAGGTGCGGGTCAGGCCCAGTTGCGCGGACTCATGCGGGGCGCGCCCCGTGATGTCCTGCCCGGCAAAATGCACCGAGCCGGCGCCGGGTTTCAGAAAGCCGGACAGCAGCGCGAACAGCGTGGTCTTGCCGGCGCCGTTGGGGCCGACCAACGCGGTCAGCGAGCCTTGCGGCACGGCCAGGTTCACGTCCTGAACCGCCTTCAGGCCACCAAAGGAAATAGACAGATTGCGGGCTTGCAGCAGGATCTCAGACACGGGCGCGCTCCTTGCCAAACAGCCCACGCAGCGACTGGCCGCTGCCGCTGATGCCACGCGGCAGGAACATCACGATCAGAATCAGCACCACGCCGTAGATCACCATGCTGATGCCGGGCAGTTCGCCGAACAGGTTGCGCGTCAGGTCGGCCAGGCCATGCAGCGCCACCGCGCCCAGCACCGGCCCCCACAGCGTGCCCATGCCGCCCACGATGGCGCCCACCAGGGCTTCCACCGACACGGCCGAGCCAAAGGCGATGCCTGGGTCTATGTACTGGAACACCTGCACGTAGAAGGCGCCCGCCGCGCTCATGAACGCCGCCGACAACGCTATGCCGCCCAGCTTCACGCGCAGCGGATTCACACCGATGGCGCGCGCCGCGTCCTCGTTGTCGCGCACCGCTTGCAGGTACGCGCCAAAGCGCGAATGTCGCAGCCAGGCCGTGACGGCCAGCGCCAGCACCACGAACGCCAGCAGCAGATAGATATAACCCCGGCGCGACACGAACTGCATGTTGGCCGCGCCCTCTTGCAGCGGCACCATCAGCCCCACCCCGCCGCCCGTGAAGGGCGCCGACAAGGCCAGGATGCGAAACACCTCGGCAAAGGCCAGCGTCACCAGCGCAAAGTACGACCCCTTGAGCCCGTAGCGGAACGTCAGCCCGCCCACGGCCAGGCCCGTCAGCGCGCCCAGCGCTATCGCCATCGGCAGCGCCAGCCAGGGATTGATGCCCAGGCTAAGCTGACCCAGCGCCTGCGCATAAGCGCCCACGCCAAAGAACAGCGCGTGGCCGAACGACAACTGGCCGCCATAGCCACCCAGAATGTTCCAGGCCTGCGACAGCAGCGCCGCGTACAGCGACATCATCACGAACGTCAGCAACACGCCCGACTGCGCGAACGTCGACAGCACGGCCAACGCCACCCCGAACAACGCAATGGAAATAAGATCCCGGTTCATGCTCAGCCCCTCGCCCCGAACAGCCCCTGCGGGCGAAACAGCAGCACCGCGATGAAGATCGCAAAAATGCCCATCTGGCCCAGCGAGTCACCCAGAAACAGGCCCCCGATGGACTCCACCACGCCAATCAGCAAGCCGCCCACCAGCGCTCCCACAAAGCTGCCCATGCCGCCCAGCACCACGATGGTGAAGGCCACCAGCACAAAGCCGCTGCCCACCTGCGGGTTGACGTAGTAGGCGGGCAAGAGGAAGCAGGCCGCCGCGCCCAGGCAGGCCATGCCGATGCCGAACGACAGCGCATAGACCTTTTCAACATCAATGCCCATCAGCTTGGCGCCCTGCTTTTCGCGGGCCACCGCGCGTATGGCGCGGCCCAGGTCGGTGCTGCGGATAATCCAGAACAGCACCGCCGCCACGGCCAACGCGCCAAAGAAGGCGATGACCTTGGGTAGCGCGATCATGGCGGGGCCGATCTCGACCGTGCTGAGCGTGTAGGCGGTGTCGATGCTGCGCGTGTCCGACTTGAACCACACCAGCGCCAGGTTTTCCAGCACGATGGCCAGGCCCAGCGTCACCAGCAGAATGTTCTCGTCCTTGCCATGGCTGGCGCGGTTGATCACGAAGCGCTGCAACGCATAGCCCAGCGCGAACATGCCCGCCACCACCAGGGGCAGCGCCGCGTAGGGGTCGATGCCCAGCCGGTCTTTCAGCAGGTAGACGGCGTACAGCGCCACCATCAGCGCGGCGCCGTGGGCAAAGTTGATGATGTGCAGCACCCCGTAGATCAGGGTCAGCCCCAGGGCGATCAGCGCGTACACCGCGCCGGTCGTCAGGCCGTTGAGCACCGATGAAAAGAGGATGGCGGGATCCAGCATGCTGCGCGCTCAGGCCTTCAACGGAAAAATGGCGTCGGCCTGGCGGTATTCCGCCGGGATGATCACCTTGATGTCGCCGCCGATGACTTGCGTCAGAAGCGGCTGCGCGCCCGTGTTCTGGCCGTTGACGAACTTGGTCGGACCATAGGGCATGAGGTTGTCGTGGAAGGTGCTGGACGCCAGCGCCTCAGTGATGGCGGCGCGGTCAGCGGACTTGGCGCGTTCGATGGCGTCGGCCAGCAACTGCACCGCAACGTAGGTCATGAAGACCTCGTAGCTGAAATACGCGCCCTTCTCTTCCACCCGGGCCTTCAACGGCGCCACGCGCGCATCCTTGGGGTTGAACCAGTGGTTGCAGTCGATGATGCCGTTGGCGATGTCCGGAAATTCCTTCAGGAACTTGTAGCTGGACGCCGCGCCGCCCAGCACCGAGTAAATCGCCTTGGGCTGCACCTTCTGCTGCTTCATGGCGCGCAGCAGCAGCGCGTATTCGTTGTAGTAGTTGGCCGGGATGACGATGTCCGGGTTCACGGACCGCATGCGCAGCACGATGTTGTTGAAGTCGCGCGTGGGGTTCGGGTGCTTCACCACTTCCTTCACCTCGAAGCCATGCTGCGGCAGCGACTTCGACAGCAACGCCGCCGTGCCGGTGCCGAACAAGGAGTCTTCGTGCACGATCATCACGGTCTTGGCCGGCTTGCCGGCGGCATCGTTCAAGGCCACCAGGTCGGCAATGGCGCGTTCGCTACAGGCGCGGTAACCCGGGCCGAAACGGAAGGTGTTCTTCAGGCCGCGCTCCACAATCTGATCGGCCACGCCCACGTCCACCACATGCGGCAGGTTGTACTTGGCCGCGGTCTGCGTGGTGGCCAGGCAGATCGCCGACGCATACGCGCCGACAATGGCCGACACGCCCGCCTCGTTCATCTTTTCCACTTCCGCCGAGCCCGCCTCGGGCCGCGACTGCGCGTCGCCCAACACCGCCGACAAGGGCGCGCCGCCCAAGGATTTGATGCCGCCCGCCTTGTTGATGTCTTCAATGGCCAGCAGCGCACCCAGCCGGCATTGCTGGCCCGAATACGCCAAGGCCCCCGTCACCGGATGCAGCACGCCCACCTTCACGGGCGTGGCGCCTTGCGCGCGCGCCACCCAGGGCGCGGATAGCAGCGCCGTGGCGGCGGCGGATCGATAGAGAAAAGTGCGGCGCGAATTCATGGGTGATCTCCGAAGGGTTCAATGAAATTGGGCCGACAGCTCTTCGCTGACCCAGACTTTGGCGTCGATGCTGCCGACGCGCGACAACTGCAATTGGTATTGGTAGCGGTCGGGCCGGTACAGGCCCTGCAAGAGCTGCACGGGGCGGTCGTTCACGTCGCGCACGACGCGGGTCACAGCCAGCAGCGCCGACCCCACCGACACATCCAGATGGCGCGCGACCTGTGCATCGGCCAGGCGAGCCGAAATGGTTTGCGTGGCGCCGCCGAACTCCACGCCCGCCGCTTCCAGCAGCATCAGCAAGGGTTCGCGTTCCAGGTCTTCGCGCGTGAAATCGGCCACGGCCTGCGGCACGTAGGTGGTGATGTGCGACAGCGGCCCGGCCTCGGTGCTGCGCACGCGCAGGCTCTTGTGGACCGGCGTGCCCACCGGAATGCCCAGCGACTCGGCCACCGTGGGCGGCGCGGACACCAGCGCGCTGTCCAGCACCTGCACAGAGGTGCGCAGGCCCATGTTGACGATGTTCTCAAGCAGCCCGGTCAGATGCGCTTTCTGCGACGCGTTGGCCGCGGGCGCGGCCTGCGTGCGGGACGCCCCGCGCAATGGCCAGGTTCCTAGCCCCGGACGCCGCGACACCAGCCCATCGGCCACCAGCATTTCCATTGCCTTGCGGATGGTGATGCGCGCCACATCGAACTGATCGGCCAGTGCGTGCTCGCCCGGCAAGCCGTCCTGGTCGAAACGGCCCTCTTGCAACTGCTCGCGCAGCACAAGGTAGATCTGGTGGTACTTCGGCAGAGGCAGTGTGGTTCCCATGCCGGAAACTCTAGGGGTGTCCTAATGTACCGTCAATGGAACAAATGGCTGGGAGGGTTGTTCTATCGGGAAAACACTGACAGTAGAGGACCGTGCTCAAAAGGCCGCATCGCGCCCAGTCAACGTAGCACCATGTATGTTGTGCGCGACGCCTGCCTTTCAAAGGGGCGAAGCTGCCGGTCGATCGGTAGCCACGACGACACCGGACGAGTCAGGTCAAACCGTGGAGGGTTCTAACGGTTCCGCCAAACTCTACCGTCCGTGTCCCACACTCCTCGAGCACCTTCGGACATATTGAGGCCCTCAATAACTAAGCGGAAAAAACTTCGCAATTCGGATTGAAGGTCTGGAAACGACGGCGGCGTTAGAGTTGGGGAGGTCCGACGTAGAAAACCCGACCACAGACCACGTTCATCAACAATCGCGGCAAACGTACTGGTAAGCCCCATCGGCATTTCCGTCGGAATAGCCGTCTCGCGGCGCCGAAGAGTTCCACCGACGGCCTCGACTACATTGGCCATATCGAACGGAAAGATCCTAGTGGTGACCCATACGTCGTAATAGTCCTTAATTCGGGTATTGGTTTCGCCGAACCTGATCATCGCCTCAAATTTCTCGGCGACTACCGTCTCGGGTGGATACATCAAAATGCTGGCATGCGGGACGTCAGGCACTAAGCTCGGAAATATTTCGCGCTTCGGTTCCGGATAGACTCGGTCACCGAAACCGACGTCAATCTGGACTGGGATCCTTGCCCCCGCCAAGTCTGCGGCGAGGCTAATGCGAGATCCGTGGTACTTGTCGGCTTCGCGAACCGCCTCGACCCTCACCATGGCCGCATCAAAAACAATACCGTCGGCGACGCATTCGACCTGGCAGATGCGAGTGAAGAGTTCCACGAGAGCCGCAGGTTCTGAATTTCCCTGCCCCAATAGATCCAGATCGCCGGTCGGGCGGAAGACGTATCTGGGCCAAGTCACGAACAACATTGCACCCTTCAGCACGTAATGTTCTCCCACCTTCGTCTGACTAAGGCGGAACAGCAGTCGCTCAATGGCGTAACGAGTCAGCACCCGCTGAAAGTCGTCCCCGTGTCGTTTGGCATGGGTGAGCAGCCTTGCACGTATCGAGAAGGCGGGATTCATCACTATCATTGCATCGCCCTGATATACGGTGCCATTAGACCGGCGACCCGGTTAATCGCAGCAAATTTCATAAGGTCACTAGGGGTAGCCTTGCGCTGATGCAGGGCGTCACGCAGGGCTTCGATAGCCACATCCTCACCTACATGACGCCGATGCTTGAAACAATCTGCCACCGTCTTGGCAACGCAGTAAACGGGCACAGCCACCCCTTCCACGTCGACGTATTCGACGCCGGCGGTCAGGGTCTCGCCCGTGGCGCGCACAATTTCTAGTCTCAGACCGGTTGACTTAGGTACACGGGACTTGTGGGGAATGGTCATCCAGACGGCATTCGGCAGTTGCGTCGTCACTTCGTGCCAGCGAAGAGCACTGATCAGGCTAATGACTCCCTTAGGCACTCGGCGGGCCGCCTCGGCGAGATCATGGGCGGCATCTTCGCCGACGCGATCCGGTGTTTGGTAGAGACCGCGACCCAAACGGATAAGGTCGCCACTGTCGGTCAGGCGTTTTAGATATGCGAGGGGAATGCCCGCAGCCGTAAGGTCACGCGCGCGCGCGATTCCTCTGTCCCTCACTAGCTGAAGGACTCGTTCGCGATTAGAAATGGGATATTCGGACATGATGTGTTCGATTGTAGGCACATAGAATATTTTTGCCGACAAAAAAAAACAGTTTGCTTTTTTAAACTGATGTCATATATTTCATATGACCATGAGCAAATCCCTTTCATCGCCTGAACTTACTCCTAAGCATGTACGCGCGGCGCGCGCATTGCTGGCATGGTCGCAGCAGGATCTTGCCAAAGCTGCAAAGGTTGCAACGTCAACCGTTGCAGATTTCGAGCGCGGCTCACGCACCCCTGTCGCAAACAACGCGCAAGCCATCCGTAGCGCCCTGGAGAACGCAGGCATCCGCTTCCTACCGACCGGTGCGGTGATTGGTCCGGCCGTGCCGATGATGCAACCGTCTATTCGACCTGGGACCCCAGTGCGCTGGGTCAACGCCGACGATCTGGCCATGTGGGCCCAACGGACTGATGGGCCGGTAAACCTTCCCACTTTAGTAGCCTTCCTGGTTCGAGCCACACATGGCAGCACAGCACATCTGCGCTTCCCCGCAGACGGCGGTGTGCGTCATCCAGGTTGGGACGGACTAACCAACGCTGAAATCGGTAGCGAGTATGTTCCGCAAGGTAAAGCCGGGTGGGAGCTCAGCGCCCAGCGCAAGGACGTGGGCCTGAAAATCACCAACGACTACCGAAAGCGCACGGACAAGCCAGCCCCCCTCGACCCCGTGTCGTCGGCCTGCATTTTCGTGACTCTCCACCGGTGGCCCCAAAAAGACGAATGGGCCAAAGCTCGGATGGCTGAAGGCCCTTGGCGCGAGGTCCGCGTCTACGATGCCGACGATCTTGTCCATTGGATTGAGCAGACCCCTGCAGTCGGTCTATGGCTCGCAACCCGCCTAGATAAGCGCCCCGCAGGAACGCAAGAGCTCGACGAGGCGTGGGAAGAGTGGTCGCGCGCCACCCAGTGGCCGCTAACCGAAGACCTTGTGCTAAGCGACCGCGACCAAGATGCCGCCGAGGTACTACGCTGGCTTCGCGCTGAACCCTCGGTCCTATCCTTGCAAGCCACATCATCCGAAGAGGTAGTTGCGTTCTTCCATGCCACGCTCAACGAACTCCCGGACGACCTTGGAGCGGCCTACCGTGCTCGTTGCTTGGTAACAACCGCAGCGGCCGCGCGGGCCCTGGCAAACACTCCAGGGCCGCTTATCCTGATTCTGACCGAGCCGGCTCCCGGCCTAGCGCAGAACCTCGCCCAGAGGGGGCACTTTGTGCTGCAGATCTACGATGAGGGCCACATATCCGGAGGTGAAATACGCATGCTCGCGCGCCCATCTCGAGATGGGATTGCCCGTGCCTTGCAAGCAGCGGGCTTAGTTGAACCCCGAGCAGAGGCGCTTGCTCGCGACTGCGCCCGTAATCTCGCTATCCTCCGACGACTAATTCCAGGAGCTCGCGGTCGATTGCCGAAATGGGCCCATGAGCCCCCGCGCGCGCTCATGGCGGCGCTCCTGGCCGGAGGCTGGGACGAGAGCGTCCAGGCCGATAAAGCTAGACTCTCTGAGCTCGCCGACGCACCCTACGATCATGTGATTGCCGCACTGACGCCGTATATCGGCCACTTCGACAGTCCGTTGCAGAAGGTTGGCGCAACGTGGCGCGTGGCATCGCCGTCCGACGCTTGGGTCCTATTCGCTCACCACCTCACGGCCCTTGACATCGATAGATTTGAGGCCGCCGCCCATGCAGTTCTCGGAGCGGCCGATCCGCGTTTCGACATGGATCCCACCGAACGCTGGATGGCGTCTGTAAATGGCATCAATCGTGACTACTCGCGGTTAATCCGACACGGCATCGGCCAAGTGCTCATTCTCTTGGCACTGTGGGGCGACCAGGTACGCACCGTACCAGACGCCGCACGCCGCGCCGACGCTATTGTCACCAAACTGCTGGACGGCGCCGATCGTCATCGTTGGTGGTCCTTATCCCGAGACTTTCGACTTCTGGCAGAGGCATCGCCAGCTGCATTCCTGTCGGCGGTCGAGGACAGCCTAGACCAGCCTGACCCACCGATCTGCGCCCTCTTCGTCCATGACGAAGACGGCGTTTTTGGCGCCGAACATCTGTCAGATCTAATGTGGGCTATGGAAACCCTCGCCTGGTCGCCAGATTGGCTACCACGCGTGGCTCTCGCCCTCGCCCGAATGGATACGCTCGACGTCAAGCCACGACGCTATTCGAATGGTCCTGCAAATAGCTTGCGCGAGCTATTCCTACTGTGGAGTCCTCAGACTTACGCCACACTTGACGAACGGCTTCGCACACTCGACCTCATCCGAAAGAGAGAGTCCAATGCGGCTTGGAAGCTAATGCTAGGCATCCTCCCTAGAGGTCAAGACAGTTCAACCCCCTCACCGATGCCCAGGTGGCGCGACTTCTCGGTCAAAAAAGTCGAGGCAATCACCTGGCCGCTAATCGGGCGTGGTGCTACCGCGGTCAGCCAGCGGCTGCTGGAAGACGTGGGCCTTGATTCCGCACGATGGGTGACGCTGCTCGACCGAATTAACGACCTGGGTCCCCACCCAGAGGCCGTTCTAGACGCACTTGAGGCCGCCGAAGTACACATGAACGCAAAGGAAGACCGCCATCTCATCTGGGATAAGTTGAGGCAAGTCTTGCATCACCATCGAGAATATCCGGATGCTGAGTGGCGACTGAAAGATCCTGTGTTGGATAGGCTGGACACAATCTACGATCGCTTCGCTCCGGAAAGTCCTCTAGAACAAGTAGCCTGGCTATTTGAGAATGGCGTTGCGTTGCCGAGCCCGTCGGGAGAGGGGTGGGAAGCTCATCAGCGCGATGTTGAAGTGGCCCGGATTGAGGCCGCCAAAAAGGTATTTAGCCTCGGAGGTGTTGCTGAAGTGCTAGCTCTTGCCCATCTAAGCGAAGCGCCGGGGGTACTTGGCAAGGCGGTCTATGACGCTGGTTTTCCGGCAACTGACACGGATGCCCTAATTGACGCAGCTGTTCGGAGTGAAGACACGCGACAGTGTGACTTCGCGCATGGCCTGATCATTTCGGCGTTCCAGGACCGTAAGGAACCATGGGGCGCGGAGCTAGTCGCCAAGGCCAGGACGCGCGCCTGGGGCGACACAGCGCTACTCACCATCCTGGGAGCGCTGCCGTTTGCGCGCTGGACCTGGGAGCAAGTCGCCGAGATCGGTGGTGCGATCGAGACCAGTTATTGGCGCAGAACGCCCGTGCACTGGATGAGCGACGGCAACAAAGACCGGTCGTACGCAATCCGACACCTCATCGATGCTGATCGCGCCCGGCACGCTCTACCGCTCGCACATAGCCGGGACCGGGCGGAGGTACCAACAGAATTGCTGATCGAAGTTCTGAAAGAGGCCGCGCGCCAGCCATTCGAGGATAACGGCGACAACAACGAAGCTACGATGTTTCAGTACTATGTTGCCGAAGCGCTAAACGCGCTCGACACACGGGAGGACGTTGAGCGCAATGTGTTGGTGGTGCTGGAATGGAACTACCTGCGCCTTCTGGAGCGCTCTGGTCGACCAGCAAAGGCGCTGCTCCGCGCTCTGTCAGAACAGCCATCACTATTCATCGAAATGCTAAGCGCCGTGTTCCGACCGAGCGAAGAGAGTGAAGTAAGTGACGTCGAGCCCGAAGATCCAGACCAAGCTCGAGCACTCGCGAGCCAAGCCTACCGCTTGCTCTCGCTTTGGGATCGTCTGCCAGGAACACGAGAAGATGAAACGATAGATGTGCAGGTTCTCGAAGCCTGGATCAAAGAGGCGCGAACGCTAGCCAAAGCCGTTGGACGTGAGGTCATCGCTGACGAGTACATAGGAAAAATTCTGTCCGCCTCGCCAATGGGCACCGACAGCAACTGGCCTGCCGAACCCGTGCGTGACGTACTTGACCTCTTCCGCAACAAATCAATGCTTAACGGCTTTCAAATCGGCAAGAGTAACCGCCGTGGTGTGACAACCCGTATGCCGCGAGACGGTGGAGACCAGGAACGGGCGCTTTCGGCGCGGTATCGCGCATGGTCCAGAGCAATCGGTTTCGAACATCCGCATACCGCCAAGGCACTCGACGGGCTCGCCGATCGGTACGAATGGGACGCCCGGCGTCACGACGAGGACGCTGAACGCTTCGATTGGGAAGGCTAAATCTTCGCTTGCGCCCGTAGATAACAGGACGACATCTGATAGGGTACGTGCCATGCCCATCACCTACCGATCCGCCATTGCCGACGACGCCGCCGCGTGCATCACGCTGCGGACCCAGACCCGCGAAAACGCGGTCACCGAAGCAGAACTCGCCGCCGCCGGCATCACGCGCGAAACCTGGGCGGCGGGGATCGACGCCGGCCTATACCCCGGCATGGTCGCGATGGACGGCGATGTGCTGGCGGGCTATTGCTTCGCGCACCGGGATACCGGCGAGATCGTCGTGCTGGCCTTGCTGCCCGCCTATGAAGGCCTGGGAGTGGGCAAGACGCTCTTGGGCATGGTGGTTGAGGCGCTACGCACGCGCGGATTTGCGCGTGTGTTCTTGGGTTGCGCCACGGATCCGGCGGTGCGGTCCTATGGGTTTTACCGGCACCTGGGATGGCGGTCCACAGGCACCTTCAATGACGCCGGCGACGAGGTGCTGGAGTTTACGTTTGACGGCTGATCAGTAAGCTGCGAACCGTCCTCCGACTCCCATTGCTGAACGCGTCAGAACTTCCAGCGCACGTCCACCGACCCCGTGTGTTGACGGTTTCCACCCCCGAATTCGCCGCCGTAGCTCACGCCCGCCGTCATGTTGCGCACCGCGACAAGGTCGGCGCCCAGTTCGATGCGGGCCGCGTCCCGCGCGATGGGCGCGCCCGCCACGGAAAACGAAGCCCCCTGGTCGAAAGCCAGCGTCTGCGTCGGCTGCAGGCTGCCATACGCGTGGCGCCAGCCAAGCATGCCGCGCAACACGATGGCGGATCGAGCCGGTGACCACTGGCCGCGCAGACCCGCCAGCGTGCTGGTGGTGTCCTGCGTCTGGGCGCGGCCGGACAGGGCCGCGGATCCGCCCGATTCAGAGAAGCCGCGCATGCGCAGTTGGCTCCACGACAGGCCGACAAAGGGCTCAAGCGTGACGGTGGGCGCCACCGCCAGGGAATATCCCGCTTCGGCGAACAACTGCGTGGTGTTGCCGCTGTAGTTCGCTTTCAGGGTCTGGTCCAGGCTGCCGTAGCGAATCTGGCGTTGCGTGTCGATGTCGTGCCAGCTATAGGCCGCGCCCGCCAGAACGTTCACAGCGCCCGCGCCCGTGGCGAAGGACTTGCCGCCGTAGATCGTTGCGGTGTAGCTCTGCGTCTTGGCAGTGGCCGAGCGCTGGTCGGGGCTCAAGCGCGCATCCGTGTAGCCGAAGGCGCCGCCGACACGCCACCCCTGCCCGACGCCGACATCCCCGCCCACCACGACGCCGGTGCTGCTTTGATCCGCGCCCTGCGCGTTACCGTCGCCGCGCAGGCGTTGACGGTCTCCGATTACCTGCGCCCACAGCGGCGAGGCGCCGGACCGAGGCAGCATCGCGGCTGACGGGGGCGCATCCGACATGCCAGCCTGCGCGCTGAACCCGCCCGACAGCATTGGCGCCGACAGGTTGGTGCGCAAGCGGGCCAATCCGGCCTGCGTGGTGAACGGCGTGGCACTCATCAAACCAGACGCTACGCCAGCGTGCGTGTCGCCGGACAACTGGTTCAGGGCTTGCAGCAACTGGCTGGCATCGCTGCTCAGCATGACGCTGCGCCAGACCTCATGGCTTTGCGGCAGGCTGTCGATGGCCATCGCCACGGCGCGCTGGTTGGGCGTTTGCGCGGCGCTTGCCAGGCTGCGTTCGTTACGGGCCAGCGTCAGGGTCACGTCGTTGCCGTCACCGCCTGCCGTATTGACCGAGGCATCCAGGAACAGCAGCGGATTGTTCACCGTGGCGAACCCGCCCGCGACCGCGCCGGCGCTCTGCTTGGAAATCAAGGTGTAGGGGCCGGTCGTGGTGCTCCAGGCCGGCGCATCCACGGGCGACAGGCGCAGGTCCAGGGTGGCTCCCGTGATGTCGACGCCGCCCGCCACCACCACGCTGTCATGCGTGGTGGGCGTGGCGTTGATGCGCAGCGTGCCGTGGTTGACGTAGTCACCGGTGAACGCCTGGGTGCCGATGCCGTCGCCGCCCGGCGCATGCACGGCGCCCGCCAGAAGGGTGGCTGACCCCAAAGTGCCGCTGCCGGCCAGCGTGGCGCCCGACGCGACATGCAAGGATCCGCCCAGGCGCGCGCTCTCGGTCAGCGTCAGTCCACCGGCCGACACCGTGGCCGCACCCGTGTAGGCGCTGCTGTCCGAGGCCAGCGTCAGCACGCCCGCCCCCGTCTTGTTGAACGCCCCCCCACCCGATACCGCGCCTTGCAAGGCGAAGTCATTCGACAGGTCAAGCGCGCCGCCCGCGGCGCCCAGCATCAGGTTGCGCCCGGTGCCTTGGTAGGCGGCGCTGGCGATACGCAGTGCGCCGCCGTTCAGCGTCACATCGGTGCCGGCTGCGCCCAGATTGGCGTCGTTGGACACCGACAGCACACCCGCGGATACCGTGGTGCCGCCTGCGTAGGTGTTGGCGCCGTTGAGCACCAGCGTGCCGCCCTGCGTCTTGTTGATGCCGCCCGCGCCGGAGATCACCGTATCGATCACGGCGGTCGCGCCGCCCAGAACGCGAAGCTCGCTGCCAGCCGCGCGCGTTTCCAGCGTGCCGGGACCGTTCAGGCGATAGCCGTCGGCCACGAACTGCAAGCCGGCGAACGACTGCGTGCCTTGCACGCTTACCGTGCCGCCGCCGGTCGTCAGGAACACGGCGTGATTGCCCGCCCACGCTTCAGGGATGGTGCCGCCGTCGTTCAACCAATTGGTGGCGGCGGAGGTCCACGTTCCGTTGCCGCCTGCCCAGGTCTGTAGAAGATTGCTGCCCGTGAGGCCAACTCGCAGGTCAAGATGGCCCGCCACTTCCGACACCAGACGCACGTCGTAAGCGGCGAGCGAGGCCGGAATGGCGCCCGTCTGCAAGCCGCTGCCCAACAGTTGCCCGCCATAACTGATCAAGCGGTAGTAGCCCAATCCAGCCGTGCTTGCCGGGTCGCTCAGTGCAAGCGTTCCGTCCAGTTGCACATCACCGTCGACCTGCATGTGGTCGCTGGCGCCGGGCGCCGACGCCCCCGTGCCGGGCGCGCCCAGCTCGTAGTCCAGCGTTGCGCCGGCGGCCAGCGTGAAGTTGCCGGCCACCCGCAGGCTGCCCAGCGAATTACCCGGCGCCAGGACGCCGCCGGACGCCACCGTGGTCGCGCCCACGGTGCCGCTGCCGCCCAAGCGCGCGCCGCTGCCCACGGTCACGGCTGACCCGGCGATGGACCCGTTGACCACCAAGGAACCGGCGTCGATCTGCGTGGCGCCCGTGTAGGTGTTGACCCCTGACAAGGTAAGCGCGCCGCTGCCCTGCTTGATCAAGCCGCCAGTTCCGTTGACCGCGCCCGAGAACGTGGTGCTGGTGTTGCCGCTGCCCAGCGTCAGCGTGGCGCTGCCCAGCCGCACATCGCCCGCACCCGACAGCGCGGTCAACGACTGCCCATAGCCGTTGAGATTCAGCGTGGCGCCGGCGCTGACATCCACCGAGCCGGTGCCCAGCACCTGCGACGCGCCCGCCATCAAGGTACCGGCCTGCACGGCGGTGCCGCCTGTATACGTGTTGGCGCCGGAAAGCGTCAGTGTGCCCACGCCGGTTTTGCTCAGCCGGCCGGTGCCGTCCAGCACCGAGTCGATGCCGACGTCGAAGCTGTTGGAATCCAGATACATGCCGCCCGCGCCCAGCGTGATTTCGCCGGCGATGAAGCCCCGGAAGAGCCGGGCTTCCGAGGTTGTCGCCCGCAGCACACCGCCATTGAAGTCGACGGTGCTTAGCGGGGTGCCGGCATGTCTGTCAACGTACGCGGTCTGCAGAACGCCTCGGCCGGTCGCATCCGAACCGTTGATTTCCGCAGATCCGCCCATACCGGCGATCTCTACCTGCTGGGCGCTCAATGTGGCGCCCCCGTCCACGACCACCGAGCCCGTCCCGCCTGATCCGCTGCCGAGGATCACCCCGAATTGGCTGTCCCATCGCGAATTTGCGCCGGAGACCAGGGCGGTCCCGTTGTCAACAGTGCCGACGAAGCTCTTCGCTGCGGATACCTGAGCGCCATTCATGACTTGCAACGTGCCGGTCGCGCCCGCGGCTCCCCCGATCTCAAGGTAGTTGGCCGACCACGTCGAATCTGGTCCCGTCACGGTTGCGGTACCGGCATAAGAAGAGGAACCGACTCGCACGTCATGGGACGTCAATTGTGCGCCGTTGCTCACGGTCAATTGCGCAGCGGCGCCCGCCCCGATGTATACATCGGACGTCACACTTCCCAACCGCGCCGCGGCGCCCGTCAACTCCATGCCACCGTTGGAAACAATGATCTCTCCCGTCGCCGTACTGGCACCCGACAGCCGCAACAGGCCCGCGCCGATGTTGTTCAACGAGCCGGTGCCGCTGATGTTGCCGGCGTAGTCGACGGTGTCGCTTCTGTTGAAGACGACCGCCGAGTTATTGACGATATTGCCGCTGATTGAGCCCGTGGTGCCGCCCTTACCTATTTGCAGCGTGCCCCCGGATACCGTCGTTCCGCCCGTGTACGTGTTGTTGCCAGCAAGCACCGTGGTGCCCAAGCTATTGACCTCCACTCCACCAGAACCCGTGATGCTCGCGTCCAGCGTGTAGAGGGCGGCGTCGGCCTGATAAAAATTGATCCTGCCGTTGTTGACCAAGATAGACAGGTTGGCAATCTTGCCGCCCATCCGTGCTTGGGGAACATCGAGTCCAATATTCAGCGTGCCATTCGTGTTGATGGTGAACGTGCCACCGCCCGCGAAGTCCGCCGTACCCGGGCCCAGGTTCAACACGCCGGCTCCGCCGCCCGTTCCGCCGCCGACCACCAGCCGCGACCCGCTGCCGAACGACAGGGTGGAATTCCCGTCCACGGTCACCGTGCCGTTGCCGCCCTGGCCGCCGGCCGTGTAGGTGACCGCACCACCACCGGTGCCGCCGATCTGAAGCCTGTCAGCGACGGAAAGCGTGGCGCCCGTCGTCAGGGTCAGCGTTCCGTTTCCGCCGCGTCCACCACCAGCCGTCGCGCTGCTGCCTCCGCCCGCCCCACCCACCAGTAAGGAGCGATTCACCGTCAAGCTCGCATTATTGTTGACGGTCAGGTTGCCTGCCACGCCGTCGCCACCCGCCGCGCCGCCATGGCTGGCGCCGCCGCCACCCCCGCCAATGCCCACGTAGTCGTAGCTTGCCGGCGTGCTGATGGTGCCGGAAGCCGCCGCTTGGGCGCCTTGGCCTGATGTACCCGCGAAAGGCGTTCCGTCAAGCCCGACAATGCCGCCGCCATCGCCGCCTGCGCCGCCATTGCCCACGCCGCCGCCAGCGCCCAGCGCGCCACCACCGCTACCGCCGCCGCCTGCGGTGCCGGTTGGGCCACCCGCGCCACCACCGCCGCCAACACCAGCCAGCCCGCCCAAGATACCGGATGAGCCACCGGCACCGCCGCTGCTGCCGCCGGGCGAGTTGATTCCCAAAATCCCGTCGCCCCCACGCGCCAGTCCGCCGCCGGCGCCGCCACTGAATCCACTCTTGCCACCGCCGCCGCCCCCGCCAATACCCCCGCCTCCGCCGCTGCCGCCGGCGAACGAATCCGCCGACGTCACGCCACCGTTACCACCACTGCCCACAAGCAGGCTGCCCGCAAATGACGGGGTTACAGCCAGGGGCATGCAGGTCGCCGCGGCAAGGGCAAGATAGCCAGGGCTCAGCTTCAGCTTGCGGGCGGCAGAGGGGGTACGCATGGGCAATGTCTCGGGTGGGAGGGTTGTTCTTGGCGTAGGTACGGTCTGGAGTACAAAGGTTTATTGCTGGCCAGGAGAGTCAATCGGACGTTCCCCTACACCCCTACCCGCGCAAAGCGATCATGGGGATGTTGCCAAGCTGTCAGCCCGATCAGTCAGCCGCCGCAATGCTTCTGCAGGCAGGCCTGTAAATTCCACGCAATGGAACTTGCCTGGCCGGGAACAAAACCGTGCGCCGACTACCCCTGTTATCGGCGGACGAACACGAGAATTTAGGGGAAGCCACGGCTTTATTTTGTTGTCTGTGTCCCCATTCAGCCGACTGCCCAGCTATTTACCCGAAATCACCCCACCTATTCAAGAAAATCCCGACACGGAATAACCCCAATAGGGATTAACGTCAGGAGACGATTCATGCCAAAGTTCATTGCCATCGGGTATGGAGACCAAGCGGGCTATGACCGCACGCCGCTCAGCGTCAGAAACGCGGCTCACGCGCATGACCAGGAACTTCGGGATAAGGGAGTATTGATGGGCATCGCGGGCGCCCCGGTCCAGGTGCGCAATACCGAGGCGGTTCGCGTTGAAACGACGAACGAAGCCTATATGCGGTCAGCCTTGCCGGTGGCCGGCTTTGCCATCATCGAAGCCGCGGATTTGGCCGAGGCGATAGACCTGGTGTCTCGAACCCCCTGCGCCGTTGCGCATGGCGTGGTTGAAGTGTGGCCACTGGAACAGCCGTAGCGCGGCGGCGTGTCCCGCCGTTTCAACACCTTCGACGCCCGTGCCCACCTCGCGCGCGAACGACCGCTTAATCGGACAGGTGAGTTGAAAAAAATGCCGAGTTCGGCGTATTGGGCCGATGCCGAATGTCGTTCAATGTTCTGCTAGTCAATCGGAAGAATAGGTACAGCCATGAACAGAGTTGAACTGTCGACCATGGGCCTTGGCGCCTCATTGGCCAAACAAGGCCGAGCCAGCGGGTCCAATGCGTCGTTCGCTGAAACGCTGGAAGAAACGCAGCGCAGCATGGACCGATTCAAGACGGGCAAGCCCCCTGCCCCCCTGTCTGCCGCTGAACAGGAGCTGCACGATTTTGTGAGCATGTCCACCGAAGAGCGCTTTTTTGAGATGACGCTGCGGTCGCTAGGCATCTCAAAGGAAGAGTATGAGGCGATGACGCCAGCGGAGAAGGAAGAAATCGCCCGACTCGTGCAAGAGCGCATCACTGAACGCGTTAAAGAGAATGCAAGCAGTGGGCGTGCATCCACTTTCGAGCTTGCCTAGCCCGTAATGCCTTGGGGTACGGCGGGTCTACTTACGTCCCGCAAGATCGCCGCGAATGTCTCATGATTCGCGGCGATCTGTCTCAACAGAAGAGCTTTTGCGTGGGTTCGCGAACGCCGCGATGTAAATTCGGCCAGGAATTCACAACGCCAGCAAGGCTATCGCTGCACCAACAACCCACGCAGCAACAGGTCCAGCGCGACACCCCCTTGCGCCAGGCGCGCATTGCCGTCCTCACCGTCCGCAATCCAGAACGCCGCTTCGGCCAGGCTGCCGTAGATCAACGATGCCAATGCCTGCGGATCGGCCTCGGCCACCACGCCTTGTTGGATCAGGTTGTTGATCAGGCCCTGCATCGACGCTATGCAATGCCGTTGCGATGTCGGTGAAGCGCCCCCCAGCACCGCCCTGGCGTCGCGCAGCACGATGCGCTGGATTTCCGCCTCCAGCGCCATCTCCAGATACGCGCGGCAGCGGCTGCGAAAGCCTTCCCATGGGTCCGAGGCGCTATCGGAGATGGCTTGCAGACGCTGGTCCAGGTTGGCGTCGATCTGTTCAACCACCGCCGCCAGCAATTCCCTCTTGTCGCCGAAGTGGATGCGGTCGAGCTGCACTTGGGACATTGCCGATCCTAACTTCCTTGCCGCTGGCCTCCGTGTATCAGATAATGCGTAACAAAATGTCGCTCGACACCGACCGCACAATGGTGCCGTGGGAATGAACAAACGCGAACGATGTCTCATCTGCGGCCCGGCTCCTGTATGCCACCGCCTTGATCCATCCAGGAGAAAACATGAGTCGGTACTGCGGTGAAACGAAAACTGCCCCCATTCTGCAGGCAGCCGAGCGTTGGCGTGACCGGGCGTTAATCGGTGATGGCTCGGTATTCGGCGAGAAACCGCTGTGGACCCAAGTCGGACTCGACGCGTTGAATAAGTACTTCGTCGAAAACCTAGATCCCAACGGCGGGAACTTTATTGAAAAACTCCGCGAACAGCTCACTCCCACAGGACCGGAGGTAAAGCAGCTGGCTGCGGAAATGATGTGGGTGATGCTGCTCTGTCCCAGCAATACCAGCGCGGCGAAGAAGCGCGAAATCATCAGCGCAATCTGGCGCTGGTCGGACGAAGCCATGCCAGATACGGCAAGGCTATTTCTCTCTGATGACGAGCTTGCTGGAATCGGCAGCGGAGGTCCTGGCTATAACAACTACCGTTGGCGGGAGATGGTCTTCACGATTAACTTCGTGCGCCAGTTCAAGTCACTACCCGTAGACAAGCGCAAGGAACTGCTGTCCAACGGTTGGGCCTTTGCCGAGTGGCTGCAGTCAGTACCGGACAGTGCGGCACGTCAGTTTCGGCACATGCTGCTGTTCCTGCTGTTCCCGGATAGCTTCGAACGCATCTTCGGGCAAGGGGATCGCAAGTTGATAGCGAGCGTGTTCTCCCAGTTGCCCGCTTCGGAGATCCGCGCACAGAACCCCATACAGCTTGATCGTACCCTGCAAGCTATTCGGCGTCGCCTCGAAACTGAATATGCAGGACAGTCTTTGGACTATTACGTCGCACCCCTGCGCGATCAATGGCACCGGCCGACCATTACGCGCCCGGAGGACTTGGGTGCGGATTCGACGATGGTTAACCAACCACGGGCAAACTACGCCGACGAGTTGGGTGCTGAAATCTCCTATACCCTCGATGAAGCAGTCGACGGCTTATTCATTGATCGTGCAGATTTCAGCCGAATCGTCGAGCGTCTGCGTGCCAAGAAGAATCTCATTCTGCAAGGCCCGCCCGGTGTGGGAAAGACCTTCTTCGCTCGTCGCCTGGCCTACGCCTTGATGGCCAGTCAGTCTCCCGAACGGGTTCAGATGGTTCAGTTTCACCAGTCGTATGCTTACGAGGACTTTGTGCAAGGTTTTCGCCCGAGCGGTGTCGGATTTAATCGTCGCAATGGGCCCTTCCATGAATTTTGCGAGGAAGCTAGAAAGAGCAAGGAAGATTTCGTCTTCATAATCGACGAAATCAATCGCAGCAACCTCAGCAAGGTGTTTGGTGAGCTGATGATGTTGATTGAGAGTGACAAACGCGGGCCGGAGTGGGCGGTTCCGCTAGCTTATGCTGACAAGGACGAGGAAAAGTTCTACGTGCCGCAGAACGTGCACATTCTCGGGTTAATGAACACGGCCGACCGTTCGCTGGCCATGGTCGATTACGCCCTACGGCGCCGCTTTGCCTTTGTGGATGTCGGCCCCGGCTTCGGTACACCGCAATTTGACGCTTTCATTAAGCAGCGTGGCGCCTCAGACGAGCTGGCCGCGCGCATCGTGCGCGCCATGGTAGCGCTCAACGAAGAGATCGCGAATGACCGACTCAACCTAGGACCGGGCTTCTGCGTTGGGCACAGCTACTACTGCACTGGCATTAGCGAAGCTGGCGCGACTCCCGAATGGTACGACGACGTTATCGTGTCGGAAATCCTACCGCTGTTACGAGAATACTGGTTCGACGATGAGCCCCGGGTGAAAAGCTGGGAAGATCGTTTGCGTGAGGCGTGATGATGGACACCCCGATCGTTCCGATACGCAACCTGTACTATCTGCTCTGTTACGCTTGGAACCAACTTCCGCAAGGCAACATCGTCAACATATCACGCGCGCCGACCACAGAGCTGGTGGATTTTTTCGCCTTTGTGCTATGCGAAGGTATCGATCATCTTGGACGGCGTGGCCTCGAGCAAGGTTACGAGCTGCGTGAAGAGGAGCTTACCGGAGTGCGAGGTCGTATCGACATACTGCCTTCGGCCCGCCGTTTTTTGGTAGCTCACGGACGAGCGGCTTGCCGTTTCGATGAATTGACACCAAATACGCTGCCCAACCGGATCCTCAAAACGACCTTGCGTCGCTTGTCGAATTCGAGCGGCCTCAACGACAGCCTGCGCAAGCGCGTCCTAGTGCTGCATCGCGACTTGCGCGGTGTCACGGAAACTGTGTTGAATTCACAAGCGTTCCGCCAAGTTCAACTGCATGCGAACAACCGGTTTTATCGATTCTTATTGAATGTTTGTGAGTTCATTCATGTAGCCTGCCTACCCGACTCTGAGACCGGTGGTTATCGATTTCGAGATTTTCTACGTGACGAGAGATTGATGGCGCACGTGTTTCAGGATTTCCTATTCAATTTCATTCGCATCGAGTTGCCACAATGGTCGGCACAACGCGAGCGCATTGTATGGCATGGTGTCGTGGCTTCCGAGGAAGATATGGCACTACTACCACGGATGGAAACCGATATTTCTATTAGTCGTGGCAACGAGCACATCATCATCGACGCAAAGTATTATCAAAACACGTTGACCGAGCGCTTTGGGACCAAGAAGCTGCATGCCAGCAACCTATTTCAGATGTGGGCATACCTGACAAATGTACAGCAGCGGGAGGGTACATCCATAGGCGGAATGCTTGTGTACCCAAGAGTGGATAAAACACTACGTTGTCAGTTTTTAATTCGGCAATATCCGTTGACAGTAGCAACGGTCGATTTGGCAAAACCGTGGAAAAATATTCATGCCGAACTTTCCCAATTGTTCGCATGAACTGTAGTCATCCCGACTTTATCTGGCGTCTGCTGCCAGAAACGGTAGCGTTAGAGTTAGACCTATAGAATTTCCCCTTTCGGCCAAAACCTGACTTGAGTTCCTGACGAGCTGAGGCAGCCGACCACGAACCGACCGATGAGTCAAACCTTACCGATTCTTTTCCCTTAGGGTAATGGCCTGCCTTCGCCATGGACCTATTGGGCGAAGACGCGACTGCTCCAAAGAGCAACGGTGAACGGACGGCCAGGCCATGGTGCGGCCTTTGCCCGGATCAATCCTTGACCTCACCGCCTGTTTCGAACCGGCCGGATAGTTGAAATCGTCCGCCGCTCAGGCCCTGGAGCGCCCGCGCCTTGCCGGCGCGGGCATGCTTACCAGCGGATCGTATAGGGCCTGTCTCCCAGCCCCCACACGCCGTTTTTCCGTTCCAGCATGATGTGCCGGGTCGGCCACTCTTCCGGCGGGGACTCCGAGGGAAAGGCGTTTATCTGCGGATAAAAGACAGGGTCCGCCGCCCAGTCCGCGGTGGCGCGATCTAGACGCCATTCGAAGTGCACCGCCGAAACCGCATTGGGGTTGTCGTCGAACGGATTCTTGCCCGGCTTGGAGTAGTCGAGGATCTTGCCGACCTGGAGGCCGGGGGCGCAGAACTTCGCGCTGTAGTACATATCAGAACCGATGAGAGTCTCGCTCTCTGCGTAGTACGCGCGGCCTTTCTCGGTCAGCTCCATGCGGCTGGTGGCTTCCTCGGGATCTTCATCCGGCTTTGGTGGTGAACCGTCGCCGTTGGCGCTGATGCGCTTGACCGTGATCAGCTGGTGCTTGATCAGCCCCTGCACGATTTTGTCCTGTTGTTCCAGGAACGTGGTGTAGACATTGGCCGGCAAGGGCCGCACGCCCACCACTTTGACGCAGGCGCTGCCTGGCGCGTTGGTGGGCGTCGCCATGGCAGCGACCAGGATCTTGTGTATCTTTCTTTCGGTCAGGCCTGGGCCCAGCGGGGTTTCATTCCAGGCATAAAACCCGGCGACTGCGGCGATGGCCAGACCCAAGGCCCAGGCCTTGCGCGGAATCCGGCGGCGTTTGGTCGTGCGCTGCTTCTGGTTCATTCCCTTCCTTGCGGCTAGTGGTCTCGCGATAATAACGCGGGGCGCGCTTCTCTCTGAAGGTGCAGGATGCCGTCAAAATCAAGAAAGACCCCGGGAGCGCAAGAGTTCGCGGGGTCTCCCCGGAATGTAAAACCACTCTTCAATTTCATCTGACTTCTCTATGCCTACACCACAGCGCGTTGCTCTCGTCACAGGGTCGACTTCGGGTATTGGAAATGCGATAGCACGCCGGCTATCCAAGGACGGCTATGCAGTCGTTCTGCATTCGCGTAGCTCCGTGGATGCAGGCATTTCCATGGCGCGTGAGCTGGGTTTGGCGGCTTATGTGCAGGCAGACCTCGCTATAGATGCAGACCGGATACGACTGGTGCAAGAAGCTGTCGCGCAATGGGGTCGTTTGGACGTGGTCGTGAACAATGCAGGAATCAGCCGCGTGATTCCTCATGCCGATATGGCAGCTGCCACTCCTGACATTTGGCGCGAGCTACACGAGGTCAATGTCATTGCGCCGTTTCGTATCGTTGCAGAAGCGCAGGCCGCACTGCGGGCGTCTGCCGCTGACGGCGTGCCTGCTTGCGTGATTAACGTAAGCTCGCATGCGGGCGTTCGTCCCAAAGGGGCTTCCATCCCTTATGCCGCGACGAAGGCGGCGCTGAACCATGTCACGCGCTTGCTCGCGGTCTCACTTGCTCCTGATATTCGTGTGAATGCCGTCGCCCCCGGGCTTGTGGATACGCCGTTGACCGCTGACTGGACGCAGGCTCAGCAGTTGTGGCGAGAGCGTGCGCCGATGCGGCGGGCGGCGAGCCCGGCAGATATTGCACAAGCGGTATCCATGCTCATTGAATCCAACTATTTGACGGGCGAGATTTTGCTTTCCGATGGCGGATTGAATCTCACATAACGCGGAACGAAGCGGCGGAACGAACCGCAATGCGGGCCGTCACACGTTTGTTTTTTGAGGTCACGTACAAGAGACATGCCTGATCTGATACGTGGTTTTTTTGTCCAAACTGCGCTGGTCAGAAAAGACGTACCAATCGACCAGTTCAACAGTTTGTATGGCGCTTGGCGGTAAACTTTGACCGTCTATATGCAGCATCAGCGCTTTGAGGAAATGATGAATTTTTGGGTCCCTGTAGTCTTCGGTACGTTCAAGCTGCTCGTGTTGGGCACCGGCATGTATCTCGCCATCAAGTCCCATTACGATGGAGAGAAAAAGGAGAAGAAAGAGAAGGAGAAGGAGATGAAAACCCCGTAGGGAGCTTCACAAATACATGTTTCCACCCCTGTGTACCCGCCAGCCCCAGATCCACGGAAAGGACGTTGACGTGGAAGACGATCTGGCCAAACGAGTCGTTGTCATCGGTGCCGGCATCGTGGGCGCGTCACTGGCGTATCACTTGGCAGCTAAAGGCGCGCAGGTCACCGTGGTTGAGGCGGAAGGCATCGCCTCAGGCGTGACGGGAACCTCGTTCGCATGGATCAACGCCTCGCACCGCGAATCCGACCCAATCGCGCCATTACGCGGCGCCGCAATCGAAGCGTACCGCCGCCTTGAAACGCAGCTTCCCGGCCTGAAGGTCCGATGGACCGGCGCTTTATCCTACAGCGCGAACTCAAGTGAATCGCCACCGGAATCGGATAACCCGGCTTCCAAAAATGTGGTGTCGCGATCGCAAATCATCGACCTTGAGCCGAAACTCAAGCATCCTCCGCAATCCGCTTCGTACGCTGCCGATGAAGCGTCGCTGGATGCGGTGGAAGCTACGCATGCGTTGATCGCAGGAGCCCGGGCGAACGGGGCCAAGATTTTCACTCAGACACGCGTTCTTGGCTTCGAAAACCAGGGCGCAACGGTGACGGGAGTTAAAACCGCCGCCGGCATCATTGAGGCCGATATTGTCGTACTGGCAGCCGGAACAGGCACCGCGAAGCTGACAGAGATGCTTGAAGCGCCTCTTCCGATAGAAGCGTCTCCTGCGATTTTCATTCGCTATAAGTCACCCCTCAACCTTGTCCAAACCCTGATCTCCAGCCCGGAAATGGAAGTCAGGCAAAGTGCGCACGGCGCGTTGCTGGCGGCAGAAGATTACTTGGACGACGCCTTGGAAAACCAGCCGGCAGCGATAGCGCTACGAACGGCTAAGGCGATTCGGAACGAACTCCATGGTGTTGCGTACCTTGATCCCGAAGTGGCCTGCGTCGGAATCAGACCCATACCCGCCGATGGCATCCCTATCATTGGTTATCTACCCAAAATCGGCGGCGTATACGTTTGCGCAATGCACCCCGGCGTTACGTTGGCGGCCATAGTAGGCCGTCTAGCCAGCGCGGAAATCATGGACGGCGAGCAGTCAGGTGCCCTTGACCCTTGCCGCCCCAAGCGATTCTTCCAAGCGTAGGAATTTCGAAGATGGCAGCCGTAGCCATCATCAGAATCGCCGTAATCCACGGCTCCGTGAGCGGCCGATCGCGCGATGCCTGCGTCAGTTCAAGGCCGACCCAGAAGATGTAGCGGGACAGAGGGGCGAGCATGAAGACAAGAACCACGCCAGCGAACTCTGAAGACATCTCGGTCTTCTTGGCGTATCGCTCAGTCTCGCCGAAACGGTTTGACTTGAATTACCAGTGACGACCGAAACGTCGAAGAGGAAGTCGGCGCCCGCTAGGAGAATCGACTGCCAGCGTGCGGCCCGCCTGGTAATGGTGGGGACCGCGGGAGGCCGGATAGATAGTCGGATATCCGCGGTGGGCGCCTTTTGGCCACTATCGGCATTTGAATTCCGTATTAGCCACCAACCGTAATTCTGGATTTTTTTAGACGTGCCCCAACGCTAAGAAATTAGATTTTCCACCGATGTTGCACACCTTTACAGTGTTATAATATGTAACATCGCTTCTTGTGCCGCGTCGAAATCAAATTATTAACAACCGAAAGCATCATGACAGTCCGAACTGAGAAAGAGCTTGGAGAAGCACTAAAAAATGATCAAGACACCATCGAAATTGAAGGCGACTTGCAAAAGAAAGTTCTAAAAATTAAAGCGACAGGCTCGGTTGCTTGGATCATCGCGATCGGTGCAATTGGTATTGCAGTAGCTATCACTTTAGGCACTAGCGGGGCTGGTGCGCCAGTCAGCGGGCTCGTTGGCGCAGGTGCCGTCACAGTGCTTGGGCTCCCTGCCGCTTTGTCCGCAGTCAGTATCGCAGTCGCTGCTGGTGGTGTAGGAGCCCTCAACTCCTTGCGCAAGTACAAAGTTGTTTCTAATGCCGGGGGAAAGTTGATTTTGTCTCGCGGCTGAATTTGCAATCAAGCTGACCCGCCGTCTACCGGCGGATTAGCTTGGCCATTAGTGGTCGTCTGCTCTAGTTCGGCAGCAGTTCGTCACTGAACGCTGCTTCCGGCCAGGAGCGGATGATAGTGAAAGACAACGCGCCTTCCATCTGGCGCTTACAACACACTTCTATCCGCTACACGATGAACGCAGCACAAGCATTTGACAGGCTCTACCAGGACATCTCGCAGAACATCGCTGGCGCCATCAGCGATCTCAATCAGCTTAAGATCGAGGACACGCAGGGTGAGAGAGAATTGAGCGGATTGACACTCCGGCTGCGCCATATGCAAGACCGCTTTAGCCGGGAACTCGACCTGCTCAAGTCCAATACCGAATGGGACCAATTTACGATCGCCTTCTTCGGAGAGACCAACGCCGGCAAAAGTACACTGATCGAATCTCTGCGCATCCTGCTGGACGAGACTTCCCGCCGGCAACTGATAGAGCAAAACCAGCGCGATCTCCAGGCATTCGAGGCGAGCTTGGCTAAGCAGGCGACACTGATCGTCGACGACCTGCAGCAAATCGTCGCCGCCTATGCCGAGGAGCTGGATTTCATCCGAACCGGGACCCGCAGACTTGAAGCCATTATGCAAGCCGAATCCGAGGCGCGCTTAGAGCTCGAGCGCGAAGCCGCCTCGACGAAGCATGAGATTCTGCAGACAGAAGCCGATGCCCGCCTTGCCCTCGAACAAGAGGCGATATCAGCACGTGTACAACGCCAACGCCTGCTCGCGGCCGCCCTGGGGCTGATGGCAGGGTTGCTGCTGGCCGGTGCAGGCCTGCTGATCTGGAGTTGACATGCAAGGCTCCGTCAATCATGGCCAGATAGCGCAGAAAATCCCCGCCGAGCGGCCATTGCTCGCAACGACGGTGGCCGTGGCCACGCAGACCCTGCCCACCATCCTGGCTGGCCTGCGCGAGCAATGTGCTCGGCATACGCTGGCTACCCGCGTGGATGGCCAGATCATCGGCACCGGCAAGGCCGACTTCACCCAGGGAAATACCAGCTATACGCTCCAACGCGATGGCAAGACCTTCGTCTTAGTTGACGTGCCAGGAATAGAAGGCGACGAACTCAAGTACACCGGCTTCATTCGTGAAGCAGTCGCGCAAGCGCATCTGGTCTTCTATGTCAACGGCACCAACAAGAAACCCGAGCAAGGCACCGCCAAGAAAATTCGTAGTTATCTACGCTACGGTACGCAGGTTTATCCGCTAATCAACGTACGTGGAAACGCTGATGCCTATGAGTTCGACGAAGACCGGGTCCGGCTTGCGGATTCGAATTCGCTCAAACAAACCACTGACGTACTCAAGAACGTCCTGCCCGAGAACACCCTGCTGGATGGCCATTGCGTGCAAGGCCTCCTCGCCTTCTCGGCTCTGGCCTACGACATGCATGGTCGCACTAGCATCCACCCGTCGCGTGACCGCGATCTAGTCGTCCAACAACGTAACTACCGCAAGCACTTCGGTTCAGCAGCCAGCATGCTCGCGTTCAGCGGCGTCCAGGATATCGCCCAAGCGATCGACGTCAAGCGGGCCACGTTCAAGCAAGATATCGTCGAAAGCAACAAGCGCAAGCTGCGCGAACTGCTGGGACAAAACCTCCACGAGCTGCAAGAAGCCTTGCAACAGTATCAGGCCTACCTGGACAGAAGCGCCCCCGAATTCGACAAGTGCCGGGCAGCGTTTGATAAAGCCGCTGCCTCATTTTCACGCAGTCTGAAAGCCGGCACCCGCAACCTTATCGACGGCCTTTACAACGACCTGACCGGAGACGCCGAGATCATCATCGACGATAACCTCGGCGAAGCCAAGCAGATCTCGGACAAGATCACCCGCGCCGCCAAAGCCAGGCAGGCCAGCACGGACATGGCGTATCAAGCCCTGGTGAAGCGCTGCATTGACACGCTTAACGACAGTATGCACGACGCCCTGATGCGCCTGGCTCAGGACGTGCAACGCATCGAGTACCAAGAGGAGTTGTCGCTCGGCAAGCCGAATATCCACTTCGGCGACAAGCTGGAGGACATCGGCGGCGGCCTCAAGACTCGCGACTACGGCGCATTTGCATTCAAGATCGGCAGCTATGCCTCGACGGGTGCAGCGATAGGATCTGCCATCCCTGTTATTGGAACGCTAATTGGTGGTGCCATCGGCGCGGCAGTCGGGCTACTGCTTGGCCTGCTCAGCCTTTTCACTACCCGCAGTGCCCGCGTACGTAAGGCCCAGTCAGCTGCCCACAAAAAAATCGAAGAAGCTCGTGCCGAAGCGCTGGCTGGCAGTGTCAACTACACCGAAACGCAACTGAAGAACATCAAGCACACGTTGATCGTTCCCTTGCAACAGCGCATCGACGCGCTACACGAGAATCTCGCTGCACCTATCGAAATCTTATCGCGGCAGATTGCCGCGATGTGTCATCTGGAAGAAAAAATGGAGCACATGGAACATGGAACCATTCAATCAGTTTGAAACAGGAAAGCAGGCTACCGTCCAAGCGTTGCGCGACCTTCATGCCATCATCACTGAACTAGGCGAGATGGAAGTCGATGTGCAGGCTGACCTCGAAAAAATCATTACCGCCATCGAAGCCGTGGAATCGGATGTGCTACGGATTGCCTTGCTGGGCGCATTCTCGGACGGCAAAACAAGCGTGATTGCTGGCTGGTTGGGCCGCGTCATGGACGACATGAAAATATCGATGGACGAGTCCTCGGACCGCCTCGCCATTTACAAACCCGAGGGCCTGCCTGGCCAGTGTGAGATCGTCGACACGCCGGGCTTGTTCGGGGACAAAGAAAGGGAAATCGATGGCGAACAAGTCCTCTACCAGGACCTCACCAAGCGCTACATCTCTGAAGCGCATTTGATTCTGTACGTGGTTGACGCGACCAATCCGCTCAAGGATAGCCACAAGGAAATCGTCCGCTGGCTGCTGCGCGACCTCAACAAGCTTTCGTCCATCGTCTTCGTCATCAACAAGATGGACGAAGTAGCAGATTTGACCGAACCGGCCATGTTCGACGAACAGGCCATGATCAAGCGCAACAACCTCAAGGAGAAATTGCAGCGCAGCGCCGATCTCGATACCACCGAACTCGAACGGCTGAACATCATCTGCGTCGCTTCCGACCCCAATGGACGCGGCCTGCCGTTCTGGTTCGGCAAGCCCGAGATTTACGAAGCGCGCTCTCGCATCAACGCCCTGAAGGCGGCGACCAACGAGGTCCTAACAGCCAATGTTCCCGCCGTGCTGTCGGCCAAGACGGGCCTCGATGTCGTGCGTGACCTAGTCAAGCAGCGCACCACTGCGGTCGCACAGCAACTGGACACTTTGGGCGTGTTCGCCGAGCAAAACCAGGAACAGACCCGGCGTTTCTCTCAAGACATTCTCTCCGGTCGCGCCGAGATCAAACGGCTAGCCGCCGAGTTGACACGCGAACTGCAGGGCATGGAGAACCTGCTAATGAGCAAGCTGCGGCCGCTCGCGCTGAACGAGATCCGCCCCTATCTGGAGGACGAGCTGGGCTACACCGAAGATGGCGTGGGCTACAAGTTGAATCTGAATATCAAGCAGGCCATCGATCGGTTCTTCGAACAATCGTCCGCCGTGACACACCGCATTTCTGACGACATCAAGCGACAGCTACACTCAAGCCAAAGCTTCTTCGAAACCTACGCGGAAGGCTCACTCAAGGCGGCTGGCAACGTGCTAAAAGGGCTGTCCAAGATCAACCCTGAGGCGATCAAGTCCACGATTTTCCTCGCACGTGACGCGCTGGCCAGCGTGTCTGGCTTTGTCTTCAAGTTCAAGCCCTGGCAGGCCAGCAACCTCGCCGGCAGCATTTCGAAGTGGGCCGGTCCCGCTGGAGCGGCGTTTTCGGTCGGCGCGGACTTGTACAGCGCGTACAAGGAAAGCGAGCTCGAAAAGGAGCTGAGCGATTGCAAAGCGGACATCGGAAAAATCATCAAACAGAGCTTCAAGTCGATTTACGACCTGCTCTCCGATGACGACAAGCTACTCGATACGTTTGCGCCGCAGATCAAGACGATCGAGAACGTCGTAGCGGAGTTGACCGCCAAGGAACAGGCCATCTTTGCCAACCAGCAAAAGATCGCCAACATCCAGCAACGCCTGCAGGTGCTTGCACCAGAGAAATAGCTGTCAACGGCGCTTGAAAATTGACCCACTTTCGTCAGCATCGGCGAAACTCGAGCCGCAGGAGATCAAAGCCAAATGACAATCTTGGTGACTTTGGCTAGACGGCGGCTCAGGGTGGGAAGCCAAAGGAGTTGATCAAGTATCTCGAGCCGGTGTTAGGCGAGCACCGCTTCTGGAAGGTTGCGGGTGGCGAGAGCCGAACTAACGAGATGCGTGACTTCCTTGGCTACCACGGTCAGCGGCAGCGCCCCCGTCAACCTAATGCTGATTTCGGCCTCCAACAATCTGACTTTGTCCGTTTTTGAGAAAGTCACACCTACCGAACTACCGATGAATCCATCTGAGCTAGTGATCCATCTTGAACAGCCTATGAACCAGTTGCCTCTTGGCGGCCCTCACGCCCGAGCAATTGTGATCGCTGGTCTTGCGTGGCCCACTGAATATTGGCCTCAGCTGGCACTGGCTTGGCTTGACGAAGGACTTTCCATTGACGCAGAGATTGCCGCTCTGCTCCTGAAGATCTCTCGCCAGCGTGCGTTTTCTCAGCGTCTCAGACATCGAGCATTCGCGATAGCGATGCGGTGGGAAAAAGCAACAACTCTGCCGAAGTTCTAAGATTCCAATTTCTGTGTAGCGGACGGAGAAACGGAGATGGCGCAGCAACACAGAGAGCAAGGAAACGTCCGCTTCCTGCAAACTCGAAGGGTCACTTAGGGTCGTCCTCGATCTTTCGACAAGGACAGCTCGCGGCCAAGTGCAGTCGCGCAGATCTAGCTAGTCATCATATGAATCAGCGAACCCATAATTTCATCACCGCCGCATTGGCTTTCCTGTCGCTTGTGATCAGCGGCGCCGCCTTGTACGTATCTTGGTCCCAGCACGACAGCGATTACGACCGCGCAGTTTTAGTTCAGCCGGGCGCACTACCGCTGTCCACAGTTAATGAAGGAAGCATGCCGGTTGAGCTGGAGGTAGCAAATACCAGCAAAACGAACCTACAGTATTTTTTGCGCGCGCATACCAATATGGGGTGCATAAAGGGAATAAACGGGCGTCCACTCTTCATGCCTTGCGACTACGAGTCACAAGTGATTAGCCTTAGCAAATCCGACGTTGGAAAAAACAGCTTCAGGCACACGCTGACCCTGGATGCACATGCGGGTGCTGTAAAGACCCATCCACTTGCCTACATCTCAGCTCCAGACTATTTCCTAACGATCGAAATCATCGACGCCAGCAATGGTCGAAATCTGTATAAGAGCGAGTGTTTCTATGTCTATCACATTGACGAAAGGGTGTTCGGCCTCTATCAACCGGTTATTGATACGACTGGTGAGTCGGAAAAGCGGCAGAGGATGTGCCGCCCATGACGGCTTGCCATGCGTTCGAGGCGACATGCGCAAAACGGAGCGCATGGCGACAAATTTGAACGTTATTGGCTGTTTTCTTCGCGTCGACAGTGCCCCTTCCTCCCCTCCTCCCCGCGATGCATTTCGGCGCCTGCCTTGCGTCATGCACTGCCGGCGTTGGCGCTTCTGGCCGCTGCCATCTACGGGCCAACCCACGCCGAGACCCTGAACCAGCTTGACGCCACCTCCAACGCGCCCAAGCCCGCGTTGCGCAAGCTAAATCGCGCTCCGACACAGGCATACGAAGTTCGCCTGACGCTTGCCAATGCCACGGATCTCTCAAGCGCAGCCGACGGCAGATCGCCGTTTACGGTAGTAGAGGGCACTGTGCAGTTCGACGCCAGCAACGGCGCCCGCTGTGAAAAATCCAACGCCTTGTCCGGCCACGTGCCGACATTGTCCAGCCACGAACCGTTCCGCCTTTCCCGTATATCCGCCACCGAGTACGTGGGCACCGTGTATGCCGACATGCAGCAAGACGAGGACTATTACGGGCGCGGGGTATGCCATTGAGCATTGACAGAAGCGCGCGTCGCGGTGAGGGCGCGGGCGGACCGTGCTAATACGCGCTTTGTAGCCGCCCTGCCTGCGCAACAAGTGCTCGCGGCCGGCACACAGACGCGCTATTTCTGGAAAGGGTATTGCCCCAGCTTCGAGCAGAGGCAACATACCGACTACGGGAGCACACAGCTCGACACCGTTCCAGCCGACAAGCGCAGCGAGTTCTTCACCGTGACGTTGACGGCCAGGAAGATCGGTGGCGACGCTCTAGGCAAGTGAATAGAAGGCCCGGCTTGGTGGAATGATGGAATCGAAGCCGCTCCAAGGCGGCTCAATCAACGACGACCTCCCGCTCACAAAGCGATCAGTACCTTGCCCATGACCGATGCCGATTCCAGCGCGTTGTGGGCGTCGGCGATCTTCTCCAGCTCGACCCTCATGCCGATATGCGGCGCATAGTTGCCGCTGGCCAGGCAGGCGTTGATGTCGCTGATCGCCTGGACTTTCGCCGCCACGGGCACCGAATAGATGTACACGAATCGCAGCACGCAGCCATGCACCATCGCGCTTAACAGCGGCAGCGTGAGCGTGTCGGTGGCATGCGTCATCGCGTAGGAACTGATGACGCCCCCAGGCGCGAGGCACGCCATGTCGATATCCAGGTTTGCCTTCACGTTGACATCGACGATGCGGTCCACGCCCGCGTTGCCGGTGCTTGCGTTGATTGCCGCCGCAACATCGTCATTCAGGCGGTCCAGCACCAGGTCGGCACCCGCCGCGCGGGCGATGGCGGCTTGCGCTTCGTTCATGACGGTGGCCGCGACCCACGCGCCCGCCCACTTTGCCAGGAGGATGGCGGCGGTGCCGACCACGCCCGCCCCGCCCTGCACCAGTACATTCTTGCCCTGGATATCACCATCGGCAAAAAGACAGCGATGGGCCGTCAACGCCGGAATGCCCAGGGATGCCCCGACGTCGAACGACACGTTGTCGGGTAGTGGCACGGCTTGCGCCGACGGCACCACCACATATTCGGCCGCGGTTCCTGTCGGCCTGCCGTACTGTGCCTCGTAGATCCATACCCGCTGGCCCAGCCGATTTTCCTCTTCCGAATCGCCAACGGCATCAATGACGCCCGCGCCGTCCTGATGCGGAATGATCCGCGAGTACGGCATCGCGGACGAAAACCCGGTGCGGGCCTTGAGGTCAGTGGGGTTCAGCCCCGACACGTGCACGCGCACCCGGACTTCACCGGGGCCGGGTTGGGGAATGGGTAGTTCAGCGACGCAAAGCACCTCATCGGCGGGGCCTTGACGTTCGTAAAAAGCGGCTCTCATGGATTTGTTCTCCGGCTTGGAAGGCATTCCTTCCGTCAGCCGGCATTATCAAAATCCAGTGCCTTTTTAACAAGTAGGCACATTATTTATACCTAAGGATAAAAACTATACTATTTCGACTTTACGGGTACTAATGGAGCATCTATGGCCCAAGGCAAGCTCGATCAATACCGATGCGCGGTAGAAATCACCGTCCACATCGCGGGCGGCAAATGGAAGCCCTTGATCATTCACTACCTGCTGAGCGGAACCAAGCGTTTTGGTGAGCTGAAAAAGCTGATCGGCGGGGTCACGCAGCGCTCGTTGACCTTGCAACTGCGCGAGCTTGAGGCTAGCGGCATTGTCAGCCGTGAAGTGTTTGCCGAAGTGCCGCCACGGGTGGAATACACGCTGACGGCGCTTGGAACCACACTGGCTCCGACACTGGAAGCGATGAAGTCCTGGGGCGAACACTACGTGGCGAGCAAGCCGCGCAAAAGGAAGGGGTAAGCGCAGCGAGCTACCCTTCCCTGCTTGGAGAAAGGACGCCCCTGCGTCCGGCACGGCCGCCTACGCCGCCGTGCCGAACGCATGGGTCAATACTTGTAGTTCACACCAAGCATGGCGCTGAACGGTGCGCCGTAGTAATTGCTGTAGACGTTGGTGCTGGCGTAGTACTTCTTGTCGAAGATGTTGTTCAGGTTCAAGGTCGCCGACCATTGGCGGTTGAACTGGTAGCGGGCCATCAGGTCCACCAGCGCATAGCCGCTTTGTGACGATTCAAACTGTTGCCCGCCCGGGCCACGCATGGAATAGTCGCTGCCGCTTTCCCAACGCACGCCGCCGCCCACCGTCAGCCCGCTCAGGTCCCCCGGCAGGCGATAGGTGGTGTACAGCTTGGCGATGTGGCGCGGCAGGCCCACCTGCGTGATGAAGCCTTGCGGCAGCCGGCGGTCCACATAGGCATACGACAACTGCATCTGCCATCCCGGGGTCAGCTCGCCGCTGAGCTCGGCTTCAACGCCGCGCATCACCGCGCCATCGGCGGCCACGTAAGCGCTGTCGCCATTGGGCGCCAGCTTGTCGCCGTCGATCATGGCGTAGTTGTC
Organism: Achromobacter spanius; assembly: GCF_002812705.1. Classification (NCBI taxonomy): domain Bacteria; kingdom Pseudomonadati; phylum Pseudomonadota; class Betaproteobacteria; order Burkholderiales; family Alcaligenaceae; genus Achromobacter; species Achromobacter spanius. The sequence goes on along the minus strand of NZ_CP025030.1, from coordinate 3,607,124 downwards.
CTGGCGCGTGCGGAACAAGGCCAGCGACCCGTTCAGTTGGCCATCCAGCCACGTCGACTTCAGGCCGATCTCGTAGGTATTGCCCTTGATGGGTTCCAGCACGCCGCCCGATACGTTCTGCGCCTGCTGCGGCTGGAAGATGCTGGTGTAGCTGGCGTATGCCGACAAGGTAGGCGTCAGGTCGTAGACCAGGCCCGCGTAAGGCGTGTAGACGCCCTGCTCGCGCATATTGTCCGGATACGACGTGCCGTCGTTGTAGTTGTAGGACGCCTGCTGGTCCCACCACGTCACGCGCGATCCCAGCACCACCGACAAGGCATCGGTTGGGCGCAGGCGCAGCGCGCCATAGATCGACGATTGCTTCTCGGTGTAGTAACGCTTGCCCGTGGTCTGCCAGTCGGGCTCCGGCATGTTGCCGGACCAATCGCGTATGTCGGGGATCTTGGCGTCATAGCCCGGCGCCGTCCACAGCGGGTACATGTCGTAGTCGCCCCGGGTGCGCGACAGGCTGGCGCCGACCACCAGGTCGTGCTGGCGGCCGAACGCGTTGAAGGCGCCGCTCAAGCTGGCGTCCACGGCGTTCTGCGTTTTGGGGATCGGCCATTTGGCGACCCACAGCGATGCGCCCCGGCCCGTGTTCGGATCCGCCCAGCCGTTGCTGCTGAACCAGCCATAGGTGCGGTCGTTGTCGTCGCCCGTGTGCGACACGGTCACCGAGCCTTTCCACAGCGGGGCAAACTCGTGGTCCAGCGTGGCGAACACGTTGTAGCGCGTGCGGGTCTGGCGGCTCCAGTCGGTGGCAGAGTTGAAGCTCTGGCGGAAATCCGTTTTTGTTCCATCCGCGTACGCGGCCGGAAAGCCGAAGTACGAGCACGCCGTGCAGTGCTTGCGCTGGTATTCGCCGCCCAAGGTCAGCATCGTGCGTTCGCCCAGGTCGGCCTCGATCACGCCGTACAGCAGTTGCGAATCCTGTTTGACGCGGTCGATGAACGAACCGCCCTCTTGCCACGCGCCCACCACGCGGCCGCGCAGTTTGCCGGCTTCGTCCAGCGGGCTGCCCAGATCAAATTCCGTGCGCTTGTAGTCCCATGACCCCACTGCCGCGCCCACGCCGGCCTGAAATTCCGGCGTCGGCCGCTTGCGCACCAGGTTGATGGACGCCGCCGGATTACCCGCGCCGTTCAACAAGCCCGTTGACCCGCGCACCACTTCAATCCGGTCGTACAACGCAGTGTCCAGACCCAGCGCATTGAAGTCCTTGTGCGTGGGCACGCCGTCCACCTGCATGTTGGTGACTTCCATGCCGCGCGCGTACAAGCCCTTTTCGTTGTCGTCGGCCGAGCCCTTCTTCTTGAAGGTCAGCCCCGGCGTGTTGGCGATGGCGTCTTCCAGCGTATTGAGCCCCTGGTCCGACAAGCGTTGGCGCGTCATCACCGACACCGACTGCGGCGTCTCGCGCAAGCTCATCGGCAGCTTGGTGGCCGTGGTGGACAAGCCCACCGTGTACGAGTCCGTGCCTTCGCTGGGGCCGGGTTCACGCGAGCCCAGAACCTCGACGGGCGCCAGCGTCTGCGCCGACGCGCGGCGCACGCCGTAATTGTTGCCGCCCTGGCTGACGGCTTCCAGCCCCGTGCCCGCCAGCATCGCCGCCAAGCCCGAGGCGATGCCGTATTCCCCTTGCAGGCCCGCGCTTTGCTTGCCCTGCGTCAGCGACGCATCAAAGGACAGCACCACGCCCGCCTGCGCGGCAAAGCGGCTCAAGGCCAGACCCAACGGTCCGGCAGGCACGTCATAACGACGCGCGCTGGCGGCCGAGTCAGCGGTTTGTGCCCAGGCGGGCGGGGTGGACGCCAGTGCCATCAGGGCGGTAAAGAGCGCGCACGCAACGGGCGCCAAGGTGCCGGGGTGGCGATGTTTGGACGGTAAGGAAGGCATGGGATGAAAGTTTCCGTGAATCAAATCCGACGTAATCCCTGCTAAGTCGGATGAGCGCGGAAAAAGGACAATGCCCGGCGAAAATAAATTCAGCCCCGGGTGGTGATCCGGGTGTAGTAGCGGGTGAAGCGGGATATCCGCACGGGCAAGGCGCGCTCTACGGCGGCCAGCGCGCGGTCGGTGTCGTCGATGGGAAACGCGCCCGACACGCGCAACTGCGCGACCGCCTCGTCGCAACGCAGATGGCCCGGACGGTAGCGGTCCAACTGCGCCACGAAATCGGCCAGGCGCATGCCATCCACGACCAACAGGCCGCGCGTCCAGGCGTCGGGTTCGCCGGTGATCTCGCCTTCGTGGCGGGCGGAGGCCGTTTGCAGCACGCCTTGTTCACCCGCCTTCAGCACCAGCGCCGCACCGCCATCGGCTGGCAGCAGTTCAACCGCATGGCGCAGCACTGCCACGCGCGTCAGGTCGTCCAGCCGGTTGACGGTGAAGCGCGTGCCCAAGGGGCGCACGGTGCCGTGGCGCGTGCTCACCCGTAGCGGTGGCAGGCCCGGCGTGGTGCGTTCGGTATCGATCAGGACTTCGCCGGCATGCACGGTGATGTGGCGGCCGCGTGCGTCCACGGCCACGTCCACCGCGCTGGCGCTATCCAACCACAGCAGCGTGCCGTCCGTCAGCAAGAGCTCGCGGCGTTCGCCCGTGCCCATGCGGTAGTCGGCCAGATATCCAGCCACCATCTGCTCAACCGGCAAGACGCGCCAGGCCAGCAAACCGCCCCCGCCCACCAGCGCCACTGCGCCCAGGCTGCTGCGCAAGACGGCGCGTCGCCGTGCAAAGTGATGATCGGCGCGGTTCAGCGTGTCGGCGGCAAGCCGGGCTGGCGCCGCGCCCAAGGTGCCGCGCAGCCGCTCCACCTGGCGCCAGATGCGCGCGTGTTCAGGGTCGGCCGCCAGCCAGCGGCCATGCGCCGCCACATCGGCCGCACTGACGTCGTCGGCGCACAAGCGCGCATACCATTGCGCCGCCGCGGTGATGGTCTTGTCGGCCATCTGTGCTACTGCCTGTCCAAGGCATACACCAGGCAATGCTCGGTGGCGCGCGCCATGTACTTCTTCACCGAACTGACCGTGACGCCCAACTGCACGGCGATGTCCGCATAGCTGGCGCCTTCCAGCTGAGACATCAGGAAGGCGCGTCGCACCTTATGCCCCAGGCCGTGCAGCATGGCGTCGATCTCGCGGATGGTTTCCAGCAGGATGGCCTGCGTCTCGGGGGAAATGGCGTGCGCCTCGGGCTGCTGAGCCAGCGTTTCCAGCCAGGCGCGTTCCAAGACTTGGCGGCGGATGTGGTCCACCAACGTGCGTTGAGCCACCGTGGCCAGAAAACTGCGTGGTTGCCGCACGCCCTGCAACTGCGCCATCGACGCCGGGGATGCCAGCAGGCGCATGAAGGTGTCCTGCGTCAGGTCAGCGGCTTCGGCGGGCACGCTCAAGCGCCGTTGCAGCCAACTCCGCAGCCACCCGTGGTGGTCGCGGTAGAGCAAGCCCAGCTCGCGGTGCTCCAGAGATTCCAAGGACGACATGGCGGCAGCGCGATCGCTTCCCAAATTTACGAATGGGAATTGTAATCATTATTGATCGTGTCGAGAAGTTTCATCGGGCCGTCAGCGTCGCTTGGCCGGCGCGTTGACCGCGGCCAAGGTCTCGCGCACGCATTCAGCCATACGCCGCGCCAGCGTGCTGACCGGGAAGTGGTCGGAGGTAACGGCATAGCTGTGAAATTCCACCTTTTCCGAGAATGGGATTTCACGCAGCGTGGAAATGCCCAGGGCGCGCGGCACCACGGGGTTGACGATGGAGACGCCCAACCCCTTCGCGACCATGCTGCAGATGGTGGTCGCGTAGGGGGTTTCGATCGACAGAATGCGCGCATCGTCGGGAAAGAGGCGATCGATGGCGGCGCGGTTGAAGCTGCCGGTGGGTAGCGAGATGAAGTTTTCGTCGCGGAAGTCCGCCGGCGCCAGTTTCCTTTTCGTCGCCAAGCGATGGGTGCGCGGCACGATGCCGACGCCATGGGCCGTGTTGATGCGCTCGTAGCGCACGCCGGGCAGATCGGTATGCAGCGAGCAGAAGCCGATGTCGCAAACGCCGGTGGCCAGCCACTTGGCGACCACGTCCGAACCGCCGGTGTTGACCACCACCGGGATGTCCGAGAACTTGTGCCGGAACAGCGCGATCGCGTCGGGCAACACGCACTGGGTGATGGAGCCGACCGCGCCGACGCGCAACAGGCCGGTGCCACGACGGCGTATGGAACTGGCGCTGTCGTTCAGCGATTCAAGGCCGATGAAGGCGCGTTCGACGTCGGCGTAGAACGCTTCGGCCTCGGGCGTGGGGATGATGCGGGTACCGACCCGCTGAAAAAGCACGAAGCCCAGCGCCTTCTCAAGCAGCGCGATCCAGCGGCTGACGTTCGGTTGCGACGTGTGCAGCAGGCCCGCCGCGGTGGTCATGGAGCGGGTCATCATGACGGCGCGAAAGGCCTCGACTTGTTTGAAATTCATGCGCGGGACCTGATCCGAAAACGGGCGTTCAAATCATATCATTTTTGTATTTAAAGCCGTAAAACTCTGATTTGACGCATGGATTGGCGCGGCGGGAGACTACGGTTTTAAGCCTCACAGCCACCGGACCGATATGGAATCCAAAGTCAGTGCCCGCCTTAAGCAACCCCTCGCCAAAGAGGTGCTGCAGCACATTTTCCTTCCGCGCCTGAACCGGGAGTTCTTCACCAATTTCGAGATGCTTACCCAGATCAACCTGGCGCATCTGCTGATGCTGCGCGAGCAAGGCATTCTTGAGCACGACGCCACGCTGCGTCTGGCGCGCGCGCTGCTCACGATGCAGGCCGACGGCCCCCATGCGGTTGAACTGGACCCGGCGCGTGAAGAGGCCTATTTCAACTACGAGGCGCACCTGATCAAAGCGGTGGGCCAGGAGCTGGGCGGCAGGCTGCACACAGCAAGAAGCCGCAATGACATCGGCGCCACCATCGACCGCATGCGAGCCCGCGATTTCGCCGCCCGCATCGGCGCCGCGCTGATCGAGGTGGCGCGCGTCGCCTTGGCCCAGGCCGAGCGCTACGCCGATTGGGTGATGCCGGGCTACACCCACATGCAGGCAGCGCAACCCATCACCTATGGCTATTACCTGTCGGCGCTGGTCGATGCCTGGTCGCGCGATATCGGCCGGCTGGCGCACGCGCTGGACACGGCGGACGCCTCGCCGCTGGGGGCCTGCGCGCTGGCAGGCACGTCGTTTCCGATCGATCGCGCCGACACCAGCGCCATGCTGGGCTTCAGTGCGCCGTTGGCCAATGCGCTGGATGCCGTGGCGTCACGCGATTTCGCGCTGGAACTCAGCGCGACGCTGTCGATCATGATGGTGACCTGCAGCCGCATGGTGCAGGATTTCTATATCTGGTCCACGCCCGAATTCGGCTACCTGTCGTTCCCGGACAGTATCGCCAGCACGTCCAGCATCATGCCGCAGAAGAAGAACCCAGCGGTGCTGGAGTACCTGCGCGGCAAGACGGGCCACCTGATTGGCCTGACCGCCGCAGCGCTATCCACGGTCAAGTCCACCCATTTCACCCACTCCGGCGACAGCAGCCGGGAAAGCACGCGCACCTGCTGGGAAGCCTGCGAAGAAGCACTGAAGGCGCTGGAGCTGATGCGCCTGCTGGTGGAGCAGGTCGAGCCCAACCGGGCGCGCATGGCGGCACGCGCAGCGGATGATTTCTCGACCGTGACCGATCTTGCGGACCTGTTGGTGCGCAAGGCCGACGCCTCGTTTCGCGACGCGCACCACATCATCGGCGCGGTGGTTCGGCAGGCGCTGGAACAGGGGCTGCCGGCGCACGCCATCACCCCGGCAATGATTTCGGCCGCCGCGCAAGAACAGTTGGGCCGGCCGGTGGCGCTGGCGGCCGACGACATCGCCGCCTGCCTGGATCCGGTGCGCAACGTGGCCGCGCGTGTGTCGCTCGGAGGCCCGGCACCGCAATCGGTGCGAGTGCATCTGCGGGAACAGCAAACGATTCTAGACGCGCGGCAGGCGGTGATTGACGCGGCGCGGCAACGCGCCGCCGACGCCAGCGAGATGCTGCGTCAGCGCGTCAATGCACTGGTCAAGCAGGAATCTGGCGTAGCCGCCGCCTGAGGCATCGCCGTATAAATCAACCAAGGCAAGGGGAATTCAATCATGTTCAAAGTCAAAGCACTTTCTTTTGCGGCGGCGCTGACCGCGGCCATCAGCCTCAACCCGTTGGCCCACGCGGCGACTGACTATCCCAGCAAGCCGATCACGCTGGTGGTTCCGTTCGCCCCGGGCGGCACGGTCAACCTGATGGGACGCTTGCTGGCCAACCGCATGTCCGAGACGCTGGGGCAGACAGTCATTGTGGAAAACAAGCCCGGCGGGGGAGGCAGCATCGGCGCCAACTTCGTGGCCAAAGCGGCGCCGGACGGCTATACGCTGCTGCTGGCAACCATGGGACAGCAGTCGATTCAGCCGTTGATATCGAAAAACCTGCCCTACAACGCTGACAAGGATTTCGCGCCGGTAGCGCTGTTCTCGACGGTACCGAATGTGCTGGCGGTGTCCAAGAACACACCGGCCACGACCGTGGCCGAGCTGGTGGCCTATGGCAAGGCCAATCCCGGCAAGCTGAACATGGCATCGGCCGGCATTGGTTCGGTCAATCACATGACGGGCGAGCTGTTCATGTTCCGTTCCGGCGCCCGCTTCGAGCACGTGCCATATCGCGGCGCGGGGCCGGCGACGTCGGACCTGCTGTCGGGCCAGGTACAGGTGCTGTTCGCCAACCTGCCGAATGTGCTGCCCTACGTGAAGTCAGGGCAGGTGCGGGTGCTGGCGGTGGCCAGCGACAAGCGCAGCGATTCCATCGCCGATATCCCGACGCTGGCCGAGGCCGGTGTGAAGAACGCGGTCGTCGAGTCCTGGTATGGCGTGATGGCGCCAGCCGGCACCGATCCGCAGGTGCTGCGCAAGCTACAGGACACGGTCGTCGCCCTGGCCCGCGACAAGGCGATGGTGGAGCAACTGGCCGAGCAAGGTGCGGTGCCGTTCCCGGGCAGCAGCGAAGACCTGGCGAAGCTGTCCGCCGAGGAAACACGACGCTGGAAGCAGATCATCGACAGCGCGAAGATCCAGGTGAATTAAGGCCTTCACCACGCAACCGTCGACGCTGACACCGCCCCGTGCGATGGAAAATGCAGCAACACATCGGCGGCCAGTTCCTCCAACACCTCGGATGCCGGGCGCTGCGAAAACTGTATCCCCAGGGCGGCGTGGTTCACGCCCGCCGCCTGCCACGCTTCCAGCAACGCCATCAGGCCCTTGCGCCCGGTGCGCAGCACATAGCCGCCATGCAACGGCGTGCGCGGATGGTTGGGGTCATCCACCAGATCTATCCATTCGTTGGTCATGTGCGGGCGGAATGCGCCCCCGGGAATAAGGTCGCGCCAAGCACGGATTTTTTCCGCCAGATGCTGAGGGCCTGTGGGCGTATGGGTTGCATTGGGGTACGTCAGCCAACCGTCCGCGTGCTCGGCAATCCACGCCAGCGATTGGCCGGACGAGCCCGTCACCATCATCGGAATCGCGCCCGCGACGGGCTTGGGCAGGAACTCGGCGCCCTTGAAGCGTCCCAGCGGGGAATCGATGGCCAACGGCCCGGCCTGCATAAGCTGACGCATGTAGCTGAGCGCGTGGGCGAAACGCTCTGCCCGATCCCCGTGTTCCAGCCCATAAGCCGGGAATTCAATCGGCCTGTCACCAGACGCCACGCCCATCACCAGGCGGCCGCCAGACAACTGATCAATCGTTGTGGCGGCTTTGGCCAGGTCGATGGGATGCCGCAGAGCGACGACGGCACTGCCGGTCGCCAGCGCCACGTGCTTCGTGCGCGCGGCCAGGTAGGCCAGATAGGTAAAGGGGTCGAACACCTGCCCGGCATCCCCGAAGGACGGATCGAACAAGGGCACGTCGCGGACCCACACGGCGGCGAAGCCCTGCCTGTCGATCTGGCTGACCAAGTCGGCCTGGCCGGCAAGCACGCTCATGTCGCCCGAGTAGCTGCGCAGCGGCAGGAAGATGCCAACGGTCAATTTATCCGGCGCGAACATGCGGCGGTAGCCAGGGTGTGCGTAAAACGCGGCGTAGGACGCGCCGGTCGTGGGTGCGGGGAAGTGGGTTGCGTTCATTGAATTGCGATTGGGTTCTGATTGGGTTGCGATTGGGGCCGTGCCTTGTATTCACGCGCCGGTTGCCGGCACCGGCAACGTGATGCCCTTGCGTACGGCGGGTCGATCCGCCACGCGCTCGTGCCATGCGCTCAAGTGACGATGCCGGCTGAAGTCGAAATGGATGATTCGCGCGATGTGGGTCCAGCCGAAATGGGCGATGTCCGCGATGGAATAGTCGTCGCCGGCCAGATAAGCGCGATCCGCCAGCACGCGATCCAGCACCGCGAACGCGTCTTCGGTAAGACGCCGATATCGGTCAATGGCGCTGGGGATGGGTTCAGGCGCGAATAGCTCGAAGTGCACGCGCTGGCCCAGCATCGGCCCCACGCTGGACGCATGGAACTGCAACCACTTGATCGCTTCCCAGCGGGCAAGCGGGTCCGAGCGCAGCAGCTTGCCCGTCTTGTCGGCCAGGTACAGCAGAATGGCCGCGGATTCAAAAAGCACCACGCCCGTCTCGCTGTCCGTCAGCACGGGAATGCGGCCATGGGGGTTCAGCGCAAGAAAGTCCGGCTGGCGATGTTCGCCTTCATCGATACGCACGTGATGAAGGCGATAGGGCAAGGCAAGCTCTTCAAGCGCAATGCTTGCCTTGAAGCCATTGGGCGAGCTGTCGGAATAAAGATGCAACATAGCGGCTATAGATAAACTAAATTAATGGGTTCGCAGGGGGAGCACGAATTCTCATCCTTATCGCGCACCGATAGAAGCGATGCTTTCTGCCGATTAAATTTAGTAAATCTTAACTTCCTATGACCTATCCCTTGCAAGCGCTACGCACCTTTGTGGAAGTGGGACAGCGCGGCAGCATCAAGGCCGCGGCCCAGGCGCTGCATGTCACGCCGGGCGCGGTAAGCCAACAAATTCGGCTGCTGGAAGACCGCCTGGGCGTCGTATTGCTGGAGCGTGAGCGCCTTGGCATGCGCCTGACCGCTGCCGGCGCAAGCTTTCATCCGAAGGTACAAAATGCGTTCCTTCAGATTGATCAGGCGGTGCATGCCTTGGAAGCGGCCAAGGGCGGCAAGAGTCTGACGGTCAGTACGGTGGCCTCCTTCGCGGCGTCGTGGCTGGTGCCCAGACTGGGGCGCTTCAAGCAATTGCATCCCGATATCGAAGTCCGCGTGGAAGCCACGTCTGAGCTGGTTGACCTGCGCCGTGATCGCGTCGACGTGGCCTTGCGCCATGGGCTGGGCGACTATCCCGGGCTGGATGTCAGGCCGCTGATGGCGCCCGTCTTGACGCCGGTGGCTTCGCCCGCCTTTCTGGAAAGCCAGCAGGCCGTGATCAGTGAAGCCTGCGATTGCCTCAACTACCCCCTGCTGCACGATTCCGACCGCGCGGATTGGCCGCTTTGGCTGAAGGCGCACGGGGTCGATGACGACACGCGCGCGGAACGCGGCAACGCATTCGAGGACGACTTCTTGCTGATCCGCGCGGCGGAAGCGGGCCAGGGTTTGGCGCTGGTTCCGGAAGCCTATGCCCAAGATGAAATCGCGGCGGGGCGGCTCGTGCAGGTGCTGGACAAGCCGTGGCCCGCGCGATTCGCGTATTACGCGGTGACTCGGCCCGGGGCTGCGGAACGCTCGGAAGTGCGTGCGTTCCTGGACTGGATACAGGAAGAGGCCGCGCCCCTGGCGCCGGCAACCTGATGCCCGCTTCGGTTCAAGGCTGCTCGCCTCCCCGTTGTTAAAACCCGACATCAACCCTGCGCACCATTTGTTGCAAATGCGAATCGATCGCATCGATAGTAATATCGCGCCTCTTTCAAAAATTCTCGGATCCTGGAATGCGGCGCGTCATCCTCTCGGCATGTTTACTGAACACGGCAGTTCCCGTGGTGCTGGCCAATGGCATCGGCGAGGCCAAGCCGATTGAGCTGGATGCGGTCAGCGTGTATGGCGATGCCGAGCGCGCCGATGGGCCGGTAATCGGCTATCGCGCCACCCGCTCCGTCAGCGCCACGCGCACCGACACCGCGCTGCACGACGTGCCGCAATCCATCAGCGTGGTGCCGCGTGACGTGGTCGAAGACACCGGCGCGACACGCCTGGAACAAGTGCTGGATTACGCGGGCGGTGTCGGCCGCGCCAACAACTTTGGCGGACAGGGGCTGACCACGGTCACCGTGCGCGGCTTTACCACCGGCGAGTACTACCGCAACGGCTTTCCCATGAATCGCGGCTATCCCAACGCGCCCGATTCCTACACGCTGGAACGCCTTGAAGTCATCCGTGGGCCCAACACCAGCCTGTATGGCCGGGGCGACCCCGGCGGCACGTTCAACGTGGTCACCAAGCAACCCGAAGCCGAATCGCGCGTGACCATGGGCACGCAATTCGACACGCAAGGCATGCGCCGCGCCACCCTCGACACCACGGGCGCGCTGAACGAGGACGGCAGCCTGACCTACCGCGTCAACGCGCTGGCCGAAGGCGGCGACAGCTTTCGTGACGACGTCAGCACCGAACGCTATGGCATTGCGCCCGTGATCAGTTGGCAGCCCAGCGCCGCCACCCGCATCACGCTGGAAGCCGAGCTGATGCGCAACAACCACCCGCTGGACCGTGGCCTGACCCGCTATCCCAACCAAGCCGGACGCGCCTCGCGCGACACCAACGTGTGGGAAACCGGTACCGACAACAAGCTGCACAACGACAACAAGCTGGTGCAACTGCGCTTTGAGCACGCGCTGAACGACAACTGGAAGCTGGGCGGCGGCGCGCAATGGCTGGATGGCACCTTGAAGGGCAACGCCGTTGAAGCCAACGCGCTGCAAGCCGACGGCCGCACGCTGGGCCGCAACTTCAACTACCGCAAGCTGGACTGGACCGACCGCGACGTCCAACTGAACCTGACCGGCAACTTCAACACCGGCGGGCTGCGCCACACCTTGCTGACCGGGGTGGAAGTGGAAGACTACGACTATCAATCGATCATCCAGCGTTCGGCGGCGGGCGCCAACGCCTACCCGATCGACCTCTTCGACCCGGTACTGGGCCAACCCCGCCCTGCCCTGACCCGCACCACCACGCACGACAAGGAAAACCTCAAGACCTGGGCCGCCTTCGTGCAGGATCAGGTGGCGCTGACCGAGCGCTTCAAGGTGCTGGCCGGCTTGCGCTTCGAGCATTTCGAACACACCTACCGCGACCGGCTTCCCACAGGCACAAGCTGGCGCACCACGGATTCGGCCATCACGCCGCGTCTGGGCGTGATCTACGACCTGACCGACACGCTGGCCGTCTACGCCAACACGGCGCGCTCGTACAAGCCGAACACCGGCGCGGACCGTCAGGGCAACGGCTTTGACCCTGAAGAGGGCAAGTCTTTTGAAGTGGGCGCCAAATGGGAATTGCTGGACCAACAGCTAAGCGTGGACGTGGCGGCCTACCAGATCGACAAGACCAACGTACTGACCGTCGACCCCGCTGACTCCACCTACCGGGTGGCGGCGGGCAAGGTGCGCAGCCGGGGCTTCGATCTGAACGTGGCGGGCAACATCACGCGCGAATGGCGCGTGATCGGCGGCTACTCGTTCGTGGACGCCAAGGTGACGCAGGACAACACGCTGCCCACGGGTACGCGCCTGGCCAACATCCCGCGCAACACGTTCAGCCTGCTCAACATGTACGAGTTCCACGAAGGCCCGGCGCGCGGCCTGGGCCTGGGCGTAGGCGTGCGCTATGTGGACGACCGCGCCGGCCAGACCGTTGCCACGTCGTACAACATGGACGCCTACGTCGCGGTCGATCTCTATAGCTTCTATCAGGTCAACAAGAACCTGCGCGTGAACCTGGACGTGACGAATCTGTTCAATCGCAATTACGACGAAGGTGCGTTCAACACCTACGTGTATCCGGGCGCGCCGCGTACCGCGCAACTGGGAATCAGCTACACGTACTGACGCGGGGACGGGAGTCGTTCGAGGGCGGATGGGCATTCGTGGAGTGCAGCAGTATCATCGCTCTCCTATGCGCACACACCCGTCCTCCCCCATTCATGCGTCAGGCTCGTGGCTTTGGCGCATCGGCATGCTCGCCACGGCCGCATTGATCGCGCTGCATGTTGGCGCGCTACATGCGGCTGAGGTAAATCCGGCTGAACCCCATGCAGGCGCAGCACAGACCCAGCCGTTTGACCGCCAACTGGAAAACCAGCGCTACCAGCAATGGCTGGCCGCCTTCCGGCAAGACCTCCAGACACTGCGGCAGTCGCCCGACCCGGCTAACGCCGACATCGACGCGCTGTTCGCCAAGACGCTGGTGCCCGGCTCGCGCGCCACGCAAGTGGTCAAGTCGCTGGTGCAGGCACCGGGCGCAAGCACGCACGGCGAGATCCGCTTCGTGGGCATCCTGCGCGTGTTCCTGGGCGCCTTGTCCCAATCGATAGTGGCCGGAGATGGCGGCATCTATCCCGACACGCAGGACGCATACAAGTCGCGGACCTTGCGCGTGCGCTACATGCATGTGGACGGTGGCGGGCGGCTGGAACGCTACTTCAATAACCCAGAGATTTTCAAGCCCTACCGGCTGCCGGACCCGGGCGTGTTCGAGCGCAATGCCTACCCCTTCTTGCTCTTTGAAGACAGCCACGGCACGTTGCGCCTGGGAGGCGTGTCCAAGGAATTCTGGGACTTGGTGAAGTTCATGGACGCGCTGCAATATGCGTAAGCTGCCGCGCGTCTTGATGCTGTTGTTGGTGGCCACGCCGGTGTTGTTCGCCTCAAGGGGCAACGCTGCCTGCGGCCCGGTCGATACCGACTTCTCGGTAGCGTCCGCCCTGCCCGCCGTGCCCGTCGTCATTGCCCTGGACGACGACCGCGTGCTGCTTGGCAAGCGCGGTGAGCGCGTGCCGACCCATCGCAAGCTTGCCTGGATCGACGATGCCGGCGACCTGATGCCCCACACCTGGGCGGACAAGGTCGACTGGTCCGCCTATCGCGCCAGCGGCAAGACCGCGGGCGCCGCGCCCACCAAGCTGTACTTCGACCCGGATGGCCGCCTGTGCCGCATGGAACACTACCGTGCCGTACGCGGCCAGGCCGTGCTTGATGGCGGCTTCGCGCTGTCATACGACACAGCGGGCGAATTGGCCGCGTACATCGAATATCAACGCGAACATCAACGCGAATACCAACGCGAATATCAACAGGCCGGCGCATCCCGCGCGCAGCCCTACACCGCCACCCGCCGCGCCTGCCTGCAACGCGACGCCAAGGGCCAACTGGCTGCATTTATCGACGACGGCTGCGGTGAGGCCCAGGGCGCCGGCCCCAGCCGTCACTACGTGCGAGACGCCTCTGGCCGCTTGCTGCGCGTGATCGACATGCTGTCCTCGAACCAGCCGGTGGCGGTCCAGATCGTGGATGCGCAAGGCAAGCCCGGGCCAGGGTACGTGCGCCAAAGCCCCAACTACCATGCGCCTGGCGTCAGCCAAGCGCTGACCGCGTATCCCGCGCCACCAGGCAAGCCGTCCGATCGCCTCTTTCCCTTGCATCGGGAAGCGCTTGCCGCGCTACCGGTCGAGGTGCCCGAAAACCCGTGGCGCGTTGTCAGGATCAAGGACGACGTGCCGCTGGACGACGACATGATGTCGTGGGACCCGGAAACGCAAATCGTGCTGGCCGAAAGCCCGCAGGGCACGCCCAACGGCGCGGTCTTGACGCCGGTACAGCAGAAGCAGGTGTGGCAAGCCATGGGCGAACACCCAGGGCGCATCTTTTTCTACCCGGACCCGATGACACGGGTGATGCTGCTGCCCGCTATGGCGCCGGAAAAGTGGAAGGCGTGTAGCGACCCGGTGAACACGGCCACGGATGCTTGCGCGGGCTGAGCGCGGCCTGGGACAGCCGGGCCGGAAGCAGACGCCTCCCGACCCTTACCCGACGGCTTGAAACTTCAGAAAGCGTTGACCTTCGTAGGCCAGTTCACCCACAAACTCAAAGCCTAGCCTGGCCAAACCTCTCAGTCGTGACCGGCTGGGCGGCAGCAGGATGCTTACCGGTCCGATACCAAGTTCATGGCGGCGGCTCATGACATGGCGAAATATCATCGCGCCCTGCCCCCAGTACGTCGGCAACAGCACCAATGCAAGGTCGGCCTCGTCGCCTTCCTTCTGAAAGCCGCCCCAGCCCGCAAACATGCCATCAATCCGAAAGGCCCAAGGTCCATATCCGTTGGTCACCCACTGCGCGTCTTTTCCCTTGGTCCAGTCGATGACGGAATTCTCGTTCCAGTTGCCGCCGTCAAGCGGCATATGACGAACCACGTCGGGGTGGGTCAGCAGGCCTAGCCAGTCTTCTGTCGGGATATCAGCGAAAGCGTGCAGCGAGAGCGCCATGTATGTGTTGTCCGTTTAATAGTTCTGACCCGAATCTTGGGCCTGCCTATCGGAAGGGGCAAGTTTACGGCGGCTCTCGGCCAGGTCTTCACACCTCCCCCTATCGCACCGTATCCAGCAGCGCCTGGGCCTCCTGTCTGCGCCCGGCATCCGCCACTTCCCTGCCTGGCCGGGGCGGCGCCTTCAGTGCTTTCTCAAGATACGGAATGGCCTCGGTCTTTCGGTTCCGATAGACCAGGTAGTCGGCATAGAAGTAGTTGGCGTCGATTCCATCGGGATTCAGCGCCAACGCCTGTTGCAGCAAGGCTTCGGCTTTCTTGTTGTCGCCGAATCCCACCGGCCAGCCGGGCACCTTGTAGTACAGGACGCCCAGGCTGTTCAAGGCGGATCCGCCCAGCGCCTTGCTGTCGATCTGGATCGCCGTTTCGTATTCCGCCTTGGCCTGTTTGGCCAAGCCCAGCGCACCCAGCCCGCCTTTGGCGCCCGCCCATGAACTCAGGATGATGCCCTCCCAGATATGCGGTTCCGCCCGGGTGGCATAGCGCTCGGTCAGCGCATGCGCGGTTTGCGACAGCGACTCGAAGCGGGCCTCGCGTTGCTTGGCCGGCGTCTGGTATTGGATCACCGCCCAGTCATCTTGCAGCGCTCGGATGCCCTGATCAAGGTCTGCGGGAGCGGGTGCGGCAAAGGCCGAGAGGGACAGTGCGGCGCCCGTCAGCAGGGCGGCAGCCGCGTTCAGCAATGAAAATCTTTTAATCATGAAGAAGCTCCTGAAGGAAATTTCAAGGACGTGAGCGCGCGGCGGTGTTTGGCGAATGCACCGTCCAGCCACTCGGGACACAAGCCGTTCAAACGCGCCGCAATCGCTTCGACACCGCCCGCGAAACCTTGGCGCGATTCGCTGTGCAGCATGCGTGACACGCAAGCCGCCACCGCATCCGGCGTATCGCTGGCGGAGCCGGTAGCGTTGTTGAAAGCCTGGACCTCACGCGAATTGAAGGGCGTTTCAATTGCCCGTGGCGCGTAGTACTGGACCCGGACCGTTGAGTCCGCGAGTTCACGCCGCAGCGACTCGGTGTAGAGGCGAAGCGCGGCCTTGCTGGCGCCATAGACCGAGAAGCCGGGCACACCAAGGCTGCCCAGGGTCGACCCGATATTCAACACTTGAGCGCGCGGACGGCTATGCAATAGCGGCAGCATGCCCGCCGTCAGCATCATGGGCGCCACGACATTGGTTTCCATCACGCGACGTGCGTCGTAGCTCTGCACGTCCTGCGCGGGCCCAAACGCCGCGACCGCCGCGTTGTTGATCAGCACGTTCGCGCCTCTGGCCTCGGCGGCGTCGATGATCGCGGCGCGACCGTGATCCGTCGTGACGTCCACCACCAAGGCGTCGACGCGCGAGCGGTCCTGCGCGCCAGCATTCAGCGATTGCGCCAGCGCCAGCAGCGGACCTGCCGTGCGCCCTATCAAAAGCAGACGCGCGCCTTCCGCGTACAGTTGCCGAGCAATCGCGCTGCCCAGGCCGCCCGCTGCGCCGGTCAACACGATGGAGGCATCGCGCGGGCTCATGCGGCCTCCGCTTGCGTCTGCGCGCGTGGCAATGCGCGGAAAATCGCGCCATACAGCGCGTAGAACATGTTGGCGGCATGGATCACCGCTGCCTGGTCGCCGGCATCATCCAGGCGGTTCATCAGTTCGGCGAAGTGCGCGGTGTGTTCCTGGTCCAGCGTGCCATGCGAGCGCAAATAGCTGAAGGCGGATGCCGGAAGCGCCAGATTCTGCTGGATCTGATCGGCCGCGTTCAGCGCCAAGGCGACGCTGGTGCCTTCCAGCACGTGAACCATCCCGAAAAATCCCATCGGATTCTTGCGGGCGATCGTGTCATAGGCATAGGCCACCATCACCTCGGTCTGGGGGCCTGGGCCGGCCAGCCGGATCTCGTCGGCGTCTTGTCCCAGCGCCCGCAGATCGTTCAGGATCCAGGCGTCGTGCCCGGTTTCCTCTTCGATGTACTCGTCGATGGGCGCCAGCATCCAGGCCAGCCGGGCCGGCATGCGGGCACGGCACGCATGCATCAGCGGCACGGTATGGCTGACGTGGTGGTAGGCCTCGCGCAGGAATGCAATGTAGGCGGGCAAGGCGACCTTGCCGCGCAAGCAATCCTGGATGATCGGGATCGCCACCAGCGATTCCCGGCTTTCACGGGTCTGATCAATCAATTTTTCGAAAAAGGTCATGACGATTTACACCAGAGGTTGTGCGGTTGTCCGCGAAAACAGGTCGGCATGCAGGTCCGCCACGGCCGCGCGGCGCGGACGGCCGTTGGCGGTGGCCATGCCGCTGGCCGCGCTGAACTCGGCCCGCGCGCGCATCCACGGGCCGATCCGCGCGTAGTCGGGAAGTGCGGCGTTGGCGCGATCGATACTGGCGCGTATGGCCTCGTCACCCACCTGGCCCAGCGGCCAGATCACCGCGCCCAGCTCGGACTGGCCTTCGCCCAGCACCACGGCCTGGGCAATAGCGGCCTGGTTCGCCAGTCGCAGCTCTATCCACTCGGGCGACACGTTGCGCCCAAAGCCGGTGATCAACAGGTTCTTCTTGCGCCCATCGATGTGCAGGAATCCCGCTTCGTCCAGCCGCCCCAGATCACCGGTTGGCAGCCACTGCCGTGACTCGGCCTGCTGGCCGAGGTAGCCCAGCGCATGCGTGCCGGCCACCTCGATTTCACCGTCGGCGGAAACTCGCAAGCGCGCATGCGGCAAGGGACGGCCCGCCGAACCCGGACAGTCGGCGCCGGGCAAATTCAGGGTCTGCACCGAGCAGGCTTCGGACAGGCCGTAGCCTTCGTAGGCAGGCAGCCCTTGCGCGCGGGCGGCGGCCAGCAAGTCCGCGCCTACCGCCGCGCCGCCAACCGCCATCAAGCGAAGTTCAGACGGGGCGCCAGCGCCTGTCGCCCGCAGCCAGCCGGTATACGCGCGCAGCATCTGCGGCAAGACGATGACGCTTTGCGCCTTGGCATCGACAAGCGCCGCATGAAAAATGGCGGGATCAAAGCGGGATGAGCCCTGCAAGCCGGTCTGAATCAAGGGGCGCGTAGTAATCGCCGCCCCCTCGATCAATGGCGAGTAGACGCCGGCGATGTTCTCCAACAGCACAGGAAGCGGCAAGGCGGTCAGGTGGCGTCGTATGCCCAGCGGCCGGGTCGCCGCCGCCAGGCTGGCGCCCACGGCCAGCATTTCGGTAGCGCCCAGGCACACCCCCTTGGGGCTGCCCGTCGACCCGGAGGTGAACGTGATCTTCGCAGTTCCGAGCGGCAATGGCGCGGCGCTTGCCGTGCGCCGGAACAGCGCCGACGCATGCGGCAAAGCCTCGGCCACGTCAAAGCCGAATGCGCGCAGCATGGCTTGCATCGATAAAGGCCCGATGACGGTATTCACGCCGGCCGCGTCCAGCGTTTGACGCCATTGGTCCGGCGTGAAGAACAGGGGCAAGGGCACGTGCACCACGCCCGCCAGCAAGCACGCCAGGTCGTGGACGATCCAGTCGGCGCCGTTATCCATAAGCGACGCGGTGACTTGCGCCCGATGGGTCCCGAGCACATCTGCCCGTGTTTGTACCCGCCCCAGCAAGCCCGCGTAATCCAGTGATTCCTTGCCGTTCTGTAGCGCAATGCGGCTGCCGCGGCCCGGGTCGCGCAATAGGGAAAAAAACTCGGCGACGTTCATGCGTCCTGCTCCGGAAAATGTTCAAGAATGGCGTGCAGGCGTCCCGCGAAGACATGGGGCGCATGGGCGTAGTAGTCGCCCCAATCGCCGCGTTCCTGCTCGTTCAGGTGATCAGAGGTGGCCGCTGAAATCGGCTGGTGCGCCAAGCCCATGCGGGCGAACAGGTGGTGCAGTTCGCTGGTCAGGGTGCTGACCGCCCAGTCGAAACCTTGCTGGTGCAGGTGGCGCGCAAGCAAGGGCACCAAGAGCCGCCCGCCCCCCGGCCGGGCCGAGGCAAACTGGCCCGCTTCCACGATCAGGCGGCGCGCTACCGGCGCGTTGTGGTCACGCAGATATTGTTCAATCGGCGCCGCCAGGTAGCGTTCAAGAAACAAGGAATCGTCCGCGCCCCGGTAGCCGGCTGCCGCGAGGATTTCTCCGTCTTCCTGCACGCTTACGAGCGTGGGCAGCCAATCTTTCAGCGTTGCGCCAAACCGTTGCTGATAGCGTTGATGAATGTAGGCTTCCACGCGGCCACGCATGGGGTCGCCGACGGGGTGGATGTGCAGCGTACGAGACACAGCCCTTGGCTGCGAGGCGATCGAACTCTGCGTGGGCAGCGATAAAAACTTGGTTTGCGGCATACTGGCATCCGGTCGATGTGGCGTCGGTTTATCGACATCTGGTGCGCAGCTTAGGCAGCCAACCTTAATGAGAAATTAACGGGTGCGTGGTGGTAATCTCAGCCGAATATCGCGCGAAGGCAATGCGAAGGCAATAAATGAGAATCCTCATCATTGAAGACGATCCACTGATCGGCGATGGCCTGAAATCGGGCCTGCGCCTGCTGGGCTATGCCGTCGACTGGTTCACCAGCAGCCGCGAAGGCGACCAGGCCATGGACGTGGTGCACTACGATGCCGTGGTGCTGGATCTTGGCTTGCCGGGCGAAGACGGCGTGGCGCTGCTCACGCGCTGGCGCCGCAATGGCCGCAGCTTGCCGGTGGTGATCCTGACCGCGCGCGAAGCCGTCGAAAGCCGCATCGCGGGGCTGGATGCCGGCGCGGACGACTACCTGATCAAACCCATCACGCTGGACGAACTCGCGGCACGCTTGCGCGCGGTGACGCGGCGCGTGGCGGGCAAGCCCGAACCCGTGTGGCGCCATGGCCATCTGGACTACCACCCTGCCCTGCACGAAGTGCACTGGAAGGGTCAGAAGGTGGATCTGACCACGCGCGAAGCGCTGCTGCTTGAACTCTTCCTCACCCATCCCAACCGTGTCCTTACCCGCGACTTTATTCGCGACAAGCTCTACGACTGGGACTCGGAACTGGAAAGCAATGCGCTTGAGGTATTCGTACACCACCTGCGCAAGAAGATTCATCCCAAGATTGTGCGCACCGTGCGGGGATCAGGCTACGCGCTGGGCCAAGTGGACGCCGACTCATGACCTTGCAACGCAGGCTTATCGTTGCCGTACTTCTGGCCGCGCCGCTCGCCTGGCTGATCACCATCGCCGGGACCTACTGGCGCGCCTCGCATGAAATCAACGAGCTCTACGACACGGATATGCTGCGGCTCGCGCAGCAGACGCTGGCCATCTCCGCGCTGCTTCCCCCGTCCGCCACCCTGCTGCCCACGCCCGCCAAGACGCCGTCTTCGGCGAATACGGGCGATGCTGGGCTGGGGGATCTCTCTGTAGCGATCTGGCGGGGCGCCGGTGCCCCGCTGGTGCTGGATCCCGAAGCGATGCAGTTTCCGCGTCAGGGCGACAGAGAGGGATTCTTCGAAAGCGTCGTCAATGGCGAGCCCTGGCGGCTGGTCTACTTGAGCGATGCGTCCAACCAAACCCGCATTGCTGTCGGACAGCGCATCGGGGAACGCAACGACCTGGTGGTGGCCTACATCGCCGGCCAGATTCTTCCCTGGCTGGTGGGGCTGCCGGTGCTGATCGCTTTGCTGATCTTCGCCGTACGCCAGGCGATGCGGCCGGTACGAGATCTGTCGAAGCAGTTGGAACGACGCCGCCCCGATGACGCAACGCCCTTGTCAAGCTCGCAAGTGCCGGGCGAACTGAAGGTGCTTACGGATGCGATGAACGGCTTGCTGGCGCGAGTTGGCACACTGATCGAACAAGAACGACGCCTGACGGCAGACGCCGCTCACGAGTTGCGCACGCCTTTGGCGGCGGTAAGGGCCCAATGGGACGTGGTGCAACGTACCCAAGATGCCGCTGAACGACGCCAGGCCCAGGAGAGCGTGACTCGCGGCATGGAAAGACTGGACCGGCTGGTGTCGCAATTGCTGACCATGGCCCGGCTGGACAGTGCCAACCATGCGGACTTTGGTGGCTCCGTCGATTGGCGTGTGGTGGCTGAACAAGCGGTGGGAGACTGCCTGTGGATCGCCGACCGGCGCGATGTCGACATCGCCGTGGAATGGCCCGAAAGCGGCGTGCTGCCGCTGCCGATGGCCGGTGATGAAAACGCGCTGACGATCATGCTGAAGAATATTCTGGACAACGCGATTCGCTACGGCCCCCGGCATTCCCGCGTACGCTTGACTTTCTCGGCCGCGGACATCACGGTCGACGATGAAGGCTCGGGCATCGCTCCCGACGTACTGCCCCGGCTGGGCGATCGATTCTTGCGCGCGGCGGGGCATGAAGAAGCCGGCAGCGGGCTGGGCGTGTCGATTGCTCGCCGCATTGCTCACAACCACGGCATGAACATCCGGTTTGCAATGCGCGAGGCGGCGGTCGACTTTGGACCCGGGCTACGTGTCACGATACGGCGTGGAGAGTAGCGCGGCGTGCATGCTGGGATGTTCATGAGCGGATGTCACCCGTTGGACATTCAATGCGCCCAATCAATCGCTTTTCTTGAACTCTTCGAATACCTGACCAAGATCACCGCCGTACCGGTTCGTGGCCTTGTACCCGTTAGACGATGCGAAGAGGGTTGAGTACGCCCCGGCCCGGTGGATCACGCCTTTGGGATAACCTGGGTTGTATTCGCCTTCGATCAGCTCAACCCGCACGTGCCTGACCGTAATTTCCTTGACCAGCCACTTCGTACCCTCAAGGCCTTTCGCTGGGCCCGGCAAGAATTCCTTCTTTTTGTGGTCAAAGTGGCGATAAGGAATGACCACATCTCCCACGGCAAACGTGGGCAGCACTTTGTGCTTTTCATATTCCGCCCGGCTCTTGGACGCCCCGCTTTCAGGGCATAGGGCCAGGCCCGCTTGCGCGGACCCATCAGAGAGCGTGATCGGCGGAAAAAGCGACAGGTATTTAGAACTGGTCGAGACCGGGACCAGCCCTAATAATCCCGCGCCACCGGTTGCCTGGACCACGGCCAGATTGCCCGCTTGATCGATAAATACCCTGACGTTGCTCCACGAGCAGCCCACGCCTGGGCCGTCACCCCCACCACAGCGGGATGCCGTCTTGATTTCTATGCCGCCATCATCTTGCGCCTGGAAGTCGACGCCTTTGACGAAATGACGCGAGTCGACAATATTCAGATCCTTGTCCAGGTATTCCGCCTGGAATCCGTCCTGGGACAAGGGTTTGAACCTGACCACCACCACGCCCAGCGCCTTCCAGAACCCCAACAGATGGGACAGCACTTCGCCGCCGCGATAGACGCTGTCCCGGGTGGCGTAACTGGCGTCCTGGCAGAAGTACGAGGTATCGCTATCAAGGACACTACCCGCCGCCTTCGTGCTTGTGATTTGTTGGTCGGCATAAGAAGAGCAGCCGGTAACAAGCAGCACAGCAAGAACAGAGGCGATTTTTGTCGGCATGGGTGGTCAGGGAAAGCGAGTCCGAGGCAGAGTGATGGCTACCATAGCAGGTCCGTCCCTCTGCCCCCACCCGTTCACCCCTTGCCCGGCCGCGTATCCACCGCCAGGCACAACAGCGCCGTCAACAACGCCAGCCCCACATGCCCCATATACAAGGGCGAGAAATCCGCATGGCTGACCGCGCCCTGCCCCAGCAGCAACACCGTGATCGCCACGCCCATTACCCCGCCGATCTGGCGCGTAGCCTGATTCACCGCGCTGCCCACCGCGTAATGTTGCGCCGGCAAGCGGCTGACGGCGGCGCCCGACAAGGACGGCAGCACCATCCCCACGCCAATACCGCTTAACAGCAGGCCCGGCAACCACTGCGTCAGATAAGCGGGTTGTTCGCCCGGCACCAGCAAGAACCACAGACCGCTGGCCGCATAGATCAAAGACCCCATCACCAGGAACGGCCGGTGGCCCAGGCGCGCCGCCAGCCGGCCCGTGATGATGGCCGTCGGCATGACCAGCAAGGGGCCGGGCGTAACCGCCAGGCCCGCGCGCGGCAGGCTGTAGTGCCACACACCCGTCATGTAGAAGAAGAAGGCGAAGAACATCATGGCGAACGCAATGCCGAAGCTAAGCGTGGCCAGGTTCACATAGCGGTAGGTGCGATGCTTGAACAAGGCCAGGTCCACCAAGGGATGCGGCGTGGACCGCGCCCAGGCCACGAACGCGCCCATCGACACCACGCCCACGGCCGCCACCACCAGCAGTTCCACGCGCGTCCAGGACGGTGATTCCGACTGCACCGTCGCCAACGCCAGCGCGCCCACGGCCACCATCAACAAGACCATGCCCACCCCGTCGACGCGGCGGCGCGACTCGGGTTTGACGGATTCCTTCAACAGCCCCGCGCCGAACCAGAGCGACACCGCGCCCAGCGGCAGATTGATGTAGAAGGCCCAGGGCCAGCCGGCCGTGTCCACCACGAACGCGCCCAGGCTGGGGCCGATGGCCGCGGCCAAACCGCCCACCGCGCCCCACAAGCTGACCGCCACCGCCCGCTTTTGCGTAGGAAACGCCGCCAGCACAATCGACAGAGACGCGGGCGTCAATAGCGCCGCGCCCACCGCCTGCAACACACGCGCGGCAATCAACCACCCCACGCTGCCGGCCAGGCCACAGGCGGCGGAGGCGGCCAGGAACAACACCACCCCAATCATGAACATGCGCTTGCGGCCATGCGTGTCGGCCAGGCCCCCCGACGGAATCAGCATGGCGGCGTACACCACGGTGTAGGCGTTGAGCACCCAGGACATGTCCGCGGCCGAGGCCTCGGGAAAGCCCGCGCGCAAGGCGCCAAAAGCCGCATACAGCATGGTGGCGTCCAGCGACACCAGGAACACGGCAATGCTGGCTACCCAGAAGACGGGCCAGGGCGAAGCCGTGATGGGCGCGGCGGGCGACGCTGCGGTCGGCGGTGTTTGAGAATGCGCGTTGGCATGCATGGTGATCTTTACCCCGCGCTTACAGGTAGACCGGCGGGTTGGCCGACAAGCCTTGCTTGACCTGGCGAGTCCGCTCATCGGCCAACACCTCTTGCGCGCCCGCTTCCAGGCCGTCAAACGCCTGGTTGACGATGGCGTCCGGCGTGGACTTCGGCGCGTCGATGCCCTTGGTCAGATCGGTATCCACAAAGCCCATGTGCAAGCCCAGCACCTGCGTGCCCTGCGCGCGCAAATCGTGACGCAAGCCGTTCGTCATGGCCCAGGCGGCCGACTTGCTCATCGCGTACAGGCCCAGCGGCTGCCCGTTGATCCAACTGGCAATCGACAGCACATTCAGCAGCGCGCCACCGCCATTGGCAGCCAGCACGGGCGCAAACGCCTGCGCCACGCGCAACGAACCGAACAGGTTGACGTCCAGGTGGCGCTGGGCAGATTCGATGGCGTCGGCGTCCAGAAAGCCACCCATGGCCGCGACACCCGCGTTGTTGATGACAAGCGTCACGTCCGTGGCGTGCGCCGCGGCGGCCGCCACGTCAGCCGGGTTGGACACATCCAGCTTGATGGCCTCGACCCCGGGCAAGGTGATCGTGGACGGGTCGCGCGCGGCGGCGTAGACCTTGCTGGCGCCACGGGCCAGCGCGATGCGCGCAAAAGCCAAACCCAGACCGCGGTTGGCGCCGGTAATCAAAACAACTGCATTCTTGAGATTCATGATGGGGTCCTTGTCGGGAAGTAGAGACTGCTGCCTGGTTAAAATATGATGGTCATCATATTCATGTTGGATAAAAAGGCCGCGCACAGCGGCCTGGAAATCGGTAGGCGGTCAAGCTCATGAAGCCGCCACCGTGTCGTATTGGTCAAGAATGCTCTGACGGGCCGACGCCAGCACGGCGCGCCCCTCCGGGTTATCGCCCAGCGCGCGCGCCAGTTGCAGCGCACCCACCAACGTACTGGTCACCGCTGCGGCAGCGTGCTCCCCCGCGTCCGGGGGCAAGACGCCGCGCACCGCCTGCATCAGGCGTTGCACGCGCGCGGCCGACACCTCGCGCACGTCGGGCGACTGGCGCGGCATCTCGGAAGCCAGCGCCGCCACCGGGCAACCAGACTCGCAGCCTTTCAGATGCGCATCGCCCAGATAGGCGTCCACCCAAGCCCGCAGCGCGCTGGCGCCCTCGGCCTGGCGCTTGGCCACGCTTTGCATCATGCGCGACGCGCCATCGCGCCCGGCGCGTTCCATCGCGGCGGCCAAGAGCGCATCGCGCGACGGGAAATGCGCGTAGAACCCGCCATGCGTCAGCCCGGCTTCCTTCATGATGTCGGCCACGCCCACCCCGGCATACCCTTCCCGCCGGATGGCGCGCGCGGCGGCGTCAACAATCCGTTCGTGAGAAAGCGCTTTGCGATTGGAGGGGCCAGACATGGTCGGGATCCTGAAATATGATGATCATCATATTAATCCCGCAAAAATCCAGCGTGCAAGAAAAATCTGGGGGATTTTGTAACTGCGGGGATGTGACTGCGGGGGATGTAACGGCACAGCCCCCCGCAGAAACGGCGCTTAGCGCCAGACCTCGGGTTCGACGCTGACCTCGCCCTTGTCGGCCGAGAAATACACGATGCCGTCCGAGATGTTGGCGTTCAGCTGCATGGTGCGCTCGGCCAGCTTGGCCAGCGCCCGGCTCTGGTCGGACGGCAGGTTCACCACCTTCAGGTTGCGGGTGCGTTCCAGCTTGTTGCGCACGCCATCCCACCAGATCTTGCTGGCCGACCCGCCATAGCAATAGACGATGACCTCGTCCGCCCGCCCACAAGCGCGCAGAATGCGGCGCTCTTCGGGCTGGCCCACTTCAATCCACAGCTTGACCGCGCCGGTCAGGTCCTTGACCCACAAGTCGGGCTCGTCGGTATCGCTCAAGCCCTTGGTGAACGCCAGTTCTTCCTGCGCATGCAGGGCAAAAGCCACCAGGCGCACCATCATGCGTTCGTCCGTTTCAGAGGGGTGGCGGGCGACCGTCAGCGCATGGCTGCCGTAGTAATGGCGGTCCGTGTCGGCGACGTTGAGTTCGGCCTTGTAGATGGTGGCGCGCAGGGCCATGGCGAAAATCCGTAGTGAATGGTGCGAATTGCGTGAAGCCCGCCATGATACCGCCTGAGCAAATCAAGGGGGAATTGCACTGCGGCCGGCGCCTTTTCGTATCGATCGCCCGAAGATTATGACCGTTATCGCCGCCCTCTTCGTCTTCACCCTTGCCGGCATAATTTTGATCATCACGCCAGGGCGGGAGTCATGCGGGGATTGGACCGGATGACGAGAGCGGCGTTTATTGCGTTTGGGTTGAAATTGGCGTTGGAGGGGCGATAGGTTTGTTGCGGGGGTGGTTGATGGGTTACGCGCGATGGAGGTCGGCGTTTTTGTTCAAGGCATGCCGCGCTTCACCCATCCTACAGGTGAAGCTGGCGCCGTTGGCGCCGTTGGTTGCGCTGGCGATGTCGGGAGCACCTAGCCGCCCAAATGCCAAAAAAGGCCGCCCGCGCGGCCGGCTTTGGCGGCCCCGCAAGACCTTCCGCCAAACCACCCCCGTGGCAAGAATGCCAAGCACACCGCTCGCCCCAGCGTCCGTCACCGGCTATGGCTGGAGCGTTTGGCGTTGGGGCGAGGGTGAGCGAGGCGAGTCGATGCGCCCGAGGGAATCCGAAGGCAGCCGCCGCAGGCGGCAACGAGGATGACAACGGGGTAGTCCGGAGCGAAGGCTCCGGACCGCAATCGTTGAGCCAAGCTCATCCTCGCCCCGACGCCGAACGCGCCTTAAGAACCAACATCGCATCCTAAGATCCGCATCAAATCCTAAGGACCAACCTCGCCCCAAAAGAACCCCAAGCCTCAATAAACCCCAATCGAATGCCGTGCCACGAAATGCCCTTCTCCGACGGCAACCAGCGGCTCCACCAGCGGATCATCGCCCAGCTTCCGCATCGGGCTTGGGATTTCATCCACCAGCAGCGACCGTTCACGATGCCGTCGTTGCGGGTCCGCAATCGGCACTGCCGCCATCAGCTTCTTCGTATACGGATGCTGCGGGTTTTCGAAGATGGCGCGGCGCGGGCCGATCTCGACGATCTGGCCCAGGTACATCACCGCCACCCGGTGGCTCACTCGTTCCACCACCGCCATATCGTGCGAAATGAACAGGAACGACACCCCAAGTTCCCGTTGCAGATCCAGCAGCAAATTCACGATCTGCGCCTGAATCGACACATCCAGCGCCGACACCGACTCATCTGCAATCACCACCTTCGGATTCAACGCCAACGCCCGCGCAATGCAGATACGCTGACGCTGCCCGCCCGAAAACTCATGCGGATAGCGGTCGATCATTTCCGGCACCAGCCCGCACTTTTCCATCAGCCAGCGCACCCGTTCCTCGGCCGCCTTGCCCTTGGCCACCCCGTGGATCAGCAACGGCTCCATGATCGAATAACCCACCGTCATGCGCGGGTCCAGCGATGCAAACGGGTCCTGGAAAATGAACTGGATATGTTGCCGCAACGTCTGCATCGCGCTACC
Source organism: Achromobacter spanius (assembly GCF_002812705.1). Taxonomy (NCBI): domain Bacteria; kingdom Pseudomonadati; phylum Pseudomonadota; class Betaproteobacteria; order Burkholderiales; family Alcaligenaceae; genus Achromobacter; species Achromobacter spanius. Next base: position 3,579,944 of record NZ_CP025030.1, on the reverse strand, counting down.
GCGCAACGCGCCGATGTTCTTGCCGTCGAACTCGATCGTGCCGCCCTTGCTCTTCACCAGTTGCAACAGCGATCGACCCGTTGTCGTCTTGCCGCAGCCCGACTCGCCCACCAGCGATAAAGTCTCGCCCGGGTACAGATCGAAGCTCACCTTCTCCACCGCATGCACACGCTTTTGCACCCGGCCCAGAATGCCGCCCGTAATGTCGAAACTCGTCGTCAGGTCCCGCACCTTCAGCACCGGACCATTCTCGCGCCGCACCGTTGACGGCACCGCCACCGGCGCATCCACCAACGCCGCCGGGTCCGCCACCTGCGCCGCCTCTTCCAGCTTCAACAGCGGAAACGGCGCCGGCTCATCCGTGCCGTGCATCGCCCCCAAGCGAGGCACCGCCGACAACAACGCGCGCGTATAGGCATGCTGCGGACGCGCGAAAATCTCGTCCGAACCGCCCTCTTCCACCTTGTCGCCGCGATACATCACCAGCACCCGGTCGGCCACTTCCGCCACCACGCCCATATCGTGCGTGATGAAGATCACCCCCATGTCCATTTCTTCCTGCAACTGACGGATCAGTTGCAGAATCTGCGCCTGGATCGTCACATCCAGCGCCGTCGTCGGTTCATCGGCAATCAGCAATTGCGGCTTGCAGGACAGCGCCATCGCGATCATCACCCGCTGGCGCATCCCGCCCGACAACTGATGCGGATAACGGTCCAGAATGGCCCGCGCCTCGGGGATGCGCACCCGCTCCAGCATGCGCAGCGTTTCCGCCCGCGCCGCCGCCGCATCCAGCCCCTGGTGCAATTGCAAGGCCTCGGCAATCTGGTTGCCCGCCGTGAAGCTGGGGTTCAGCGACGTCATCGGCTCCTGGAAAATCATCGCCACGTCCGCACCGCGCACGCGCTGCAACGTCGTGTCCGGCGCGTTCGCCAAGTCCAGCACCTCGCCATTGCGGCGGCGCAGGAACATGTCGCCATTGATGATCTTGCCGCCGCCATACTCCACCAGGCGCATCAGCGCCAGCGACGTCACCGACTTGCCTGAGCCCGACTCGCCCACGATGGCCAGCGTTTCTCCGCGGTCCACATGGAACGACACATTGCGCACGGCGTCCACCGTGCGATCCGGGGTCTTGAAGCGCACCGACAGGCCGTTGACCTCGACGACGCGTTTGGAATCCATTGTTGCCATAGTGATTACTTTTCCTGACGCGGATCGAGCGCGTCGCGCAGCCCGTCACCCAGCAGATTGAAGCCCAGCACCACCAGGAAAATGGCCGATCCGGGAAAGATCGACATCCAGGGCGCCTGGGTCATGAAGTTCTTGGCCGTGTTCAACATCGAGCCCCACGACGGCGTCGGCGGTTGCAGGCCCAGCCCCAGGAACGACAGGCTGGCCTCGGCGATGATGGCCGTGGCGATGGTGATGGTGGCCTGCACGATCAGCGGCGGCATCACGTTGGGAAACACGTGCCGGCCGATGATCCGCAAGTCCGACGCGCCCAGCGCCCGCGCGCTTTGCACATAGTCTTCGTTTTTCACCGCCAGCACCTGCCCGCGCGTCAGCCGCACGAACTTCGGCGCGGCCGATACGCCAATGGCGATCATCGCGTTGGTCAGGCTGGGCCCAAGAAACGCGGCCAGCGCAATCGCCAGGATCAGGAACGGAATCGCCAGCAGCGCTTCCGTGGCGCGCGAAATGATGCTGTCCGTCCAGCCGCCGAAGTAGCCGGCCGCAAGCCCGAACGGCACCCCGACCACCAAGGCGATCAGCACCGACACCAGGCCCGCCATCAAGGACGCGCGAGCGCCATAGACCATGCGGCTGAAAATATCGCGGCCCAGTTCATCCGTGCCCAGCCAGTACGACGCCGACGGCGCCTTGCGGATGGTGGTGAAACTGGTCTGCAAGGGATCGTGGTTGGCGATGAACGGCGCCAGCACTGCCAGCAGCACGAAGAACGCCACGATGCCCAGCCCGAGCATCGCGATGTGGTTGCGTTTGAATTTGCCCCAGGCACGATTGCGGCTGCGGGGCGGCGTGACGGCAGCGGCCGTTGCAGTATTTGCGCTCATGAGTGCCTCAGGCGGGGGTTGACCAGGATGTACAGAATGTCGGCCAGCAGGTTCATCAGAATGAAGCCCACCGCCACGCAGAGCACCACGCCCTGCACCACCGCGTAATCGCGCGTGAACACCGCGTCCACCACCAGCTTGCCAAAGCCCGGAATCGTGAAGACCTGTTCGGTCAACACCGCGCCGGCCAGCAATTCACCAAACAGCAAAGTCACCAGTGTCACGATCGGCATCAGCGCATTGCGCAAGGCATGGCGCAGCACCACCTTGCGCGGCGACACCCCCTTGGCGCGCGCGGTGCGCACGTAATCGGCCGACAGCGCCTCCAGCATCGACGAGCGCGTGTGCCGCATCAGATACGCGGCAATGGCGGTAGACAGCACCAGCGACGGCATCAGCATCGTCTTGATCGACAGCCAGAAGTCTTCGGCCGGCGACACATAGCCCGAGGCCGGCAACAGCTTCCATTGCACCGACACCACCATGATCAGGATGATGCCCAGCCAGAAATTGGGAATCGACATGCCGGACAGCGCCGCGATGTTGGCGCCCATTTCAATGGGCTTGCCCTTGCGCACCGCGGCGATGATCCCCATGGGAATGCCGATCAAGAGCGCAAAGAACATGGCCATGGCGGCCAGTTGCAGGGTCACGGGCAGCTTTTGCGCGATCAGCGTCGTGACGGGCACGTCGGTGCGCAGGGACTTGCCCAGGTCGCCTTGCAGCACCTGCCCGGCCCAGGCCGCGTATTGCACGGGCAAAGGATCGTTCAGGCGGTATTTGTCGCGCAGGTAATCCAGCACGGCCGGGTCGCGCTCTTCGCCGGCCAAGGTCAGCACCGGGTCGCCGGGCAAGATTTTCTGCAGCATGAAGACGATCATCGACACCAGTATCAGTGTCGGTATCGCGACGATCACGCGGCGCAAGATAAGTTTAAGCATGTGGGGGAAAACCGTAGAACAGGAACGGCGGACGGGCTCAGGTCAACAGCACCTGACGCACGTCCGCCGCAAAAAGCCATGGGACGCATCGCTGCGCCCCACGCGCGCGGCAGCCACCAAACAGGCGGGCCGCCGCGCCTCGTTGTCACTTTTGCGCGAACGTCACGCCCTTCAGACGGATCATGCCATCCGGATACGGCGTGAAGCCCTTGACCTTCTTGGCCATCACGAACGGCCACGGCTGGTAGTAGTTGTACACGCCGGGCAACTCGTCCTGCATGATCGTCAGCGCCTTTTCGTAGATGACCTTGCGCTGGGCTTCATCCGGAATGGTGCGGGCTTCATTCAGCAGCTTGTCCACTTCCGGATTGCAGTAATGGCCGTCGTTCAACGCACCCTTGCACGTCACGAAGGCGTAAATGTTGCCGTCCGGATCAACCCGGCCGGACCAGCCCAGCATCACGATCTGGAAGTTGCCGGCCGACGCTTCTTTCTGCAGGGCCGCGTATTCCGTGGGACGCAAGGACAGGTCAAAGCCCGCCTCGGCCGCCATGGCCTGCACGATTTCCGCGATGGACGACGTGGTCGTGTTGTTGCCGAATACCAGCTCGGCCTTCACGCGCTCCATGCCGGCCTGCTTCAGCAGCGCCTTGGACTTGGCCACGTCACGCTGGGTAACGGGGAACTTGTCGCTGTGATAAGGGCTTGCCGGCGGGAACGGCTGCTGCGCGGGTTCGAAGATGCCGCCGCCCGCCACGTCGTTGATGACGTTGCGGTCGATGGCGTACTGGAACGCCTGGCGCACCAGCTTGTTCTTGAACGGGTTGTCTTCGGCGCGCTTGCCGTTGCCCACGTTGAACATGAACTGCTGGAAGCCCAGGCCGGCCACCGGCGCGAACGTCAGGTTGGTGTCGGTCTTGACTTGCGGCGCGTCCGACGGGTTCAGGCGTTCCAGCATGTCCAGGTCACCCGCGCGCAGGTTCGACAAGCGCACCGTGGTGTCGGGGATGGGCAGGAAGGTGATGCGCTGGAAGGCGTAGTCCTTGGCGTCGTAGTACTTGTCGAACTTCTCCAGCACGATGCGGTCGTTCTGGATGCGCTCCACAAACTTGTACGGGCCCGAGCACACGGGCTTGCGGCCGACGGCGGCCACGTCGGCGTCGTTGAAGGTCGCGGGCGACAGCATCATGCCGGCGCGGTCCGACAACTGCGCCAGCAAGGTGGCGTCCGGCTTTTTCAGGGTAAGCACCAGCGTCGTGGCGTCCGGGGCGTCTACCTTGTCGACCGAGGCCAGTTCGCCCTTGCGCAGGCTGTCCGGCAGGGACTTGGCGCGTTCGATGTTGGCCTTGGCCGCGGCGGCGTCGAACTTCGAGCCGTCGTGGAACAGCGCGTCGTCACGCAGCTTGAAAGTCAACACCTTGTTGTCGGGGCTGAATGACCACGACGTGGCCAGTTGCGGCACGAAGTGCAGCTTGGGATCGATGTCCACCAGCTTGTCGCACAGCGACGTGAACACGATGCGGCCCACATAGGTGCGGGCGCGGTGCGGGTCCAGCACGTCCGGATCTTCCTGCAGGCCGATGCGGATGTTCTGGGCGCACGCGGCGCCGGCGGCCAGCGCCAGCAAGCTGGCGCCGAAGGTCAAGGTCAAGCGTTTCATTGTGGTATTTCCCCTTGGTGCTTGCGATGCTTGAATGTGAAGGGCTGTCTTAGAAGCCGACCGCTTGACCGTCGCGGCGGCTGTCGCTGGCGGCGACATAACCCAGTTCGTTGTCGTTTTCGGACATGCGCCAGATGAACTGGCCGGCGCCGAAGTCCATGTACGGATCGTCAACGGACTTCAAAGCATGCCCCAGGTCTTTCAGGCCTGCAATGGTGGAGGCCTTCATGTTGGTCTCGATGTCCAGCGTGAAGTCGCGGTTGACCTTCCAGCGCGGCGCGCAGCACGCGGCCTGCGGGTTCTGGTGGTAGTCGATCATGCGCACGACCGTCTGCATGTGGCCTTGGGGCTGCATGTCGCCGCCCATCACGCCAAAGCTCATCACCGGCTTGCCGCCGCGCGTCAGGAAGCCCGGGATGATGGTGTGGAACGGGCGCTTGCCGCCTTCGACCACGTTGGCCGACTTGGGATCCATCGAGAAACCCACGCCACGGTTCTGCATGCTGATGCCGGTGCCCGGCACGACCACGCCCGATCCGAAGCCCATGTAGTTGGACTGGATGAACGAAATCATCATGCCGTTTTCATCGGCGGCGGTCAGGTAGATGGTGCCGCCGGCATGCGGGCGGCCGGCTTCGAAATGCGTGGCCTGGTCCAGGCGGATCAGCTTGGCGCGGCTGTCCAGATAGGCGTCCGACAGCATCTGCTCGGGCGTCACCTGCATGGCGCGCGGGTCGGCCACGTACTTGTACAGATCAGCAAACGCCAGCTTCATGGCTTCGATCTGGATGTGCTGCGACTGCACCGAATCCACCGGCATGTCGGACATATCAAAGCGTTCGACGATGCCCAGCGCGATCAGCGCGGCGATGCCCTGCCCGTTGGGCGGGATTTCGTGCAGCTCGTAGCCACGGTACGACTTCGAAATGGGCTTGACCCAGTCCGGACGGTAGTTGCGCAGGTCTTCCAGCGTCATCGCGCCGCCGCATTCCTTGCTGAAGGCGGCGATGCGTTCGGCCAGCTCGCCTTCATAGAAGTCGCGGCCCTTGGATTCGGCGATGCGGCGCAGCGTGTTGGCGGCGTCAGGAAAGCGGAAGTGTTCGCCGACCTTGGGCGCGCGGCCCTCGGGCATGAAGGCGGCGGCGTAGCCGGGCTGCGACTTCAGTTCGTCGGCGGCGGCGGCCCACTTGTGCGCCACGACCGGCGGCACGGCATAGCCGCGCTCGGCGATTTCGATGGCGGGTTCGAACAGTTGTTCAAACGGCAGCTTGCCCAGCTTTTCGTGCAGCGCGGCCCAGCCGGCCACCACGCCCGGCACCGTCACGGCGTCCCAGCCGCGCTTGGGCTGGATGGCCAGGCCGTCGGGGCCCGTGCCGTACTTGGCCTTGAAGTATTCGGTATTCCATGCGGCGGGCGCCACGCCCGACGAGTTCAAGCCATGCAGTTCCTTGCCGTCCCAGACGATGGCGAAGCAGTCGCCGCCCAGGCCGCAAGACACTGGTTCCACCAGCACGATCGTGGCGGCGGCCGCAATGGCGGCGTCCACGGCGTTGCCGCCCTTGAGCAGCATGCGCAGACCCGCCTGGGCCGCCAGCGGATGCGACGTGGACACCACGTTGCGCGCAAACAGCGGGATGCGGACGGAGGGATACGGGTTGGCCCAGTCGAAGGTTTTCATGTGCTTGTCTCTAAACGGTCTGAACGGTTAAGCAGGCGAAGGTACTCTCGTGATCTAATTAAATCAATTTGATTTTTTGTTCCGTCATAAAAGAAATTTTTATGGGTCACCGCTATGAGCACCATCCGGTTTTTACGCACTTTCCTGGCGGTCGCCCACCATGGCTCTTTTTCGGAAGCGGCCGAGCAAGTGGCGCTGACCCAGGCCGCCGTCAGCTTCCAGATGCGTTCGTTGGAAGCCGAGCTGGGCCGGGAACTCTTCGACCGCAGCGGCCGACTTGCCATTCTTAACGCAGCTGGCCGTGAATTGCTACCTGAAATCAAGCATTTACTGGATTTATACGACCGAATGCGGCTGCCGAGTACCGTGCCGGGCGAATTGGCGGGCGCGGTATCGGTGGGCAGCATCGTGTCGTGCATGGGCACGCTGTCCAAGGTGGTATCGGGCTTGAAGAAGGCCCACCCCAAGCTGGACGTGCGCATTCTGTCGGGCAAGGCCAGCGAACTGGCCGGCAAGGTCGAAGACGGCGAACTGGACGCGGCCTTTCTGGTGGAAGCCGGGCGCAAGATGGCCAGCACGCGCTGGACCCCGCTATATGAAGAGCAACTGGTGGTGATTGCGCCCGCGTCGGCGCCCGGCAAGGACGCCCGCCAGGTGCTGGCCGGCAACCCCTTTCTGCGCTTTGACCGCACGCAGCGCACGGGCTTGCAGATCGACCGCCTGCTGCGGCGCCTGGCGGTGCCGCTGAATGAATTCCTGGAACTCAACGCCATCGAGACGCTGGTGGAACTGGTGCGTCAGGAAGTGGGCGTGACCCTGCTGCCGCTGATCAACGGGTCCAACTGGCAGCACAGCCCCGAGCTACGCATTCTGACGTTGCCCCAAGACCTGGGCCCGCTGTCGCGGGCCATCGGCATGCTGGAACGGCGCGAACACGCCCGCCAGGGCATCACCGCGGCAATCTGCGATGCGTGCGCCACGGCTTTCCGGGCGCGCGAACCGCAGACTGCCGCCTGAGCCTTACGACCCCATTGCCGGGTCGGTCACCGACGGCTTGCCGGTTTCAACGTGGCCGGCAAAGCGGCGCAGGTAGGCCGGGTCTTCCGCCAGGCGGGCGGTGAAGTCGTACCAGTGGCCGCTGCCTTCCAGCGCCCAGTGCTGTTCCACCTTGGCGCCAGCCGGCACGGTCAACGTCCAACGCTCGTTATTGCTGTAGTAGGCGTTGGGCGTGACTTCGAAGGTGCAATCGACCTTGCCGCTGTTGATGAAGCTGACGTAGAGGTCGCCGTTGGCGATGTCGTAGCAGACGCGGATTTCCGGGTCCAACTGCGACGTGCGCGCCAGGGCCAGGTCGCCCGCGAAGTGGCGGAGATAGCCATTGGGACCCAGCACCCACAGGTCGTACTTGCCGCCATCGGCCGCCGTATCCCAGCTTCCTTCCAACTGCTTGTCGGGCTCCACCGTGTAGCGGCGCGGCAGGCGGTCCAGATGCAGGCGGTCATACACATGGAAGACCGCCGCCTGCTTGCCGGTGTTGGAGAACAGCAGCCACATGGCGCCCATGGTGGGCTCGCTGCGACCGCTGGTATGCAGCTCATACGGCAAGGGGCGCGCATAGCGATAGCCCTTTTCCTGCTCGGGCTTGGCCTGCACCGTCGTGTCCGGCAGCGGCACGGCGGTCAAGGCTTGCTGGTCGGCGCGCACCTGGTCGGCGCCCGCGCGCGTCAGGCTGTTCAAGTCGGGCAGCGCTTCGTCGTTGGGCGTGGCGAAGTTGAAGGCCGAGGTCAGGTCGCCCAGCACGGCGCGGCGCCACGGGCTGATGTTGTCTTCGGGCACACCGAAGCGCGCTTCCAGGAAACGCAGCACCGAGGTGTGGTCAAACGCCTGGGAATTGACCCAGCCGCCACGGCTCCACGGCGACACCACATACATCGGAACACGTGGGCCGGGACCGTAGACGCGGTTGTCGGCAGCGTCCTGCGCCGAGGCATGCGTGTGGCGTTCCAGGTCGGTATTGACGGTGGACGCGCCCGCCATCGAGCCATCCGCATTCAGCGACGGCGCGGCAGGCGGCGGCACGTGGTCGAAGTAGCCGTCGTTTTCGTCGAAGTTGATCAAGAGCACCGTCTTGCTCCAGACGTCGGGGTTGGCCGTCAGCGCGTCCAGCGTTTCCTGGATGTACCACGCGCCCTGGATGGGGCTGGACGGGCCCGGGTGTTCGGAATACGTGGCGGGCGCCACGATCCAGGACACTTGCGGCAAGGTGCCGTTGTTGACGTCGTCGCGCAGCGATTGCAGGAAACCGCCGTCCGGCATGGTGTTGGCCGTGCCCTTGTACAAGGGGTTGGCGGCATCCATGCTGGGCGTCCAGGCCGGATACGGCGAGCCATTGGCGGCGTTGCCCGCCTGTTCGTTGGCGCGGCGGTATTGCTGAAAGCCCGCCAGCGAGTTGTCGCCGAAGTTCTCGGGCAGGTTCTGGTAGACCTTCCACGTCACGCCGTTCTCTTGCAGGCGTTCCGGATACGTCTTCCACGTCCAGCCGGTGGCGGACGCGCCCAGGCTGTCCCACTGGTTGCGGGTGGACGGGCCGTTGCCTTGGGCCAGCGGGTCGTTGGTGCCCGTCCACAGGAACAGGCGGTTGGTGTTGGTGCCGCCGTGGGTGGAACAGTGGTAGGCGTCGCACAGCGTGAAGGCTTCGGCCAGCAGGAACTGAAAGTCCACTTCCTTCTGACGGTAGTAGCCCATGGACTGGTTCTGCTTGTAGCGCGGCCACTGGTCCATGCGGCCGCCGTCCCACGCCATCTGCGCGTCCATGTAGTCGTGCGGCGTGCCGGCCACGCGCTGGGCGTTGCCCTGCGTGCTGTCCAGGTGATAAGGCATGACCACGCGGGTGCCGTTGGTCTGTTCCCACACCGAACGGTTCTGCGGCAGCGGAATGGTGATGCGGTCGCCAAAACCGCGCACGCCCTTGTACGTGCCGAAGTACATGTCGAACGAACGGTTTTCCTGCATCAGGATCACCACGTGTTCAACGTCGTTGATCGTGCCGGTGCGGTTGTTGGCCGGAATGGCCAGCGCGCGGCGGATGGCGGGCGGGAACATCGACAGCGCGGTCAGGCCGGCGGTGGACGCGGCGGCGTTGCGCAGGAAGCGGCGCTTGCCGGCGTGGATCGGGTCTTTTTCGGACTTCACGGATGGGTTTCCTATGACTCGGTAGGGAGCGCGCTTCAAGGGGCGCAACGCAGTTCGGGCTTGGTGGGCGTGGGCGTTTCGGTCCCGCCGCCGTTGTCGGGCGGCGTCGTGCTGTCGTCGCCGTCATCGCCGCCGCAGGCGGCCAGGGTGACGGTCAGCATCAGTACCGCGCCGGCGCGCAGCAGGCCGCGCAAGATCAGGGAATGGCTCATGGCTTTTCTATCCTAGAAACATCAGGGAAACAGGTCGGAAACGGACTTGCCGGACAGCGCAAGGGACTTCACTTCGTCCTCGGTCAATGCGCGCGACCAGAAGGCCAGATCGTCAAAATTCATGGTGTACGCACCCTTGGTGCCCGCGCAGCAGATGCCGTAAGTGCCCCGGCCGTCTTCATTCAGGCCGATGTGCGGACCGAACACGCCCGCCACCAGCCCCAAGTCGACCGTGCCCGTGGTCGTGTTGCGGCGCAGGAAGCCGATTTCGCTGTCATAGACGAAGGCCGTCATGGTCTTGGCGGGCTTGTCGATGGTCATGGCGACGTAGACCGGTTTGTTCGGTGTGAACTTCAGCCCGTTGATGTCGGCGCGAGCACCGCCGCCCGCCACGTTGAAGCGCAGCTCGGGGCCGGCCCACTGGGCAATGGTGATGCCGGGATTGCCGCCGGAGTTGTAGTCCTTGTTGCCCAGGATCGAGCGGTCGTTCGCCGTGCCGTCCGACTGGTACCAGAAGCCGATCGTGAAGACGGGCAGGCTGTCCAGCATGCCGGCCGGGTAGTCCAGCTTGAAGGCGCCCAGGGCGGCCGTGCCGCGCTCGTTCTTGAACATCTTGCCGAACACGCCGGCATCGGCGAACGCCGGCGCCTGCACGCCGTCATACGGGGTGATGACACCGCCGCCCGCGGCCGCATCGGTCACATTGCCTTCGAAGGGGAACAGCATCGTCAGGCCGGTGCGCAGCGACGCCAACAGCTCGACCGGCTTGGCATACACCACCGTGGCGCGGGCGGCGCTGGTGGCGCGGCCCGTGGCCACGCTGTAGTTCAGCGTATGCACGCCTTCGGTATCGAAGGTGAAGCCGGTGTCGGCGTAGCCCGTGTCCGTGCCGGGCAGGCGCGCCACCTCTACACCGTCGCGGCTGACGATGATGTCGCCCACGGGTTCGCCCACGCGCACCCAGGACAGCGTCACCGTCTTGTTGTCCATGGACGTGCGGGTCGACAGGCGACGCAGCGCCAGCGGTTCGGACAAGGGCGTGCCCGCCATGTCGTATTGTCCGTCGGCAGGCAACGCGTGCACATGCGCCAGCATGGTGGGCGCCACGTCGGCGGCGCTGGGCAACGCGTACCAGTTGTTGTCCCAGACACCGTCATAAGCCGCGTCGTCCGCGCTGCCGCCCAGCAGCGCCGGTTGATTGGCGGCCAGAAAGACGGTCTTGTTCGCCCCTAGCGGCAGGCCGTCGGCCACGCCGGTCTTGCCCAGGCCGTGGCTGGACGCCACCACCATCAGCCAGTTCTCGTTGGGATGTTCCGCGCGGCGGTCGGCAATCTGCTTGGCCAGCACGCCGATGGCCGCGTCGGTCTGACGGATCACGGCGTTGTAGTTGGCACCAAAGCCGCTGTCGGACGCGGCGCGTTCGGGTGCGCCAAACTGCGCAACAACCACGTCATAGCCTTCAGTGATGCGGTCACGCGCTTGCGAGGCGACGCAGTCGTCAACGCCCGCGCAATCAGTCAGGGCTTGCAGGTAACCGGCGTCGCGGTCGCTGCCGACCAGGCCGGCCAGCAAAGACGAATTGAAGGCGCCCGCCGTGCGCGCCTCGGGGTGCGCCGTCTTGATGCGCTGGAACAGGCTGGCCGCTTTCATCGACTGGCCCGCCGCGTTGGAACGCACGCCGTGCACGTCCGCCCACTGCCCGGTCAACAGGGTGGCCCAGCCCGGCGCGGCCAGCGTGGGCTGCTGGGTGACGTCGCCCGTTACCCCGCCCGTCCAGGCGCGCGTGGCCGTCAACTGGCCGATGTTGGAAAGTGTCTTGTCCGCGACGCCTCGTCGCATGGCGTCATACGTCAGGCCATCAACGCCGATGAACAAGACTTTGTCGGTGGTCGCCGGCCCCGGTTCGGTCACCGGCGGTTGCGTCGGCGGCGGTGTGTCGGCGTCGTCATCGTCGCCGCCACAGCCCGCCAACGCGCTGGTGGCCAGCAACATGGCGCACCATCTTCTCCAATCCATCGCTTTCATGCTTGCCTTCTCGTTTCAGGAACAGTTTCCGCTGCGCACATAGTGGCGGGCGAACGTGAAAGGTCCATGAAGGCAAGGCCAGAAAGATTGATCGACGAATCAGGATTCTTTGGCGTCTATCCTCACCCCCGTCAGGTAGCCGACCGACGCGCCCGCGCCGTCCTTGTAGTTGGCCTTGACCAGCGGCTCCAGCACGGGCCGCACCACGTCATGCACGTCGTTCCAGTCCGCCGTGTGCTGGAAGTTGCTGGTGATGTAGGTCCAGCCATTGATGTCGTCCACCGCGTGCAGGCCCGTGGATTCGGCGGCGACCGGACAAGACAGCAGGCGCGACAACACGCGCGTGTCCACGTTGAACGCCCACAGGAAGCTGTTCACGCGGCCCATGCTGTCTTCGCCTATGAACAAGGTGCGCAGCTTTTCCGAGAACTTCAGGTTGTCGGGGTTCGATATGCAGTCGCTTCGATGGCGGTTGCCCAGCGCGTCGGGCGCGGCCAGCAGCGCGCCCACCAGTTCGGGCACGGCCGCCATGTCCACCGGCACCCAGTCGCTGTCGATGGCGACGCCGTCGGTGTCCGACTGCGCGCCTTGCAGGTGCAATTGATAGACCGCGCCCGCGTCCGGCCCTTCCACGCGCAGGTGCGGCGACGTGCCATCGACCATGGACGTTTCGATGTGCGCCATGGCGGTGTACGCGATCTTGTCGCGCGCGTTCACGGTGGTGCCTTCCATCTTGGTGAAGGCCAGCGTGCCGCCCGCCAGCGCGGCATAGCGGTGCGTTTCCAGAAAGGCCGCGGCCTGGCGGCGGCCCGGTTTCAGCCGAACCCAGTTGTCCTTGCCGTCAAAGCGGATGTGGGTGTAGCGCGTATCCACGGGGTCGACCGTGCGCACGTCCATGATGTCGGCAGCGACCAGTTCGTCCGCCATGTCCTTGACCTCGGCGCTGGTGGCATGGCCCAGCCGTATCCAGCGCAGCGCCGCCGCGCCCGGCCCCACTCCCGACGTCTGCATCCAGTGGGCCACGTAGAGCGTGCCCGAAGACAAGTCCGCCTTGCGATCGGCCACGAACATGAACAGGCCGCCATTGGTGGCGTCATCCCCCATCAACGCGGTGCGCTGGTCGGGCATGATCTGCACCAGCTCGTGCGAGATGCGGCCCATGCAGTAGTGCTTCTTGATGCTGCCCGTGCCGTCCGCGTGCACCGTCACTTCCGGCAGATGGCCATAGTGATACGGGTTGGCGCGGCGCGCGTCACCATACAGGTGGCGGCTGAACGCCCGGAACCAAGGCGCGTCGCGCGCGGTGGTCGCGTCGGGCTCGTATTCCTCGCTGGACAAATGCGTGTTCCACGGCGACAGGCTGGCCCCGCAGGTGACCCACAGGCCATGCACCGGCGCGGTATCCACATTGCAGTAACGCACCAGACGCAGTGTGCCGGTCTGCAAGTCTTGCGCCAGGGTCAGCACGGCAATCGGCGATGGCAGGTGCCTCCACATGTCGACGCCCGCCTGGTTGCGCGACAGGTATTCAAACTGCACCACCGCGTACACGGTGGCCTCCGGTGGGCCGGTTGCGCCGTCGGCCTCGCCGGCGGGCCGGGCCAGCGTCAACAGCGACATGCCATCCGGGCAGTCTGAAAAAAACGGCCGTGCGCGCTTGGGCACGGAGGTATCCAGGATGGGCTTGCCGTTGATGTCGACGTAGCCGCCCGCCAGCACGGTGCCACCCTTGCCATCGGGCACTTGGTCGCCCGTCATGAAGAACGCTTCGTAGCCCAGTTGCACGCGCCGCCGCGTGCCGTTGGCAAAGACAAGTTCCATCGCCGATTCCACCGTGGTGCGCGCCATGCCCGCCGGATCCGACAAGCCCGGCGCGGGCATGGATATGAACTCGGCGGACAGGAATTCGGCGGATCGCGTGGTGGTGGCCGCCGACGCATGAGGCGAGGACAGCAAGCCAGCCAGCGCCGCACTGCCCAGCGGCAACATCGGCGCGCTGCCCAGCATCTTGAGCAGCCGGCGACGATCAGTGTGGTCAGGATTTTTCATGTGAACGCTCCCAGGTTCAAACACCCAACAACGAACCGGCCATGCGCGCACTGGCCTCGCGCGACCGCGCACCGGAGCGCATGCCGGAAGACACATCAAACACATCAGGCAAGCCTGACGCCGCCGAGTGTAGGAGCCAGCCGGCAGTGGCATGGCCGGCGTTACACCTGAGAAATGATTCCCGTAAGTACTGATGCCCGCTGGTACTGATGCCAGACGTGCATAGGGGACCGGCGAACCGGTCCCCCTGCTCTGCAACGTCAGCCATCAAGCCGACGCAACTAGCGCTTGCTTATGCGCCGATCTTCACGCCCGTCAGGTAACCCACCGCCGCGCCAAAGCCGTCCTTGTAGTTGGCCTTGATCAGCGGTTCCAGCGTGGGTCGCACCACGGCGTGCACGCTGCCCCAGTCGCCCGGGTGCTGGAAGTTGCTCATGATGTAGGTCCAGCCATTGATTTCATCCACCGCCTGCAAACCGGTGGATTCCGCCGCCACCGGGCAGGACAGCAGACGCGACAAGGCCTTGGTGTCGACGTTGTAGGCCCACATGAAATTGTTGACGTGGCCGCCACTGTCTTCGCCCACGAACAAGGTGCGCAGCTTTTCCGAGAACTTCAGGTTATCGGGGTTGGACACAAAATCGGCGTTGTGCGTGTTGCCCAGCGCATCCGGCGTGGCCAGCGGCTTGCCGATCAGCTCGGTCACGGCGGCCATGTCCACCGGCACCCATTCGCTGTCGATGACACCGCCGTCGGTATCCACCTGCCCCGCTTTCAGGTGCAGTTGATACACCGCGCCGGCGGAATTGGCTTCGACCTTGAAGCCCGCGACCAGGCCGTCCGTCATGGACGATTCAATCCGCGACATCGCGCTGTATGCGATCTTGTCCTTGATGTTGACGGTGGTGCCTTCCATCTTGGTGAAGGCCAGCGAGCCGCCCACCAGCGCCGCATAGCGGTGCGTTTCCAGAAAGGCCGCGGCCTGGCGGCGGCCCGGTTGCAGCTTGACCCAGTTGTTCTTGCCGCTGTAGCGGATCTTCGTGAAGGAAGCATCGCCGGGGTCGGCCGTGCGCACGTCCATGATGTCGGCGGCGGTAAGCTGGTCGGCCAGTTCCTTGACCTCGGCGCTGGTGGCGTGGCCCAGCTTGATCCAGCTCAGCGTGCCGGCGCCCGGGCCCGTGCCCGAGGTTTGCGTCCACTTTGCCACGTACAGCGTGCCGGCCGACAGGTCGGCCTTGCGGTCGGCCACGAACATGAACAGGCCGCCATTGGTGGCGTCGTCGCCCATCAGCGCGGTGCGCTCGTCGGGCATGACCTGCACCAACTCGTGCGAGATGCGGCCCATGCAGTAGTGCTTCTTGATGGTGCCGGTGCCATCGGGGTGCACCGTCACTTCCGGCATGTGGCCGTAGTGGTAGGGGTTGGCCTTGTTGGGGTCGCCATAGACGTTGTTGCTATAGGCCTGGAACGAGGCCGAGCCGACCGCCGTCGTCGCGTCCGGCTCGTACTCTTCGCTGGACAGGTGCGTGCCCCACGGCGACAGGCTGGCGCCGCAGGTGATCCACAGCCCGTGCACCGACGAGGTGTCCACGTTGCTGTACTTGACCAGGCTGAGCTTGCCCGTATTGGGGTCTTGCGACAGCGTCAACACGGCGATGGGCGACGGCAGCAAGCCATACATGTCGTTGCCGGCCTGGTCCACCGATTGGTATTCGAACTGCACCACCGCATAGACGGCATTGCCCGCCACGCCCGGCACCGTGGTGGGGGCCGACAGCGCCAGCAACGACGTGCCGTCCGGACAGTTCGAGAAAAACTGGCGCGCCTTCGCGGGTACCGAGTTGTCCATGATGGGCGCGCCGGCCAGGTTGAAGTAACCCCCGGCAATGGCGACGCCACCCTTGCCGTCGGGCACGTTGTCGCCCGTGATGAAGAACGGCTCGTAGCCCAGCTCGACGGTGCGCTTGGAGCCATCGCTGAACGCCAGGTTCATGGCCGAACTCACCGTGGTGCGGGCCATCAGTTCCGGGTTGGCCAGCGTGGGCGCGGGCATGGACGTGAATGACGCCGACGTGAAGGTGACCGGCGCGGCGGGCGGCGAGGCAACCGCGTCGTCATCGTCATCGCTCGAATTACAGCCGGCCAGCAACGCCGCCATGCTGACGCCGCCGATCGGCAGCATCGGCGCGCCTCCCAGCATCTTCAGCAGTCGGCGGCGATTGGCTTGATTCATGTCTTGCATGCGGTTTCCCTGTTGGTTCGTATGGATGCCCAAGCGTTGAACCTGAGCGTGTCCGCATGCTAGAGACGCGCCGTGTAGGCGGAATGACAAAAAACTGTAGGGAAGCTGAATCGGGGGGCGCGGGGTTGCCGTGTTGGTGCAGGGAGGTTGCGTTGGCGTGCGGGGGGGGCTGCTGTGTTGCTGCGATATTGCGCCGGCATTGCGACCTTATCGCGTAATTGTCACGTAGCCTCGCTATAGTCGGGCGCATTCCCTGCCCCTCGTTTCCCGACACCGTAGCCGCTGCTGTACACCCATGCCCATTTCCTTGCGCCCTTCCCTGCCTTCCGCACCCGCCGCGCTGCGTGTTCTTGCCGTACTGGCGCTGGCCGCGGGCGTGGGCGTGTGGGGGTCGATATTGCTGGCCCCGCGTCCAGGCGCGTTGCCACCCGCCGTATCGGCGGCCCCGCCGCGCGCGGCCGACAATACGCCCGTGGCGCTATGGTTTGGAAAGGATGAAGTGATGCGCACGCAGATAAGCGTGCTGGGCCTGATCGCGGCCGGCCCGGATGGCGCGGCGGTGCTCAGCGTGGACGGTGGCCCGCCCTTGGCGTGGCGCACGGGCGCCGAAGTGGCGCCAGGCATCGTGCTACGCGATATCGCGGTCGACGCCGTAACGGTAGAGCAAGGGGGAAGAATGAACCGATTGGCAACGCCCGCCGCGCTGGACGCGCCAGCGGGTATTGCCAAGGTGAAGTGAATCAGCGTTTACGACCTGCCGGACGCCCCATTTGCTTGCGTCCCGCCATGTTCGACAGGGAAGATCCCGTCGGCTTTTGCGTGGCGGCAGCCAGCTTCTTCTGTTGAAGCGCCTTTTCAACCAACGCCGCCAAACCAGTCGAAGACTTCTCTTTTGTAGCCATTACCGCTCCTTGTAGATGGGCCATGGTAGCAGGCTGGGGGAAACCGCTGCGTTCCGCGAGAAAACAAGGCCGCCAAGGTCAACCTGGTTTCCCTAGCGGTGGCAAGGGCAGCAGGCTGGGCAGGACCCCTGCCATGACGTTTTCCAACTGCGCCACCAATGCCTGAGCGGCGGGCGACAGCGAGCGGTCACGCCTGTGCAGCAACCCAATGTAGCGGCGTGCCGAAGCATCGCCCAACGGCGCGCAGCGCAACCCGGACAGGTTCAGCTCGGGCAGTGCCAGGCGGGGCAGTACGCTCACGCCCAGGCCCTGGCGCACCATGCCGGCAGCCGTGCCCATGTTGGTCACGTCGTAACGCAGCGCGGTGGCCGGGGCGTCCACTTCGTCGCGCACGGCACGGTCAAACTGTTGGCGCGCGTTGGACCCCTGCGATAGCAAGATCAGGTCGTAACGCAGTACATCGCGCCAATGCAGCGTCCCTCGGACATCACCCAGCGGGTGCCCCGCGGGATAAACCGCGCAAAAGCAATCCTCGCCCAGCGGCGTGAAGCTCAGGTCGGAAGCCGGATCAGCCTGGGCGGCTACCGCGAATTCAATCTGATTGGTGCGCAGCATGGCCAGCAGTTCGTCGTTGTGCGCCTCTACCACGCGCACCTTCAACGCCGGATGCGCCAGGCGCAGCGCACCGACCGCCGCGGGCAGCAGTGTCAGGGCGGTGGACGGCAGCGCCCCCAAGGCAACATTGCCGCGCCGCACCGCGGCCAAATCGGCAAGGCTGCGGTAGGCCTCCTCCAGATCGGCGATGGGGCGTTGCACACGTGAATGAAAATCCTGCCCGGCGCTGGTCAGGCTGATGTTGCGGGTCGTGCGCTCGAACAACCGCAGCCCCAGCACTTCTTCCAGGTCCTGGATCAGCGCGGTGAATGAGGGCTGCGTCACGCCCAACTGGTTTGCCGCATGCGTGAACGACCCACTGTCGACCGCCAGCAGAAACGCCTTGAGGGGACGGTATTTGATATTGATAGCCATAGACTAAGAATATTAAATAAATATCTATTTGTGTCTAATAATCGAGCAGCCGATGATGACGTCTACCGAAGCCCTTGACCCTCAAAGACGTTATGGACGCATCAAGCAACAAGCCCTTCCGGCTAGGAGCCAACTGGCGCCTGAGCCAAGACGGCGACGCCGTCATCACCTCCATCAACCCGGCCGACGGCAGCATAGCCGGCGTCGTCACGCGCGCCTCTGCGCAGGACGTGGACGCGGCCGTGGCCATCGCCTGGGACGCTTTCCACAATAAGCCCTGGCGCAAGCTGCGCCCGGACCAGCGCGCCGCCACCTTGTACGAAATCGGCCGACGCCTTGCCGCCGAGCGCGAACCCTTGGCGCGCCTGCAAATGCAAGACAGCGGCAAGCCCTGGAAAGAATGCCTGAACATGGTCGACAGCGCGGCCGGCCATTTCCGCTACTACGCGGCCGTGTGCGAAACCTGGCAGAACGAAATGACCTCGCCACGCGGCGAGTACTTTTCCATGGCGCTGGCTGAGCCGTTCGGGGTGATCGCGGCGATTACGCCGTGGAACTCGCCCATCATGAACGAGGCGCAGAAAGCCGCGCCAGCGCTCGCCGCCGGCAACGCCGTGTTGCTCAAGCCTTCCGAGGAAACTCCCCAGTTGGCCCTGGAACTGGCGCGCATCTGCGGCGAGGCCGGCTTGCCGGAAGGCCTGCTGACCGTGCTTCCCGGCCATGGCGAAGACGTGGGAGCCGCGCTGGTCAAACACCCCGGCGTGCGCATGGTGTCGTTCACCGGCGGCACAGAAACCGGACGCGCCATTGGGGGCATCGCGGGCCAGCGCCTGATTCCGGTCGGACTGGAGTTGGGCGGCAAGTCACCCCACATTGTGTTCGACGATGCCGACCTGGACCGCGCCGTGGCGGGCGTGGTCTCGGGCATCTTCGGTTCGGCGGGCCAGAGCTGCGTTGCGGGCTCGCGCCTGTTCGTGCAGAAATCCATCTACCAGCGCTTCATGGAAGCGTTGGTGGAGCGCACGCGGCAAGTGCGCGTCGGACTGCCGGACGACCCGGCAACGCAGATGGGGCCTCTGGTGTCGCGCGCGCATCGCGACAAGGTCGCCGGCTATGTGGATATCGGCCGCGCCGAAGGCGGCCGCGTGCTGGTGGGCGGCGAGCCGCCCACCCAGGCGGAACTGGCCAATGGCTGGTTCTATCTGCCCACGGTCATAGACGGGCTGGGCAACCAGGCCCGCGTGTGCCAGGAAGAAATTTTCGGCCCCGTGCTGGTGGCGCTGCCCTTTGACGACGAGGACGACGTTGTCCATCAGGCCAACGACACCGCCTTCGGCCTGGCCGCCGGCATGTGGACGGGCGACTACGCCCGCGCCTGGCGCGTGGCCCGCGAGATCGAGGCCGGCTCTATCTGGATCAATACCTACAAGCAATCGCATATTGCCACCCCGTTCGGCGGCTTCAAGGCCAGCGGCATCGGGCGCGAAAAAGGCCTGCACGGCCTGCGCCTGTACAGCCAGGTCAAGAGCCTGTACTGGGGCATGCATGAAAAACCCATGGGACTTTAAAGCAACATGACAACTGAAAAGAAAAGCGCGGCGCTGTCGCTGGCCGACTCCCGCATCCTGATCGCTGGCGCCGCCAGCCTGGTGGGCTCCCACACCGCCGACGCCTTGCTGGCCGCCGGCGCGAAAGAAGTGATCCTGCTGGACAATTTTGCATTCGGCACCCCCGAGGCCATTGCCCACCTGCAGGACAATCCCCGCGTGAAAGTGGTTCGCGGCGATCTGATGCGCCTGCCGGACCTGCTTGCTGCGACCGAGGGCGTGGACGGCGTACTGCACCTGGCCGCCTACATGACACTGGGCTTTTCCCAGACGCCATGGCAGGCGGTGGACGTCAACGTCCGCGGCGCGCAGAACATGCTGGAAGCCTGCCGCGCCAACAAGGTGCGGAAAATCGTCTTCGCCTCATCCAACGCGGTCTATGGCTATGGCACCGGCATCGCCGGCGCGCTGGTCGAGAACGGCCCTTTCCATTCCGAAGGCGCGCCCCCGGCCGCCATTCTGTATGGTGCGTCCAAGATCATGGGCGAGCAGCTTTGCCGCCAGTACTACCAGAAGTCCGGGCTGGACTACGTGGTGTTGCGCTACTCCACGGTTTACGGCGAACGCCAGCACTACCGCGCCGCCAACTCGCTGTACATCATGGAAACCTACGACCGCGTGCGCAAGGGTGAACGCCCCGTGCTGCCGGGCGACGGCACCGACACCAAGCACTTCGTACACGTCTCCGACGTGGCGCGCGCCAATGTCGCGGCGTTCCAGAGCGCGGCGACCGACGTGGCGGTGAACGTGTCGGGTCCCGCGCCCATCACCACCGGCGAATTGGTGCGCTTGGTACTCGACTACTGCAAGAGCGATCTACAACCCGAGATCAAACCCGACCCGCCCGGCACCGTGCGCCTGACCTCAGGCGGTGCGTTCCATATCCCGCACGACCTGGCCGGCCAGCACATCGGCTGGCAACCGAAGGTCGGCATGGCCGAAGGCGTGGCCCGGCTGCTCGCCTGGCGCGAAGCGCAGGAAGCCGGCTAAGTCCGCACCCACAGGGCGAGCCCAAAGCAGAACTCGCCACATGGCGCCACAGAGCGTCAGGCAATAAGCAGCAAAACGCGTGCAGGGTCCGCGTCAACAGAAGGCGGACCCGATGCGGGGCATCAAGCTCGCCTGGATCCCCAAGGACTCATGAACGCCGGCAAGATATTGCCGGCAAGCGGCGCGCTTCGACTTCCCACGTCCAATTTCAAACACAAAACCTGGAGACAACATGTTTTTTTCACGCAAGAGCGCCGCGCGCGCCGTGCTTTCCGTTGCTGGCCTGTGTGCCGCGTTGCCCGCTTGGGCATGGCCTGACCACCCGATCGAATTGATCGTGGGTTTTGCGCCTGGCGGTGGCACGGATCTCACTGCCCGTTCGCTGGCGGTCTTTCTGGAAAAGGAACTGGGCGCCACCGTGGTGGTGCAGAACAAACCGGGCGCGTCCAGCGCCATTGCCCTGGCCTATGTGGCGCGCGCCAAGCCGGACGGCTACACGCTGTCCATGACGAACATGCCTGGGCTGGTGTCCTTGCCCATCGAACGCAAGGCAGGCTTCACTAGTGACGACTTCACCTACCTGGCCAATCTGGTGCGGGACCCCAGCGCATTCAGCGTGGCCAGCAACAGCCCCTATCAAACGCTGGAAGCCCTGATCGCCGCCGCCAAGGAAAAGCCCGGCTCAATCAGCTATGGGTCCACCGGCGTCGGCACCGACGACCATCTGGCGCTGGTGCTGTTCCAGGCCCAGACCGGCACCAAGCTGAATCACGTGCCCTACAACGGCGCGGGTCCTTTGCGCAGTTCGGTACTGGGTGGTCATACCGTCGTCGGCGGCCTGAACCTGGGCGAAGTCATGCCCTATCACGGCAAGAACATGCGCGTGCTGGCGCAGGCCAGCGAGAAGCGCTCGCCGTTGGGCCCCGACGTGCCCACATTCAAGGAACTGGGCGTGAACCTGGTGTTTGCATCGGAACGCGGAATCGTCGCACCCAAGGGACTACCCGCCGACGTGTCCGAAAAATTGCGCAAGGCGCTGGGCAAGGTTGCAGCCAACCCGGACTTCCAGGCCCAGATGAAACAGCAGTTCACCGAGATGGACTACGTGGACGGCCCCCAGTGGCAGGAACGCCTGAAGGGTGACGATGCCCGCCTGCGTCAGATCTGGGCGCAAACGCCCTGGGTCGAATAAGCGTCGGCGCAAGCATTACTGTCATATTTCATGTCCACAATTCCGGGCTTCTACTAGAAGACCGGAGTCGTAAAGTGCGTCAGTTACCGCGCGGGCTTGCCCGTCAGCAAGGTTTCACCCTGATCGAGATCATGGTGGTGATTGTGATCATGGGGATTCTGGCGGCGCTGATCGTGCCGCGCGTGCTGGACCGCCCGGACCAGGCGCGGCAGGTGGCGGCGCGTCAGGATATTGGCGGCATCATGCAGGCCTTGAAGCTGTACCGGCTGGACAACGGCCGCTATCCGACCACGGCGCAAGGCCTGCGCGCGCTGGCTGAAAAGCCGGATGGCGCGTCGAACTGGCGCGGCTATCTGGACAAGCTGCCCAACGACCCCTGGGGCCACCCCTATCAATACCTGAGCCCGGGCGTCAAGGGCGACATCGACGTGTTCTCGTTTGGCGCCGACAACAAGCCCGGTGGAGAAAACGGCGATGCCGACATCGGTTCCTGGGAGCTCTGAGCGCGGCTTCACGCTGGTCGAGGTGTTGGTGGTGCTGGTGATTGTGGCCATTGCCGCCAGCATGGTGAGCCTGTCGATCGGCAAGCGCGACAACGGCCTGCGCGTCGACGCCGAACGCCTGGCCGATGCGTTCACCGTGGCGCAAAGCGAAGCCCGCAGCGACGGCCGGCCCATACGCTGGCTGGCCAGCGACCAAGGCTGGTCGTTCGAGCGCCAGGGCCGCTTGCCCGGCCCCAGCGCCGACGAAAACGTGCCCGTGCCGGTAGACCGCCTGGAGCAGGACGACATGCTGCGCCCGCAGTCCTGGCACGCGGGCGTCGTCCACCTGAGTCTGGCCCCCAACCGGCCGCTAGTGTTCAACACCGAATGGGTCGCCGACCCGATCACGCTGACCCTGCGCGCGGGCGATGACCAGGTCACCCTGCAACGCGACGCCGCCGGCCGTTATGACATCCGCTGATTTTCCTCTTTGCGCCACCAAGCTTGTCGCCAAGCGCACAAAGCGCACTCAACACCCCAAGCGCCCCCAGCGCCAGCGCGGCTTCACGCTGATTGAAGTGCTGGTGGCGCTGGCCATCATTGCCGTGGCGATGGCCGCCGCGCTGCGCGCCACCGGCGTCATGACGGCCAACAACCGCGCCTTGCAGGACAAGACCTTGGCGCTGCTGGCCGCGCAGAATGCCTTGACCCAATTGCGGCTGGAACAGAGCTTGCCGCGCGCGGGATCGCAAACCGTGCCCTGCCCGCAAGGCGGCCGCGCGTTGCAGTGCGAACTGGTCTTCACGAATTCGATGAACCGCAGCTTCCGGCAGGTATCGGTCAACGTCCATGACGCCGCGTCGGGCCGGCCGGACGCCGTGCTACTGCAATTGGACGGCCTGCTGTCCAGCCTGCGATGACGATGCGCCGCGTGCTATCCCCACCCGTCGAGCGCCCCACCCGCGCGTCCCAGGCCGGCTTTACCCTGATCGAGGTGCTGGTTGCGCTGGCGTTGATGGCGCTGGTCAGCCTGATGGCCTGGCGCGGCCTGGCCAGCGTGTCCAGCGCGCGCGACCGCATCGAACAACAGGCCGAAGACACCGACGCCATCGTCCGGACACTGGGCCAGATGGCGCGCGACGTGGAACTGTCCTACACCGGCCCCCGCTTCGATGCGCCCGGCAAAGACGCCGTTGCGCTGACGAGCGGGCTGCGCCTGCTGCGCCAGAACACGGGCGGGCAAACGCTGGAACTGCTGCGCCCCGATACCGACGGCAATGGCCTCTGGCAGCGCGTGCAATGGCAGGTGCGGGCGGACGGCCTGTGGCGCGCCAGCGGGCCGCCAGCGCCGCGCAGCCCGCTGCCCCCCGCGGTCAATGCCGTGTTGCTGCTGCCCGGCGTGCGCGTGCTGAGCCTGCGCGCCTGGGTGCCGGGCGTGGGCTGGGCGGACGCCAACGCCAGTTTCGGCACGGCGCCCACCGGCATCGAAATCACGCTGGAACGCGGCGCGGCCAACGC
Organism: Achromobacter spanius; assembly: GCF_002812705.1. Classification (NCBI taxonomy): domain Bacteria; kingdom Pseudomonadati; phylum Pseudomonadota; class Betaproteobacteria; order Burkholderiales; family Alcaligenaceae; genus Achromobacter; species Achromobacter spanius. The sequence goes on along the minus strand of NZ_CP025030.1, from coordinate 3,556,147 downwards.
GCCGCAGCGCTACACGCGCGTCCTGGAGCTGCCATGACGCCACGCTCTACCCTGAAGGAACGCGGCGCGGCGGTCATCAGCGCATTGATCATCGTGGCCATCGTGGCGGCGCTGACCACCAGCCTGTTCCAGCGCCAGACCGCCAGCACGCGGCGCGTGGAGAACGAGATGTCGCGCGTGCAGGCCCGCGTCATGCTGGCGGGTGGCATCGACTGGGCGCGCCTGGTCATCCGCGACCACGGCAAGCGCGAATCCACCACGCGCGGCGACCAGATCTGGGCCACGCCCATCCTCGACACGCGCATCGAACGCCCCGGCGACGACCGCGTCGCCGTGTTCTCGGGCCGCGTGCAAGACGAACAGGGCAAGTACAACCTGAGCAACCTCGCGCGCAACGGCGTGCCGCAGCCCGAGCAGGAAAAAGTGCTGCGCCGCCTGCTGGCCGCGCAGCAGTTGCCCGACACGCTGGCTGCTCACCTCATCGACATCATTGCCCTGGCGCAGCCGCCCGCGCTGGCGGCCGACGCGCCTTCCGGCGCCAGTGGCCAACCCGCCGCCACCCCCGATTCGCGCGCGCCGCTGCCGCGCGGCGTGGATGAAATTGCCGCCCAGCTTGGGCTGGAACCCGCCGTGCGCAACGAAATGCGCCGCACGATGACGGTGCTGCCGGTAGCCACCAGCGTCAACGTCAACACCGCGCCCGCCGAAGTCATTGCCGCCCTGGTGCCCGGGCTGTCGCTGAGCCAGGCACGCGCCATGACGGGCGAACGCGATCGTGGCAACTGGTTCAACAACGCCGGCGACTTCAGCAACCGCCTCGCCGGCACTGGCGTCGAGGCGACCGCCCCCACCGTCACCACCGCCAGCGGCTGGTTCATGGCCAGCGGCACCGTCGTCTACGAACGCGCGCGAGTCGCCATGCAAGCCCTGGTGCGCAGCGCGCCGCCCGCCTCGCCCGACACGATATGGACAAGAGAAATCCCTTGAAGAACGCCTTGCGCATCGCGCTTGCCCCCCTGGAAGAATTAACGGCCGATTCGCCGCTGCCCTATGCCTGGTTCGACCGGCGCGGACGTTGCGTCCAGCAGGGCGAACTGAGCGTGCGCGCCCTGGGCAACGCCTACCCCCACGCCGTCTGCGAAGCGGTGCTGCACCCCGCCGACGTCATCGCCACCACGGTACGCATTCCAGCCGTGCCCCGCGCGCGCTTTGCCGCTGCCGTGCACAGCGCGTTGGAACCCCTGGTGCTAAGCGATCTGGACGCGCTGGCTATCGGATTTAGCGCACGCGCCGCCGATGGCAGCGTGGCGCTGGCGTGGTCACCCCGTGAGCCGGTGCGGCGCGCCTGGGGCCTGCTGAATGCCCAGGGCCTGCGCGCCCATGCGCTGATCGCGCCGCAAACCCTGGCGCCCACGTCGTCCGAACCCTTGCGTACCCCCGCCGACCCGCGTTGGCAGGCGCCGTCGCCCACGTGGTCGCTGGCCATGCCGCAGTTGGCGCCGGCCCAGATCTCGCGCTGGCGTCCGGTGTGGCGTTGGGGTGCGGCGGCCGCTGTCGTCTGGATTGCGGGCTTGAACCTTTACGCCTCGCAGCTCAGCACCGAGGCCCAGGCACTGACGGCGGGCATGCGCCAGCAAGTGCTGGCCGCGTTTCCCGACCTGCCCGTCGTGCTGGACCCGCCCCGCCAGGCTCAGCAAGGCTTGGATGCACTACAGGCCAATCGTGGCGCGGCCAACGCGGCCGACTTCCTGCCCTTGGCGCGCGCCACCGCGCAACTGCTGCCGTTCGCGGCCGACAAGGTGTCGCGACTGACTTACGCGGATCAGGCCCTGACCTTGCAACTGGCCGAGTCCGGCGAACAAGCGCAGCGCGTCGCCGAAACCCCCGCGCTGATCCAGCAAGCCGCCGCCTTGGGCCTAAAGCTGGAACGCGGCGATACCGACAACACCTGGCGCATCGTGCGCAAACAACCATGACCGCCCCGATTGAAAACCGGCAGACGATTCTGCAAAAGAATCCGCAAGCGAATCCGCACACAATTCCGCACACAATTCCGCACACGACTCCGCAAACCAATCTGCAAACCCGCCTGCAAGCCGGCTGGCAAACCGCCCACGCCCGTCTGCGCAAAGCCGTCGACCCCACGCTTGCCCGTGCCCGACTACGCTTTCAGGCGCTGGCGCCGCGCGAACGCCGCCTGGTCACGGGAGCCGGCGCGCTGCTCGGCATGGCCGTGGTCTTTGTCACGCTGATCGAACCGCCCCTGAACACGATGCGCAAGCTGCAAGCCGAACTGCCGCTCTTGCGCGGGCAGGCTGCCGCCGTGGCCGACCTGACCGCCCAGGCCCGCGCGCTGCGCCAACGATCCGCCGCGCCCGTGGCGTCGCTGCCCACGCAGGCGGAAGTGGGCGCCAGCCTGGAACGCGCCGGGCTGCCGGCGGCGATGTGGACCCTGGGCACGCCCGAGTCCGGCAAGGGTTTGCAATTGACCTTGAACCAGGCGCCGTCATCCGCCCTGCTGCCCTGGCTGGACGGCGCCGGACAAGACTGGGGACTGAGCACACAGCAAGTGGAATTGAACCGGGCCACCAATCCCAATGGCCGGCCCCTGCCAGGGCTCGTCAACGGCCACGTCACGCTGACGCTGCCCGAACCATCGGGAGCCCGCTGATGGCGTGGGTGCGTGTGAACAAGCGGTCGGCCACGCTCTGGCTGGCCAGTTGCGCCTGTGCCGTGGCCGCCGCCGCCAGCGTGCTGCCCGCGCGCTGGTTGCTGGCCATGCAGTCGGATGCTTCCCTTGTGTCACTGGCGGACGCCGGCGGCACGGTATGGCACGGCAGTGCCTGGGTGGCGCTGGGCCCGCAAGGGTCGCGGCGCGTGTTGCCGCAACCCGTGCAATGGCAATGGCGTTGGGATGCGATGGCGCTTGAGGTCACGCACCCCTGGCTGCAAGGTCCCTTGCGGGCGCGTCTGGGCTGGACCGGCATAGCCGTGCCGGCGCAATCGCTGCGTGTGCCGGCCACCGTCTTGCCCGCGCTGGGCGCGCCCTGGAACACGCTGGCGCCCGAAGGGATGCTGGAGATCAAGTGGCAGGCCTTGAGCCTGGGCGGCAGTTTGCCGGCCGGCCAGATCGCGGATGTGCGCTGGCGTAACGCGGGCACGGCGCTGACGTCGATTGCGCCGGTGGGCACGTATCTGCTGCGGGTACAAGGCCAAGGCAAGGCGGGTGCAACGCTGACACTCAGCACGGAAAGCGGGCTGCTGGCCGTCACGGGCCAGGGCACCGCCGGCCCGCGCGGCGCGCGCTTCGAAGGCCAGGCCACCTATGCGGAGGCGGCCACGCCCGCGCAGCGGGCCGCGCTGGATGGCTTGATGTCCACGCTGGGCCGCCGCTCGGGTGACACGGTGGTGTTTCGGGCCGGCAAGTAGGCGGGCCTGCCGCCAGGCAGGCCGCGCCTGGGTGCCTCCGCGCCTGCGTGCCTGCGTGCCTGCGTGCCTGGATGCCTGGATGCCTGCGTGCCTGCCCGCAGTGCTAGGCGTCGCGCGTAACCCGCACGATTTCCTCGGGCGAGGTCTGCCCGCCTTCCACCCAGCGCTGGCCATCCTGCCGCATCGTGCGCATGCCCGCGGCCATGGCGGCCACGCGCAATTCGCGTTCGTCGCGGCCTTCATGGATCAGGCGGCGCGCGTCGTCGTCCACGGTAAACAGTTCGTGGATACCCGACCGTCCGCTGTAGCCGGTGTGATTGCAGGCCGGGCACCCCACGGGATGGAACACTCGCATGCCATCCTGCATCGACGGCTTCTTGCATTCCGGGCACAGCTTGCGCACCAGCCGCTGCGCCAGCACGCCCAATAGCGACGAGGCCAACAGAAAGGGCTCCACGCCCATATCCGTCAGCCGAGTCACGGCGGACACGGCGTCGTTGGTGTGCAGCGTGGCCAGCACCAGGTGGCCCGTCAGCGAGGCCTGCACCGCGATCTGCGCGGTTTCCAGATCGCGGATTTCTCCGATCATGATGACGTCCGGGTCCTGTCGCAAGATGGCGCGCAGGGCCAGCGCGAAGCTCATGTCGATCTTCGCGTTGACCTGCGTCTGGCTGATACCGGACAGGTCGTATTCGATGGGGTCTTCCACCGTCAGGATATTGCTGGTGGCCGCATCCAGCCGGCTTAGCGCGGCGTACAGCGTAGTGGTCTTGCCGCTGCCGGTGGGCCCCGTCACCAGCACAATGCCGTGCGGCTGGCGGATCAGGCGGTCCAGTTGCGTCAACACCTCGGGGCACATGCCCAGGCGCTCCAATTGCAGCCGCCCCGCTTCCTTGTCCAACAAGCGCAGCACGGCGCGTTCGCCATGGCCCGTGGGCAAGGTCGACACGCGCACGTCAATGGGCCGGCCGCCCACGCGCAGCGCAATGCGGCCGTCTTGCGGCAGGCGTTTTTCGGCGATGTCCAGATGCGCCATGATCTTGATGCGTGAAATCAAGGCCGCGTGCAAGGCCTTGCGCGGCGACACCACATCGCGCAGCGTGCCGTCGACGCGGTAACGCACCACCGAATGGGTTTCGAAGGGCTCAATGTGGATGTCGCTGGCGCCGTCGCGCGCGGCCTGCGCGAACAGCGCGTTGATCATGCGGATCACGGGCGCATCGTCCTGCGCTTCCAGCAGGTCGGCCACCTCGGGCATGTCTTGCAGCAGGCGGTCCAGGTCAATCTCGTTTTCCGCCACGCCCATGACGGACGCGGCGTCTTCGGAATGGCTGTATGCCGCCGTCAACAAGGTTTCCAGCGCCTCGTCGTCCACCTGCGCCAGTGTCACGTCGCCATGGCAGCGCCGAATTTCCCGCACCGCCCATTCCGGCGTGCGCGGGCTGACCGTCAACTGCACCTGGCCCGCGCGCAGCGACAGCACGGCCCGCTGCGCGCGCGCCCAGGCGTAGGGCAAGGGGTGCGCGCTCATAGCAGCGACTCGGGGTCCACCGCCACGCTGTGCATCAAGCTGCTGGACACGTGAATCGGCATGGCGGCAGTGCGCGCCGGCGGGCTGCCCGGGTACTGACGCACCGTGAACGACTGCACCGTGGCGGGTGGCGGCTGGCGCAGGGTGGCGGCCTGCTGGTCCGGGCGCAGGTCGTAGGCGTTGTTCGACACCGACGGCGCGGAGCCGGGCAGCGGCAGCATCGGCGCCTGCATGTCGGGCAATGCCCAGTGGTGACCCGGTTGCGCCGCGCCCTGCGCCCGGCGCATGTAGTCGTAGCGGTCCATGGTGACGCTGGCGCTGCGCTTGGCGTCGCGCACCACGTAGGGGCGCAGGAACACCATCAGGTTGGTCTTGGTGCGCTTGCGCGTGTCGTAGCGAAACAGCGACCCGATGACCGGCAGCGAACCCAGGCCGGGCACGCTGTTGGTGGTCAAGGTGACGTTGTCTTCCAGCAGGCCGCCCAGCACGATGATCTGGCCGTCATCGATCAACACGCTGGTGTCGATGGCGCGCTTGTTGGTCACGATGCCGCTGGTGGAATTGGAACGGCTTTCGTCGATGCTGCTGACTTCCTGGTAGATGTCCAGCTTGACCGCGCCGCCTTCCGAAATTTGCGGACGGATGTTCAGCTTCAGGCCCACGTCCTCGCGTTCAATCGTCTGGAACGGGTTCGAGCTGCCGTTGCTGCCCGACGTGACGTATTGGCCCGTCACGAACGGCACGGTCTTGCCCACCAGAATGCTGGCCGACTGGTTGTCCAGCGTCAGCAGGTTCGGCGTGGACAGGATGTTGGCTTCGCCCGTGTTTTCCATGGCGCGGGCCAACACGCCCAGGTTGATGACCTGGTTGCCCAGCACGTCCACGGTGCCCTTGACCACGCCCAGGCTCAGGCCGCCACCGATGGCGTCGATGGACGTCGGGCCGTTGCCCGTGATGCCGCTGCCGCCCAGGTTGGTGCCGCCGATGAAGCTGGTGCCGTTGCTGTTGATGTTGCCCGCGCCCGTCATCCACTGGATGCCGAATTCCGCGGCTTTTTCTTCGCTGACTTCAACGATCAGGCTTTCCACCAGCACCTGCGCGCGGCGCTGGTCCAACTGGTCGATCACTTCGCGCAGGCTGCGGTACAGCGGTTCGGGCGCGGAGATGATCAGCGAGTTGGTGGCCGGATCGGCCTGTATGGTGGCGCCGCCCGCCGAATACGACACGGGTTGCGAGCTGTTGTCTTCCCGCGCGATGCGCTCTTGCTCGCCCGACAAACCGCTCTTGGATGAACCCGACAAGCTGGCCATGCCCTGCCCCGTCTGCGCGTTGCCCGCCGAGGTGTTCTGGGTACGCGCGCCCGTCTGCTGACCGCCCGTGGCGCTGCTTGCACCGCCCGACGCGCCTGGCGCGGAATTGGCCTGCCCGGTCAACAGGCCGCCCAGCACTTCGGCAATGCGCGAGGCTTGCGCATTGCGCATGTAGACCACGTGCAAGTTGCCGGCGCGGTTCTGCTGCGCGTCCAGCTTCATGATCAGGTCACGCGCCAGGCGCGTGCGCGCCGGGCTGCCCGAACGCACCAGCACGCTGTTGCTGCGTGGGTCGGCCACCACCGCGATGCGCTGCGTGGGGTCGCTGCTTTGCGTGTCCAGCAACTGCGAGGCCAGGATGGCGATGTCGGTCGCGATGCCCGACTGCACCGGCACCACGTCGGTGTCGATGGAGCTGGGTACGTCGATACGGGCGATGACCTGCGCAATGCGCTCCAGGTTGTCGGCGTAGTCCGTGACCACCAGCGTGTTATTGCCGGGGTAGGCATTGATGGGGTTGTTGGGCGGCACCATCGGGCGCAGCACGGGCACCAGGTTCGCCGCGTTCTCGTACTTCAGGGGGAACACGCGCGTCAGCATCTCGCCGCTGCTGCGGCCGCCTTTCGCGAAGGCCGACACGGGCACCGGCCCGCGCGCGGCGCCGGTCGACGCGCTGGTCGATGCAGGCGCGGCCGCCGGCCGTGTATTGCCCACCACGGCGCTGCCTTGCAGCTTGGCGTCGGCTTCAGGCACCACGCGCGTCACGCCGTCCACGTCCACGATGGCAAAGCCCTGCAAGCGCAGCGCCCCCGTCAGCATGGCCAGCGCCTGCCCGCTATCCACGGGGCGGTCGGACACCAGCGTCAGCTTGCCCTTGACGCGCGGGTCCACCAGGAAGTTGCGCTGCGTGAACAACGACAGCGCGCGCAACACGGCGGGAATGTCGGTGTCGACAAAGTTCAAGCTGACACGGTTGTCCGTTTGTTGAGCTTGGGCCGTGCTGATCGCCGGTCCGATTTGGCTTGCGATGAGCAAGGCGGCAAGGCTGAATTGCGCGATGTGACGCATGACGAGAGTGGTGCCTTCAGACGTGAATGCAGGTGTGAAAAAACGTGAAATCGCGTCGGAGTATACGGGGTGACAGTGCAACACCACGGTCATATTTGACATGCAACATACAGCCTGCAAACCCTTTAAATTCGGGGCTCTTGCGCGTTTTTCATTTGCGCGTCTCCCCCTGCTTTCGCCATGCCTTCCTTTCGATACGAAGCCACCGACGCGCTGGGCAAAATCGTGCGTGGCACGATCGACGCCGACACCGAGCGCGGCGCCCGCAACCAGTTGCGCGGCCGTGGCCTGTTGCCCTTATCGACGGCATCGGCCGCGCGCACTGAAGGCCTGGGCGCCAGCCTGCGCACCCGCCTGTCGGATGCCGACCTGGCCTGGCTGACGCGCCAACTGGCCAGTCTGCTGGCGGCGCGCTTGCCGCTGGATGCCGCGCTTTCCGCCACGCTTGAACAAGCGGAGAAAAAACACATCGCCGCCACACTTGGCGCCGTGCGCGACGACGTGCGCGCCGGCCACCGCCTGTCCACCGCGCTGGCCGCCCGGCCGCGTGACTTTCCCGAGATCTATCGCGCCCTGATCGGCGCGGGCGAAGAGTCCGGCGACCTGGCGCAAGTGATGGAGAAGCTGGCGGACTACATCGAAGAACGCAACACCTTGCGCAGCAAGGTCATGACGGCCTTCATCTACCCGGCGGTGGTTGCCAGCGTGTCGGTCATCATCGTGATCTTCCTGCTGGGCTATGTGGTGCCGCAGGTGGTGTCGGCGTTCAGCCAGGCCAAGCAGCAATTGCCGATGCTGACCCGCGTGATGCTGGCCTTGTCGGACTATGTGCGCGAATGGGGCATGGTGACGGGCGTGGGCCTGGCCTTGGCCATCGTGCTGTGGCGCTACACGCTGCGCGCGCCCGCCGCGCGCCGTGCGTGGCATGCGCGCGTGTTGCGCCTGCCGCTGATGGGCCGCTTCGTGCTGGGGGTGAACGCGGCGCGCTTTGCGTCCACGCTGGCCATCTTGTGCGGCAGCGGCGTGGCGCTGCTGACCGCGCTGGAAGCTGCGCGCCGCACCCTGGGCAACGACGTGCTGCGCCAAGCGGTGGACGAGGCATCTGCACGCGTGCGCGAAGGCGCGGCGCTATCGGCGTCGCTGGGCGCGCAGAAGGTCTTTCCGTCGCTGTTGGTGCACCTGATTGCCAGCGGCGAAAAAACCGGACGGCTGCCCGAATTGCTGGACCGAGGCGCGCAGAATCTGTCGCGCGATCTGGAACGCCGCGCCATGGCGATGACGGCGCTGCTGGAACCGGCGCTGATTCTGCTGATGGGGGGTTTTGTCCTGCTGATCGTGCTGGCGGTGATGATGCCGATTCTGGAAATGAACCAACTGATCCGCTAGAAAGACAAAGGCGTCCGCCCCGGTGATGGGGCGAGCGCCTTGGACGCTCAGGCGATGGCGCTCAACAGGTAGCGCGGATCACAGCGCTTCTTCGTCGGATTCGCCGGTGCGGATGCGGATGGCTTGTTCGACCGGAGACACGAAGATCTTGCCGTCGCCGATCTTGCCGGTGCGCGCGGCCTTGACCACGGCTTCGATGGCGGCTTCGACCTGGCTGTCGGGCAGCACGACTTCAACGCGAATTTTGGGCAGGAAGTCCACCACGTATTCCGCGCCCCGATAGAGTTCGGTGTGGCCTTTCTGGCGGCCGAAACCCTTGACCTCGGTCACGGTCAGGCCGCTGACGCCGACTTCGGCCAGCGCTTCGCGGACTTCGTCAAGCTTGAAGGGTTTGATGATGGCGGTGACTTGTTTCACGTTGGTCGTCCTGGGTTTTTGATGTGTTGCGGCGCCCTGCCCGCGCTGGCGCGGCCGGCAAAGCGCAATGGATAAGAGAATACCACCGGGGCCCGCGCCGCAAGCGAGGCGATTGCGGCATTGCGGGACAACCCCGATCAGCCCGGCGGCGCGGCGTCGGGAATGCGCTCGGCGTCACGCATCCACACCACCGATTCCGAATCGCTGGGCGCGCGCCAGTCGCCACGCGGCGACAGCGAACCGCCCGACCCCACCTTGGGCGAGTTCGGCACGCAGGTGCGCTTGAACTGGGTCGTGCGGAAAAACCGGTCCAGGAATATCTTCAGGTTGCGCTTGATGGTGGCCAGGTCGTATTGGTTGCGCACCACGTGCCCGGCATCGGGCCAGGCGCCGGCCTCGCGGTCGCGCCAGGCGGTAAACGCCAGGAACGCCACCTTGGTCGGGGCAAAGCCGTAGCGCAGCGTGTAGTACAGGTTGAAGTCCTGCAGCTCGTAGGGGCCGATGGAGTCTTCGCTTTTCTGCACGGGCTTTTCGTCGCTGCCCGGCACCAGTTCCGGGCTGACGTCCGTGCCCAGCACGTCCAGCAGCACGGCCGCGCCGTCCTCGCCCAGCCGGCCGGATTCGGCCACCCAGCGCACCAGGTGCGTGATCAGGGTCTTGGGCACGCTGGCATTCACGCTGTAGTGCGACATGTGGTCGCCCACGCCATACGTGCACCAACCCAGTGCAAGTTCGCTGAGGTCGCCCGTGCCGATGACGATGGCGTTGCTGAAGTTGGCGATGCGGAACAGGTGGTTGGTGCGTTCGCCGGCCTGCACGTTTTCGAACGTGATGTCGTAGACCGGCTTGCCATCCGCATAGGGGTGGCCCAGGTCTTTCAGCATCTGCAGGCAACTGGGGCGGATGTCGACTTCGGACGCGGTGCAGCCCACCACCGACATCAGCCGGCGCGCCTGTTGCAGCGTACGAGAACTGGTGGCGAAGCCGGGCATGGTCACGGCCAGGATGTTGGACCGAGGCAGCCCCAGCGTATCCATGGCCTGCGCGCAGACCAGCAGCGCGTGGGTGGAATCCAGCCCGCCGGAAATGCCGATGACCACTTTCGACATCTTGCTGGCCGACAGGCGCTGGGCCAGGGCCTGCACCTGGATGCTGTAGACCTCTTTGCAGCGGGCATCGCGCCGTTGCGGGTCGGCCGGTACATAGGGAAACCGCGCCACGCGCCGCTCAAGCGGCAGCTCGGCATCGTCAAGCGGCGGGTTCACCGGCACCGCCACGGGGCGGAACTTGCGCACTTCGTCCTGATGACGGCGGACGGATTGGCCGAAGGTGGTCTGGCGCATGCGCTCGCGCGACAAACGTTCCAGGTCCACGTCCGAGAACAACAGGTGCGAATGGTTCAAGAAGCGCTCGGACTCGCCGAGCAGTTCGCCGTTTTCATAGATAAGCGCCTGGCCGTCCCACGCCAGGTCGGTGGACGATTCGCCCCGGCCGGCCGACGTGTACATATAGGCGGACAGGCAGCGCGCCGACTGTTGCGCCACAAGCTGGTGCCGGTATTCCGACTTGCCCACGACGATGTTCGACGCGGACAAATTCACCAGCACGGTGGCGCCGGCCAGCGACGCGAACGACGACGGCGGAATCGGCACCCAGACGTCTTCGCAGATTTCCACATGGAACTGGAACAGCGGCAGCCTTTCCATCTGGAACAGCAGTTCGGCGCCAAAGGGCACGGTCTGGTCAAGCAGGCGGATGTCGGTGACAGGCGCGCAATCGGCGGCGCTGAATTGGCGCGCTTCGTAGAACTCGCCGTAGTTGGGCAGGTAGCTCTTGGGCACCACGCCCAGCACGCGCCCGCCGGCGGCAACCACGGCGCAGTTGAACAACTGGTGCGACACGCGCAGCGGCGCACCCACGATGACGGCGATATCCAGTTCGGCCGTGGCCGCCACCACCCGCGCCAGCGCTTCCTCGCATTCGTCCAGCAAGGCTTTCTGGTGGAAGAGATCGTCGCAGGTGTAGGCCGACAGGCCCAATTCGGGAAACGCCACCAGCACGGCGCCGCCCTGGGCGGCCTGCTGAGCCAGTTCGATGGTTTGCGTGGCGTTGAAGGCCGGATCGGCGATGCGGCATTCGGGTACGCCGACCGCCACCCGGGCGAAGCCGTGGGAATACAGGTTGAAGAACGGGTTCGACATCGGGGGTTCGCCTGGGGTCAATGAAGACTAAGTTCCAACCGGCGGATTATCTCACGGCGCCTGGCGCGCTTTCGTCTAGGTCGGCATCTTGCCATCGGTCAGGCCGCGCTCGGACACGGCGCCCGAGCCATCCGGCAACGCCGGCGCCGGACGATCGCGATCCCGGTCCGCCGCCAACGCGGCCTGGATGGCGCTTTCGCGCAGATGGCTGCCCATGGCGCCGATGTCGGCCCCGGACGGCTGCTGGTACAGGCGCAGCCCAAGCTCGGGCAGGATGGCCAGCAGATGGTCGAAGATGTCGCCCTGGATACGTTCGTATTCCACCCAGGCAGTCACGGCCGTAAAGCAATAGACCTCGACCGGAATGCCGTCGGACGAGGGCTCCATCATGCGCACCATCATCGCCATGTCCTGGCGCACTTCCGGGTTCTGCTTCAGGAAGGCCAGGCCGTAGGCGCGGAAGGTGCCGATGTTGGTCAGCCGGCGGCGGTTGGCGGGCACGCTGGCCAATTCCCCCATGGTCTGGTTAGCCTGGGCGATGTCCTGCGTCTTGGCCTGCAGGTAGTCGTGCAGCAGGCGAAAGCGCATCAGGCGCTGGGATTCTTCGTCGGTCAGGAAGCGCACGCTCGTCGCGTCAATGCGCAGCGTGCGCTTGATGCGCCGGCCGCCGGATTCGAACATGTGCCGGTAGTTGCGATAGCTTTCCGAGAACAGCTTGTAGGTCGGCACCGTGGTGACGGTGTTGTCCCAGTTCTGCACCTTGACCGTATGCAGCGCGATGTCCTTCACGAATCCATCGGCGTTGGATTGCGGCATTTCGATCCAGTCCCCAATGCGCAGCATGTCGTTGCTGGTCAATTGCGTGCTGGCCACCAGCGACAGCAGCGTGTCCTTGAACACCAGCAACAGCACCGCCGACAGCGCGCCCAGGCCGGAAATCATCCACAAGGGCGAGCGGTCGATCAGGATGGACAGCACCAACACGGTGCACACCGCCGCCAGAATCAGCTTGCCGATCTGGATATAGCCCTTGATGGAGCGCGTTTGCGCCCGCGTGGTGGCGGAATAGGTGTCCTGCCAGGCGCTCAGCACGCCCGAGAACGCCACGAACACGCAGATCCAGGCGCCCGCGTGGGCCAGCCGGCCAACGATGCTGACGGCTTTTTCCGCGTGCGGCACCAGGCCGATGCCCATCGACACCACGGCGAACGGCACCGCGTACCACAGGTTCTGGTACGCCCGGCGGCGTTGCAGCGCCTGGTCCCAGTCACCCCGCCCGCTCAGCACCAGCACGCGGTGCGCCAGCAGCAGCACCACGCGCGCCACCACCCACTGCACGAACAGCGCGGTCAGCACCAGCACGCCTACACCCACCAGCGTCTGCGCCCAGGTCTCGTGCGGCATGTGCGCATCGAGTTGGGTGACCAGTTCTTCCCATTCCACGGGCATATCTCTTTGACTCGCTCTAAGTTCTTGAAACGACGACTTGAAACCAAGGCTGGATTATCCGACATGTCGGGCGTTGGCGCGCTGTCGCGCCCGTGAAATCGGGGCCGGGCCGGCCGCCGCGTGCGCCGCCCCGCCGGCAGGCCCTATAATTCCGCCCATCATGGCAAACACTCCCTCCCCCGATCAAAACCAGTTCGCCAACAAGGCGCAGGCCTGGTCCGCCCGGTTCTCGGAACCGGTATCCGAACTCGTCAAACGCTATACGGCGTCCGTGGATTTCGACAAGCGCCTGGCGCGCCACGACATCCAGGGCTCGCTCGCGCACGCTGACATGCTGGCCGCCCAAGGCATCATCGGCGCGCAAGACCTGGCCGACATCCAGCGTGGCATGACCCAGATCCTGTCTGAAATCGACGCCGGCAGCTTCCAATGGCTGCTGGATCTGGAAGACGTGCACCTGAACATCGAAAAGCGCCTGGTGGAACTGGTGGGCGACGCGGGCAAGCGCCTGCACACCGGCCGTTCGCGTAACGACCAGGTGGCCACCGACATCCGCCTGTGGCTGCGCGACGAAATCGACAACCTGCAAGACCTGCTGCGCCAACTGCGCCACGCCCTGGCCGCAGTCGCCCTGGAAAACGCCGGCACCATCATGCCGGGCTTCACCCATCTGCAAGTTGCCCAACCCGTCACGTTCGGCCACCACCTGCTGGCCTATGCCGAAATGTTCGGCCGCGACGCCGAGCGCCTGGCCGACTGCCGCCGCCGCGTGAACCGCCTGCCGCTGGGCGCCGCCGCGCTGGCCGGCACGTCGTTCCCCATCGACCGCGAACGCGTCGCCAAGACGCTGGGCTTTGACGGCGTGTGCCGCAATTCGCTGGATGCCGTGTCCGACCGCGACTTCGCCATCGAATTCTGCGCCGCCGGCGCGCTGATCATGACGCACGTGTCGCGCCTGTCCGAAGAGCTGGTGCTGTGGATGAGCCCGCGCGTGGGCTTCATCGACCTGGCCGACCGCTTCTGCACCGGCAGCTCGATCATGCCGCAAAAGAAAAACCCCGACGTGCCCGAGCTTGCCCGTGGCAAGACCGGCCGCGTCAACGGCAACCTGGTCGCCCTGCTGACCCTGATGAAAGGCCAACCCCTGGCCTACAACAAGGACAACCAGGAAGACAAGGAAGGCCTGTTCGACACCGTGGACACCGTGCGCGACACGCTGACCATCTTTGCGGACATGGCTGCCGGCATCAAGGTCAAGGCCGACAACATGCGCGCCGCCGCCCTGCAAGGCTTCGCCACCGCCACCGACCTGGCCGACTACCTGGTCAAGCGCGGCGTGCCCTTCCGCGACGCCCACGAAGTGGTCGCCCACGCCGTGCGCGACTGCGAACAGCGCGGCTGCGACCTGGCTGACCTGTCCACCGACGAACTCAAGGCCTATCACGCCCAGATCGGCGACGACGTCCACCAGGTGCTGACGCTGGAAGGCTCGGTTGCCGCCCGCAAGCACGTCGGCGGCACCGCCCCCGAACGCGTGGCCGAAGAAGCCCAGCGCGTACTGGCGGAAACGGCCGAAGGCTGATTCCTCCGGGATCCCGCCTTACCAAACAAGGCCCTCGCAAGAGGGCCTTGTTGCGTCTGGCGCCAGCGCGGATGCCCGGCAACGCCGTACGTCCGGCCCCGCATTAATGGGAATGATTTACACTACGCACCTTCTCTGTTCCCCGTCGTCCCTTCCCCGTCGTCCCTTTCCCCATTCGTCCATGCCTCGCAGCAAACCCCAAGACAAAGGCTGGATCGGCTGCTATGCCGAGATGGTGCGCGGCTGGGTGCGCAAGGTGGGCAACACCCACGAGGCCGAGGACGCGCTGCAAGACGCGGCCGTGGGCTTGTTGAAGTCGGACGGCGGTCACATCCTGGAGCCACGGGCCTACCTGTACCGCGCCAGCATGAACAGCCTGGCCGGCAACGCGCGCCGCGAGGCCCGGCTGCCCACGCTGCCCTTGCATGAAATCAGCGAAGACGATCACCCCCGGGACGTGGACAGCGGCGCCGCCGTGCGCGCCGCGCAATTGGCCGCGGCCGTTGAAGCGGCCCTGCTGCAATTGCCCATCAAATGCCGGCAGGCCTATATCTGGCATCGCCTGGAAGGGTATTCCCACCAGGAAGTCGCCGCGCGGCTGGGCGTGTCGCTGAATTCCGTCGAGCGCTATATCATGCGCGCCATGCGTCATCTGCGCGACGCCCTGCACAGCTATGCGCCCGACTGAGCCCCATTCCCCGGCCGACAACGGCACCCGCCCCACGTTCGATGATCCGCGCGATGCCGCGGCATTCTGGTTCGCCCGCGCGCGCTCCGGCAGGATGAGCGTTGCCGACCAGCTCGCTTTCGATGCCTGGTTGAAGCAAGCCCCAGCGCACGCCCACGAATACGCGCTGCTGGACGAGGTCTGGCGCGATACCCTGGCGGTGCCTGCGGAACGGCTGCGCGCCCTGGCCCGCGATACCGAATTCGAAACCGAATCCGAATCCGCCCCGACGCGGGTCCGCCCCCCGTCGCGACGGGTGCGCTGGGCCGGCGTCGCGTTGGCGGGCGCCGCCGCGCTGGCGATTGGGGTGGCCACGGTGCCGCTGTTTCAAACCGCCGCGCCAACCTACGATGCCACGCTCGCCAGCGCCCATGGTGAACGCCGCCAGGTCGCGCTGTCGGACGATTCCATCCTGGAACTCAATACCGACACGCAGGCCAACGTGCGCTTCTACCCCGACCGCCGCGAGGTCGATCTGGCGGCGGGCGAGATCACGTTTTCCGTCAAGGCCGATGCCAACCGCCCTTTCTACGTGCGCACGGGCGACGCGCAAGTTCGCGTGACGGGCACACGCTTTAACGTGCGCCGCCACGGCGACGTTACCGACGTGGCCGTGCTGTCCGGATCGGTCGAGGTCAAACCCACGGGCTTGCGCTTTTGGCAACAGGCCGCCTTGACGCCCGGCCAAGGCCTGACGGTGTCTCGGTCGGGGCTGGGTGCCCCGCATGTCGTGGACCTGGCGGCGCTGACCGCATGGCACCAAGGCCGCATCGTTTTCAACAACACGCCGCTTGCTGACGCCGTGCGCGAAATGAATCGCTATGCGCCCTATGCCATCCGGCTGTCCGGCGCGGGGTTGGACAAGGTGCGGATTGCGGGCGCGGTCAGCATCGACCAGCCGGCGAGCTTCCTGGAACTGCTGCCCCGCATCGCGCCTGTGCGTATCGACGCGGAAGGCGGTAACCGCTACGTCGTCAAAGCACGCTGATTCCCACTGCGGCATCACCCCTCATCTGAAACATATAGTTTCAAAATTACTCCGCTAGATCTTCAGGGTTTTCGCGCCTTTCACACTCTTTAGCTAAGAGGGGACGGCCGCGCACGCGGCGGCCCCTGGAGACCTTTGGCCAAAGGGTGGCGCGGCTTTGCCGCTGAGAATCATTATTGGAACTATTCTTGTGAACCGTAGACTTTCCCGCGACGGCACCGCCCTGCCGTCGCGACCGCGCCAGCCGCGCATTGCCCTGCGCACGCTGCCCTTGCTGATTGCGCTGGGCCTGGCTCAAGCCCCCGACGCGCAGGCCCAGGAGGCGCAAGCCCACAGCCCCGCCGTCCTGGTCAACACCGCCCGCCAACCCTTGCATGACGCCTTGGTCGAAGTCAGCCGGCAGGCATCGCTGGAAATTCTCTACCCGCCGGAGTTGGTCGCGGGAAAGACGGCGCCCCCGGTCGCGGGCCGCCTGACGCCGCAACAGGCGCTAGACCGCATCCTGGCCGGCAGCGGCCTGATCGCGGTGATACGCGGCAACACGGTCACCATCGAACCCGAACCGCGGGACCTGGACGCCACCACCATGGCGGCCGTGACCGTCATCGCGCGCCGCGCCGCCGACGGCACAACCGAAGGCACGGGGTCGTACACCAGCCTGGTCACCAGCACCGCGTCCAAGACCGATCTGGCGTTCCGCGAAGTGCCTCAGTCCGTGTCGGTCGTGACCCGTCAGATGCTCGACGACCAGCATCTGGTCAACGTCACCGACGCCATGAGCCGTGCGCCCGGCATCACGGTCCGCCGCGTGAATTCCTATTCGTCCGACTACTACTCGCGCGGCTTCCAGATCACCAGCATGCAGATCGACGGCGGCGCCCCCTTGGCGCTGGGCTCGTACACCTACGGCCCGACGCAGGACATGGCGTTCTATGACCGCGTGGAAATCATGCGCGGCGCCTCGGGCTTGCTGGGCGGCATGGGCGACCCCGGCGGCATCATCAACCTGGTGCGCAAGAAGCCGCTGGCGGAATATCAACTGACGGTGGAAGCCTCGGCCGGCAGTTGGGACAACTACCGCAGCATGATCGACGCCACCGGCCCCTTGGGATTCGATGGCCGGCTGCGCGGCCGCGCGGTTGCCGTCTATGGCGACAGCGGTTCGTACATGTCGCACAGTTCCACCGAAACGCCGCAGATCTACGGCGTGCTGGAAGCCGACCTGACCCGCAGCACGCTGCTGACGGTGGGCGGCAGCTACAGCCGGATGCGCGAGCAAGGCAGCCGCAGCGGCCTGCCTCGGTACACGGACGGCGGCGATATCGGCCTGTCGCGCTCAACCAACCTGAGCCAGCCCTGGACCTACGTCCATACCGACACCAAGCAGATCTTTGCGCAACTGGAACAACGGCTGGGCGACACCTGGCGCTTCAAGGCCAACTACACCCGCGAAGAAACCGACAGCAAATCGCTCACCGCGTTCGCCAACGGCGGAGTGGATCGCGACACGGGCCTGGGCGCCACCTGGGGCGGCGGACGGTACGCAATGACCAACACCCAGAACCTGCTGGATGTGAACCTGTCCGGCAGCTTCGACCTGCTTGGCGGCACGCACGAAGCCCTGCTGGGCGCCGACTGGCAGCGCAGCGAAGGCACGTGGGCCGTGTCCAAGCCCGTGGACGAATGGAAGGTGCCGGTCAACGTCTACAACCGCAATATCTGGAACCCAGACCTGAGCCTGCCGGAAAACGAACGCTATGACCCGTGGGGCCAAGAGCAGAAAGGCATGTATGGCGTGCTGCGGATCAACCCGACCGAGCGCCTGCACCTGATCGCGGGCGCGCGCTTCAGTTCCTACAATTTCTACCAGACGGTCTCCGCCCCCATCAATGGCGGCTGGGTGCCGTACTCAAAAACGTCCTACCGCGAACCGACCACCACCACGCCCTACGGCGGCGTCATCTATGACCTGAGCGACGCATGGTCGGCCTATGTCAGCTACGCCACCATCCACAAGCCGCAGGGTTTGCTGAAGTCGGGCCCCCTGCCCGGCTCATCGCTGCCCGCCATCAAGGGCAAGAGCTACGAAATGGGCGTCAAGGGCGAACTGCTGGACGGCCGCCTGAACGCCACGTTCAGCCTGTTCAACGTGGAGCGCACCGGCACCGGCGTGCTGGACCCCCGCTACCCGGAAGACTATGACGCCTGGGCCGGCAACTGCTGCTACCTGGCGCAAGGCAAAGTGGTCAGCCGAGGGCTGGACATGGAGATCGGCGGCGAGGTCTCGCCCGGCTGGGAAGTCGCGCTGGGATACACCTTCAACAACACCCGCGACAAGACCAACGACGCGGTCTACAGCAGCATCACGCCGCGCCATCTGCTGAAGGTATCGACGGCCTACACCCTGCCCGGCGACTGGTCGCGCTGGCGCATCGGCGGCAGCGCGCAGGTGCAAAGCGCCAACTACGTGACGGGCACGGCATACTCGCGCGACAGCCGCACCTACACGCCGTACAAATTCCAGCAGGCAGGCTACGCCACCGTCAACCTGATGGCGCAATACCGTTTCGCCCCGCAATGGACAGCCACCGTCAACGTCAACAACCTGTTCGACAAGGTGTATTACGAACGGGTCGGCGCTTCCAATGGCGGCAACTGGTACGGCGCCCCCCGCAACGTCATGCTGACCTTGCGCGGCACGTACTGACGTTGAGAGTGGGACGGGCGGAGCGGCCTAAGGCTGATTCCGCCTTAGGCCGGGAATGGCTACGCGATCGATACGTCCAGACGGCGGCCGAGCTTCTCCAGTGCCGCCTCCACCTGCTCGATCCGTGACGAATGACGCAGGTTCAACAGACGATCGACCTGCGGCATATGAACCCCCAGGCGACGGGCCATCTCTGCTTTACGCACACCTTGCCGGATCATCTCGTTGGACAGGAACACTTTGCTCGTCACGACGGCCGGCAACGTCACGGTGTACGGTGTTGCCGGGTCGAGACTGGGCACGTCCCCGACGCAATTCCTCATCCCCAAAAAAACAGGGGCAGCTTTCGCTCCCCCTGCATGAAAGGCCCTACGAGCCCGCCCCGTCCGCGCGTGCGAAAACAGGGTGGCGCTCGCGCCGCCGGCGCGGCTGATTGCCGAGACTGGATTACACGGGAATCGTCGTTGGGCGCGTATCACTGGAATTGGGTATTTTCGATGGCCCGTTTCAGCCTCGCATGGGCCACGCATGACTGGCCACATCTGGAAACACTCGCCTACAGGCCAGGGCCGGCGCTCCGATATCATCGCAACTCCTTGCGACCCGCCCCCTATTTCATGCCGCTATCGCCTGCCTTACGCCATGTTGGCCTGCCGCGCAGGCTGCGTGTTTGCCCGATCATTCTGAGCGCGTTCGGCCTGCTGTTTGTCGCCGGCAGCGGCTCCGAGGCCCTGGCGCAAACCGCCCGCAAGCCTTCGCCCTACGAAAACGCCCGCCCCCTGCGCCCGGACGAACGCGCGACGCAATCGCAGGAAGGCGCGAAGCGTGGCGGGCCGGCGTATCTGGGTCGGATCGGCACACAGGCCGAATTCCAGCAACTGGCCCGCGTCTACAACGCCGGCACGCCGCTTGAGATTCCGCATGTGCTGTTCGTGATTGATCGCCAACGCGGCGACCGCATCTATTACATCGACACGCCGCGCTATTCCCTGCACGAGAACTTCGCGCGCGCACACCGGCTGCTGCCGGGCACGGACCGGGCCACGCTGATCGCGCAGTACAAGGATCCCAAGCGGCGGCTCTTGTTCGGCACCCTGAGCTGGCAGCGCGACCTGCCCGGCTACACCTACGAATTCTGGGAAGGCGACCAAGTCACGCCCGCGCTGCTGCGGCTGACCGAAGACAAGCTACGCGCCACGTTCTACGAGCCGGTGCGTTTCAAGGCGAATTCCACGGCGCAAGAGCAGACGGCGCAAACCGCCGGGCTGGCCTTGGTGACGCAAGAGGCGTTGCTGCGCGAACAGACGTTCTTGCCGCTGAACACCGGCCATGCGCAGGGCCGCTTGCGTATCGTGAAGTCGGTAGATGACACGCCGGATCTGGCGCCCACCGATATCGTGGTGCTGGACGAAGTGCCCGTCGCCATCTCGCCGGTCGCGGGCCTGGTCACGCAGCGGCCGTCCACGTTGTTGTCGCATGTGAACCTGCTGGCCAAGGGCTGGCGCATTCCCAACGCTTACGTGCGCGATGCCGTCGCGGCGCTGCGCAAGTATGACGGCCAGTGGGTGGAACTGACGGTCGCGAGTAATGGCTATCAGGTGCAGCCCATTGCCAAGCCGGAGGCCAAACCCGAAGGCAACCCGGAAGGCAAGCCCAACGACCCGCCCAAAGCCGCCGCCCCGCCGCTGCCCAAGCCCGACCTGTCGGTTCGGGCGCTGAAGCCGCTGACGGGCATGGCCACGCGCGACAGCCGGTACTGCGGGGTCAAGGCGGCCAACCTGGGCGCGCTCAAATCGGCGCTGCCGCCGCTGGCCAGCGTGCCGGACGGCTTCTGCATTCCGTTTGCCCAGTACGCGGCGTTCATGACGCAGTTGGGCATCCCGCAACGTATCGCGGCGCTGGAGCAGCGGCCGGACTTTATTGGTGACGCCAACGTGCGCCGCGCCGAACTGGCCGCCTTGCGCCAGGACATCATCAACGCCCCGCCCGACGACGCGCTGGTTGCCGCCTGGCGCGCACGCTGGCAACAGCAGTTGAAGGGGCGCGGCGTCTTCGTGCGCAGCTCATCCAATTCCGAAGACCTACCCGGCTTCAGCGGCGCGGGTCTTTACACCACCGTGCCCAACGTGACGCAGGCCAATGCCTTGGCGCAAGCCGTGCAGACCGTATGGGCGTCGGTCTATAACTTCGAAGCCTATGAGGCGCGGCGCGCGGCCGGCATCGGCCAGGATGGCGTGGTGATGGCGGTGCTGGTGCAGCAGGCGGCGGCATCGGACAGTTCAGGCGTGATGATCACGCGCGATCCCTTTGATGCGTCGCGCCGCTACGTCACGTACATTTCCGCCAAGCGCGGGCTGGGCATCAAGGTGGTGGAAGGCAAGCGCCAGGCGGAGCAACTGATGTATTCCACCTGGTCCAAGGCGGTGCAGGTGCTGAGCCGTTCCGCCGAGGACACGCAGTTGGTGGCGGACGCGGCAGGTGGCGTGCGCGAAGTGCCGATCGAAGGATCACGACAAGTGCTGAACGATGCGCTCGTCGCGCGGCTGGCCGCCGTGGGCAACCAGATCAAGCTGCGTTTGGGCAATGTGGATCAGGATATCGAATGGGCCGTGCAGGGCGACAACATCATCGTCTTGCAGGCCCGGCCGTATATCGACGGCAGCCGGTAGCGGCGCTTGCCGCCACCGGCTGATCATCGATCAGCATCGATCAACAAACGACGAATCAAATGTGCAGCGCGTGGCCCAGCGCTTTCAGCGCCGCTTCCTGCACCGCTTCGCCCAAGGTCGGATGCGCGTGAATGGTGCCCGCCACGTCTTCCAGCGTGGCGCCCATTTCCAGCGATTGGCCAAACGCCGTCGATAGCTCCGACACCCCGCGCCCCACCGCCTGCCAGCCCACGATCAGATGGTTGTCGCGCCGGGCCACCACGCGGACAAAGCCGTCGGTGGATTCCAGCGTCATGGCGCGGCCATTGGCGGCAAACGGGAACGATGCCGCCAGGCAGTCCAACCCCGCGGCTTCCGCGTCCGACGGCGACAAGCCCGCCACCACGACTTCGGGGTCGGTAAAGCACACGGCGGGAATGGATGCGGGCTGGAAGTGACGGCGTTTGCCCGCCACCAGTTCCGCCACCATCTCGCCTTGCGCCATGGCGCGGTGCGCCAGCATCGGTTCACCGGCAATGTCGCCAATGGCCCAGACGTCGCGCATCGACGTGCGGCACTGGTCGTCGATGCGCAGCGCATTGCCCTTGCGATCCAGTTGCAGGCTTTCCAGCCCCCAGCCCTGCGTGCGCGGGCGCCGGCCCACGGCGATCAGCACGCGGTCGGCCGGCAACAGGGTTTCGGCGCCGGATGCGTCCTGGATACGCACCGCGTTGCCCGCCGCGTTCAAGCCCAGCACTTTGCGGTTCAGGTGCAGCGACACGCCCATCTTCGCCAGCGCGGCGGCCACGGGCTTGGTCAGTTCGGCGTCGTAGGTCGGCAGGATGCGGTCCTGCGCCTCCACCACGGCGACTTCCGCGCCCAGCTTGCGGTACACGGTGCCCAGCTCCAGCCCGATGTAGCCGCCGCCCACCACCACCAACTGCTTGGGAATGGACGTGGGCGACAAGGCCTCGGTGGATGACTCCACGATGCCGCCGAACGGCATCGACACCAGCGGCGTGGGTTCGGACCCCGCCGCCAGCAACAGGTGTTCGCATTGGATGCGCAGCGTGCCGCCATCGGCGGTGGTGACCTCGGCGGTCTTGCCGTCCAGCAGATGCGCCCAGCCCTGCACCACTTGCACGCCGTTCTTCTTCAACAGCGCGCCGACGCCGCCGGTCAGCTTGCCGACGATGCCGTCTTTCCAGGACACGGTCCGCGCGATGTCGATGGCCGGGGCGGACACTGAAATACCCAGCGGGGATTCCCCCGCATAGTGCCGCGCCTTGTCGAATTCCTCGGCCGCGTGGATCAGCGCCTTGGACGGAATGCAGCCGATGTTCAGGCAGGTGCCGCCCAGTTGCGCGCCTTCAACCAGCAGGGTCGGCACGCCCAATTGCCCGGCGCGGATGGCGGCCACATAACCGCCGGGGCCGCCGCCGATCACCAGCAAGGTCGTAGTCTTTGTGATCTGGCTCATGCTTACTCCACGAAAAGCAGCGCGGGTTGTTCCAGCAGCGCGCGCACCGCCTGGATGAAGCGCGCCGCGTCCATGCCGTCCACCACGCGGTGGTCAAACGACGACGACAGGTTCATCAGCTTGCGCGCCACCACGGCGCCATTGCGGAAAGCGGGCCGTTCGACGATGCGGTTCACGCCCACGATGCCGACCTCGGGGTGGTTGATCACCGGCGTGGTGACGATGCCGCCCAAGGGCCCCAGGCTGGTGATGGTGATGGTGGAGCCGGACAGCTCGTCGCGCCCGGCCGTGCCACTGCGCACCGCCTGCGCCAGGCGCCCGATCTCGGCCGCCATGGACCAGAGATCGCGCGCTTCGGCGTGGCGCATGACAGGCACCATCAGGCCGCCCTCGCTTTGCGTGGCGATGCCGATGTGTACGGCGCCAAAGCGCGTCACCACGCCGCCTTCGTCGTCATAACGCGCATTGATCTGCGGAAAGTCCCGCAGCGCCACCACCATGGCGCGCGCCAGGAGCGGCAGCAAGGTCAGCTTGCCCCGCGAGTCGCCCCATTTCTGGTTCAGTTGCACGCGCAGATCTTCCAGTTCGGTCACGTCGATTTCCTCGACGTAGCTGAAGTGCGGAATGCGGCGCTTGGACTCGGCCATCTTCTGCGCGATCTTGCGGCGCAGGCCGATGACGGGCACCACGTCCTGGTCGTGGCGCTCCACATACGCCGACCCGCCACGCGCGGCCTGGCCCGAGCCTTGCGATTGCAGATAGGCGTCCAGGTCTTCGTGCATGACGCGGCCGGCCGGACCGCTGCCGGCAACAAAGCGCAGTTCAATGCCCAGATCCCAGGCGCGCTTGCGCACGGCCGGCGAGGCCAAGGGCTTGTCGCCCGGTTGGCGTGGCACGGCGGGGGTGGTGGAAGACGCGGAGGAAGACCGCGCGGCTTGTTGCCCGGATGATTGAGAAGATTGCGGACGAGCTGTTTGATTGTCTTTTTGCTGGGCCGGCGCGGCCGCTGACGCAGACCCCGGCGACATCGACGCGGCGATCTGGCCGGCGATGCCGCCCGCCTTCGCGCCAGCGTCACCTTGCGCGGACGCCGACGCGTCGCCGCCTGCCGGCTTGTCCCCTTCGGATGCCGCCTTCTGCGGCGCGCCCGATCCGGGGCGCACATTGCCCTCACCCTCCACTTCCAGGCGGATCAATTCCCCGCCCACGGCCATGACCTGGCCCACGTCGCCGCCCAGCGCAATCACCTTGCCGACCACCGGCGACGGAATTTCCACCGTGGCCTTGTCGGTCATCACATCGGCCAGCGGCTGGTCTTCCGCAACCGTGTCGCCGACCTTGACGTGCCAGCCCACCAGTTCGACCTCGGCAATGCCTTCGCCGATGTCGGGCATCTTGATGATATGGATCCCCATGTCACACCTCCATCGCGCGTTTGAACGCTTCGCCCACCCGGCGCGGGCCGGGGAAGTACGCCCATTCCTGCGCGTGCGGGTAGGGAGTGTCCCAACCGGTCACACGCTCGACAGGCGCCTCCAGGTGATGGAAGCAATGCTCTTGCACCAACGCAATCAGTTCCGCGCCATAGCCGCAGGTGCGCGTGGCTTCGTGCACCACCACGCAGCGGCCGGTCTTCTTCACGGAATTCACGATGGTTTCCAGATCCAGCGGCCACAGGCTGCGCAGGTCAATGACTTCGGCGTCGATGCCGGTCTCTTCGGCGGCGGTCAGCGACACATACACGGTCGTGCCATAGGTCAGCACCGTCAGCGCATTGCCCGGCCGCACGATCGCAGCGGAGTCCAGCGGCACGGTGTAATAGCCGGTGGGCACCACGCTGCCGGGGCGGCCGGTCCACGGCGTGACGGGGCGATCATGGTGGCCGTCGAACGGGCCGTTGTAGAGCCGCTTGGGCTCCAGGAAGATCACCGGGTCATCGTTTTCGATGGACGCAATCAAGAGGCCCTTGGCGTCGTAGGGGTTGGACGGCATCACCGTGCGCAACCCGCAGACCTGCGTGAACATGGCTTCGGGGCTTTGGCTGTGCGTCTGCCCGCCGTAGATGCCACCGCCGCAAGGCATGCGGATCGTCATCGGGGCAATGAATTCGCCCACCGAGCGATAGCGCAGGCGCGCGGCCTCGGACACGATCTGGTCCGACGCGGGGTAGAAATAATCGGCAAACTGAATTTCGCAAACGGGCCGCAGGCCATAGGCGCCCATGCCCACCGCCACGCCCACGATGCCGCCTTCGGAGATCGGCGTGTCGAACACGCGCGAGCTGCCGTACTTGGTTTGCAGGCCTTCCGTGCACCGGAATACGCCGCCGAAATAGCCGACGTCCTGTCCGAAAACCACCACATTGTTGTCACGCTCCAGCATCACATCCATGGCCGAGCGCAAAGCCTGGATCATGGTCATCGGCGCCGAGGCCGGACCAGCGTTGTTATCAATTGCCATGGTCAGACTCCGAGCTGCTGGCGCTGCCGGCGCAGATGCTCCGGCATGTCCTTGTAGACGTCTTCAAAGATGCTGGCGGCGCTGGGAACGTGGCCGTCCACCAGGGTGCCGTAGCTTTCCGCTTCCTTTTGGGCGGCGACGATCTCGGCGTCGAGTTCGGCGCGCACGGCGTCGTGCTCGGCGTCGGACCAGATGCCAAGACCGATCAGGTGCTTCTTGAAGCGCTCGATCGGGTCGCCCAGCGGAAAGTGCGCCCAGTCATCGCCAGGCCGGTACTTGGAAGGGTCGTCGGACGTGGAGTGCGGGCCTGCTCGGTACGTGACCCATTCGATCAGGGTCGGACCCAGGTTGCGGCGGGCGCGCTCGGCGGCCCAGAGCGAGGCGGAATATACCGCCAGGAAATCGTTGCCATCCACGCGCAGCGACGCAATGCCGCAGCCCACGCCACGGCCCGCGAAGGTAGCGCCTTCGCCGCCGGCAATGGCCTGGAAGGTGGAGATGGCCCACTGGTTGTTGACCACGTTCAGGATGACCGGCGCGCGGTAGACGTGCGCGAAGGTCAGCGCGGTGTGGAAGTCGGCCTCGGCGGTGGCGCCGTCGCCGATCCAGGCCGAGGCGATGCGGGTGTCGCCCTTGATGGCCGAGGCCATCGCCCAGCCCACCGCCTGGATGAACTGCGTGGCCAGGTTGCCCGAAATCGTGAAGAAGCCGTTGGGGCGGTCGGAATACATGACCGGCAACTGGCGGCCCTTGAGCGGGTCGCGCTCGTTGGACATAAGCTGGCACATCATCGTCACCAGCGACACATCGCGCGACAGCAGAAGGCTTTGCTGGCGATAGGTCGGGAAACACATGTCGCCCTGTTCCAGCGCCAGCGCGTGAGCGGAGCCGATGGCTTCCTCGCCCAGGCTTTGCATGTAGAACGAGATCTTTTTCTTGCGCTGCGCGGTCAACATGCGCCCATCAAAAATGCGCGTCTTCAGCATGGCACGCATGCCGGCGCGCAGCAAATCGTTGCTGATCTCGGGCGCCCATGGGCCCACCGCGCGGCCGTCGTCGTCGATCACCCGGACCAGGCTGTACGCCAAGGCGCCGGTATCAACCGCGGCAACATCAATGGGGGGTTTGGGCACCTCGCCGGGCGGCGATAGATGCAGATAGGAAAAGTCGGTCTTGCAACCCGGACGCCCCGTGGGCTCGGGGACGTGCAACTTCAACGGCCCATACTGGCTCATATATTGTCTCCACGCTTGATCGTGTCACGCGTTTTCTTCCTACCAAGACATTGCCAAGGGCGTGTGACCCGGGGCGCTGCCATCGTCGGCCCGCGCATAGGGATAAACATGCGTGGCCGTCGACGAGATTAGCACAGGGGACAGGGGCGTTGAGAGGGCCAAAGCAGCATGCCGGCCCGCGTTGCACTAGGGGTTTTCCACGGTTTACCAGCGATAGCTCAGGGTGGCATACAGCGTGCGCGGCTCGCCATAACGGCACCCCGTCGCGCCGGCGCACGCCAGATAACCCCGGTTGAAAAGGTTGCGTGCGTTCACCGTCAGCGACAAGCCCGACATGGCCGGATCCAGGGCGCCGAAGTCATAAGCAGTCATCGCGTCGACCAGGAATTGCCCGGGCACGTTGGCGGGATAGCCGGGCAGGTTCGTCGAACTGGCGTAGCGCACGCCCGCGCCGACGGTCAGACCAGCCACGCCCACGGCGCTCAGGTTGTAGTCGGCCCAGACGGAAGCGCTGTGCAGCGGCACCAGCGCGATGCGCTGATCCACAAGCGAGGGCACGGTGCTGCGCGTGGTGCGCGCATCGGTGTAGGCGTAGCTGGCGGTGAGATTCATGGCGCCCAGGCGCGCCTTGGCTTCCAGTTCCAGGCCGCGTGATCGGGCACGCCCGCTTTGCACGGAGTACGTGGCGTCGGCCGGATCACTGGTCAGTGCATTCGTCTGCGTCAGGTCGTAGACGGCGGCGCTATAGAGCATGTCGCCGCCAAGCGGTTCATAGCGCAGGCCCAGTTCAAATTGCGTGCCTTTGGTGGGTTTGAAGGCGTTGCCCGCCCGGTCCACCCCCACGGTCGGCGCGAACGACTGGCTGGCGCTTGCATAGGGCGCCAAGCCGTTGTCGGCCAGGTAGACCAGGCCCACACGCCCCGTCGTCGCGGTATCGCGCAAGCGCGTGGTGGCGCCGGTGGTGTAGCTCTTCTGGTCGGTATCGGCCCAATCCTGGCGGCCGCCCAGCACAAGCACCCATTTGTCCTGGATCTTGATCTGGTCCTGCAGGTACAGCCCCAGCGAACTGCTGCGCGTATTGATCCCGTAATCGGCAGCGGTGTTCACGATGGGAACCGCGCCGTAGACGGGGTTGTAGATGTTCGCCAACGACGCCACCGTGCCCGAATGACGGTGCGAATCGTAGCCGCTGCGGTAGTAGTCCAGGCCGGCCAGCACCGTGTGCTGGAAGGCTCCTGCGTCCAGCTTCAGTTCCAGCGACGTATCGGTGGCAACGCCGTAGGAATGTTCGTCGCGGCTCACGACGCCGCGCCTCAAGGTCTGGCCGTTGGCCTGCAAGGCGCCGAAGCTCAGGTAGTCCCACTGGCCATCCGCGGTGAAATAGCGGGCGCTTTGGCGCAGCTTCACGCGGTCATTGAAGGCGTGCTCGAACTGGTAGCCGACCGTGTAGGTGTCGGTGTCGTAGCGGTCGAAATCGGGCTCGCCGATGAACAGGTCGCGCGGCACCTGGCCGTTCAAGGTATTGGCCGCGGGCATCGGCGCGGAAAAGCGCGTGCGAATGCGCTGATAGCTGGCCAGCAGAGTCAGCGACGTGGCCGCCGAAGGCTGCCACGTCAGGGCCGGCGCCAGATACGTCCGGTCGTCCGGCACATGGTCCACCCAGTTGTCGGCATTGCGGGCAAGGCCGGTCAGGCGGTAGGTCCATGCACCGTCTTGAGACAGCTCGCCGGCGAAGTCGCCCGACACCTGGCGGCGGCCGTAGCTGCCGCCCTCCACGTTCAGTTCGCGCAGCGTGTCGGCCGTTGGCCGCTTGCTGACGGTGTTGACCACGCCACCCGGGCTCAACTGTCCATACAGCACCGATGAGGCGCCGCGCAGCACTTCAACACGCTCAAGCCCATAGGGCTCCTGGCCGCCATCGTAGACACTGGATTGCAGCTTCAGGCCGTCGCGCAGTTGGCCCGAGTTGCCGGCGGCCACATTGAAGCCGCGCAGCATCAGGTCGTCCACCATGCGGCTGAACGCGGGCGATTGCGCCGACACGCCAGGCGTGTAGCCCAAGGCGTCCGCCACCGAACCCGCCTTGATGATACGGATCTGGTCGCTGGTGACGACCGACACCGATTGCGGTGTTTCGATCAGCGCCGTGTCGGTCTTGGTGCCGGACAAGGCGCGCTGCGCCACGTAGCCGTCGACGTGCGCGGTGGGAGACTCCAGCGACCCGGTGACGCGGACGGGCTCAAGCACGGTGGTGCTTTCCAGCACGCGGCGGGCGCTCAACGTGCCGTTGGCCGTGACGGCCAATTCCAATCCACTGCCAGCAAGCGCGCGCCGCACGGCGTCTTCGGCTGTGTAATCCCCCACGATAGCCGGCGCATTGCGGCCGGCGACCAAGGCGGGGTCGACAGACACCGCGCGACCGGTCTGGCGCGCAATGCGGGTCAGCGTGTCGCCCAGCGCGGCCGCTGGCAAATTAAATTGCTGGACGGCCCCGGCCGACACGGCAGCCGGCGTTGTCTGGGCAACCGCCGTGGGAAGGGTCAGGGCAATGAACAGCGCGGCAGCCAGCGGCCGCAGCGGGGGACGATGAAACATGGATTCTCCTGCAACAGTGTGGTGTTCAGGAGGGATGTCCCACGACGGGGGCAAAAGTGATCATTTATTTTCAGGAAGCGCGAGGCACCAGGTCGATGCTGACGAACCAGCCGCCCAGCGAACTGACATCGATCGGCAAGGTCTGGCGCAGCGACTCCAGCGCGCGGCTGGTGTCGTCCAGCGGAAACGCGCCCAATACACGCAGCCGCGCGGCCGCCGGCGTAATGCGGATGATGCCGCGCCGGTACGGCCGCAGCGCATCAACCACCTCGCCCAAGGACTGGTCATGAACGACCAGCATGCCCGCGTGCCAGGCGGCGACGTCCCGCAGTGCGGGGTCCGGGGAGCCCAGGCCCTGCGAATCAAACCGCAGGCCCTCCCCCGCTTGCAGAATCCGGCGCTGGCCCGCCGCGCGCACCTCGACACTGTGTTCGACCACGCTGGCGATGCATGCCTCGTGCTCGCGCGCCACGCTGAAAACGGTGCCCAGCGCCTGCACTTCGCCATCGGGGGTGGCGACGATGAATGGACGCGCCGCATCCGGCGTCACCCGCGCATAGACCGCGCCAGCCCGCAAGCGCACCCTACGCACGCCCGCGCTGAAGTCCAGGTCCACGGCCGACCGCGCGTTCAACGTCAGCTCACTGCCATCAGGCAAGGTATAGGTACGGCGTTCGCGGGTGCCCGTGCGCAAGTCGGCGGTCAGCGTGCGCAGGGGGATCTGGCGGTCAAGCAGCGCCGCCATGCCGCCCGCGGCCAGCGCCACGCCCAACGCATTGCGCAACGCCCGGCGCCGGGCGGGCGCGGTCAGCAAGGCCGCGCCGGCAGCATGGCGCTGCTCAACGTCGGTCAACGCGGCAAAGGGGTCCTTGACGGCGGCGTTGACGGTTTCCCAGGCCGCCTCGTGCCGGGGGTCGGACTTTTTCCATTGTTCGAAACGCGCCCGGTCTGCGGTGGGCACGCTACCGGAAGACAGCAGCACCATCCAGTCCACGGCCGATTGCAGGTCGGCGGGCAACACCGGCATGGGGGCCGTCATGCCGACAAGCGCGCGGTCACGCACAGCGTGATGGCCTGCTTCATATAGCGGCGCACCGTGATCACCGATGTGCCGATGCGCGCGGCAATCTCGCTGTAGCTGAGCTCATCAAGCTGGCTATACAAAAAGGCCTGGCGCGCCTTGGGCGGCAGGCGTTGCAAGGCGCGGTCGATGTGCATCAACGCGTCGATCACCAGGGCGCGGGATTCTTCGCTGGGTGCGCTGGCTTGCGGCAAGGCGGCCAGGCTATCGAGATACGCGCGTTCCAGTTCGCGGCGGCGCCAAAAGCTGAACAACGTGCGCTGCGCCAGCGTGGTCAGGAAGGCGCGCGGTTCGCGGATGGCCTCGGTGTGCCGGCCAGCCAGGACTCGCACGAACGTATCGTGCGCCAGATCGGCGGCATCATGGCGGCACCCCAACCTGCGCCGCAGCCACTCCTGCAGCCAGGAGTGATGCGCTTGATACAACGCGGCAGTGGAATGCTCCGAGGGCTGCGCGGATGAGGACATGGAAAAACGCCAGGCTAATTAACAATAAGAATTATTGTTATTTATTGCCTGGCGCGCAAGCGTCCCGTAGGGACGCCTAGCCAAAGGGACGTGCCCTTAAGCGCTTAGACCGGACCGGTCCACTCCGTGACGAACTCGCGGAAGTCGGGTCGGTTGGCGGGCGGCACGGCGCAACCCGGCGTGCCGATGGCCAGATAACCCAGGAAGCGGTAGTCCAGCGAGTCCAGCCCCAGGGCATTTTGCACGTCTTCCACGTAGGTGCCGACGCCGGTGCTCCAGAACGCGCCGTAGCCCAGCATGTGGGTGGCGTTCAGGATGTTCATGACGGCGCAGCCGGTGGCCAGCAACTGTTCATGCTCGGGGATCTTGGTGTTGTCGTGCGCGATTTTTTGCGCCACGCCAATGAACAGCGGCACGCCGGCCATCCATTCGCGTACCGACTTTTCTTTTTCGGGCGTCATGCGGGGGTCGCCGCTGCGCTTGACCGCTTCCAGCGCCACGTCCGCCAGCTTGGCGATGGCCTCGCCCTGGATCACGACAAAGCGCCACGGGCGCAACGCGCCGTGGTCGGGGGCCGACATGGCGGCCTGAAGGATCTGCTCAAGTTCTTGGGGCTTGGGCGCGGGGCCGCGCAGGAATTTGGTGGAACGGCGGGTGGTCAGCGCGTGCAACGGGGTGGCGGTGGTGGAGTCGGTCATTGATTCAGGCGCAAAGGTAAAAGAGATAGATTCTCATATTAAGCGATGGCCCCGGCCGGGGCGGGTATCCCCCGGCCGTTGGCAAGGGCATCGCGGGGCGGGTTCAGCCCAGGTGCGTATGCCGCTCCTGGCGCTCTTCGACCTGCATTTCAGACAGGCCATGCAAGATGCCGCAATTTTCCGCATCGGGCTGCGCCGAGAGGCAGCGTTGCCGCAAATCAGTCAGCTGGGTCTTTAACTGCATCAATTCGGCAATGCGTTCATCCACGTGCGAGATGTGTTCGTCGAACAATTCATTAATGGGGCCGCAGCCCGTGTGGTGGTTGTCGGCCAAGGACAGGATGGCGCGGATTTCGTCTTGCGTCATGTCCAGCGCCCGGCAGTTGCGGATCAGGCGCAGCCGTTCCAGATGGGCTTGCCCGTAGCTGCGGTAGTTGTTCAGGCCCCGGTCCGGGGCGGGCAGCAGCCCTTCTTTCTCGTAGTACCGCACGGTTTCGACCGTGGTGCCGGCCGCCGTGGCCAATTCGCCAATTCGCATCACGCCTCCTGGGATCGCATCCGAATGAGTGTTTTTTGGGGGGGGTTGACCCTATAGTAACTCCAAGGTGTGGAATGGCGACATCCGTTTCAACAAGGCTCAGAACCATGTCTTTCCCGCCGGTCAAATCCCACGATCGACCCTCTGCCGAGCATGCCCACGCCGGCTGCGGTGGCCATGCGCATGACACGAAGGGGCACGGCCATGATCATGGCCACAGCCATAGCCATGATCACAGTCACAGCGACAGCCACGATCACAACCACAGCCACAATCAGGCGGCATCCGCCTGCTGCGGGCACGACCACGCCACGCCCGCCTACGCGGCGGCGGCCGATGCGTCCACGCTTAGCGCCGGCCCCGGCCAGTTGCTGGCGCGGCTGCGTATCGGGCAAATGGACTGCCCGACCGAAGAAACGCTGATCCGTAAAAAGCTGGACGGCCTGGACGGCGTGCATGCGCTGGACTTCAACCTGATGCAGCGCGTGCTGACCGTGGTGCACGCCGAAGGCGCGCTGGACCGTATCATGGCCGCCATCAAATCCCTGGACATGGTGCCGGAACCGCTGGCCGAAGGCGCGGCCAGCACGCCCGCCCCCGCCTCCACGCCGGTGAACTGGTGGTTGATCGGCGGCGCGGGCGTGCTGGCCGCGCTGTCCGAGTTTTCGCACTTTGCGGGCTGGCATTGGGGCGCGACCGCGGCGTTGGCGCTGGCCGCCATCCTGGCTTGCGGCCTGGGCACCTACCGCAAGGGCTGGATCGCCGTGCGCAATGGCAACCTGAACATCAACGCATTGATGAGCATCGCCGTCACCGGCGCCGTGCTGATCGGCCAATGGCCCGAAGCCGCCATGGTGATGTTCCTGTTCAACGTGGCCGAGCTGATCGAAGCCCGCTCGCTGGACCGCGCCCGCAATGCCGTGCGCGGCCTGCTGGACCTGGCCCCCGAAACGGCCACCGTCCGCCAGGCCGACGGCGCCTGGCTGCCGGTGCCGGCCGCGCAGCTGAACGTGGGCGACGTGGTGCGCGTGCGCCCGGGCGAACGCATCGCCGCCGACGGCATCATCGTCAGCGGTAGCTCCACCGTGGACCAGTCCCCCATCACCGGCGAAAGCCTGCCCGTGGAAAAAGCGCCGGACGACCCGGTCTACGCCGCGACCGTGAACGCGGCGGGCTCCTTCGAATACCGCGTCACCGCCGCCGCCGGCAACACCACGCTGGCCCGCATCATCCATGCGGTCGAGCAGGCGCAAGGCGCGCGCGCCCCCACGCAACGTTTCATTGACCGTTTCTCGCGCATCTACACGCCCGCCGTGGTGGCGGTGGCGCTGCTGGTGGCCACGGTGCCGCCGCTGCTCTGGGGCCAGCCCTGGTTCGACGCCATCTACCGCGCCCTGGCGCTGTTGATCATCGCCTGCCCTTGCGCGCTGGTCATTTCCACGCCGGTCAGCATCGTCAGCGGCCTGACCGCCGCGTCGCGCCGAGGCATCCTGATCAAGGGCGGCGTCTATCTGGAAGAAGGCCGCAACCTGAAGTGGCTGGCGCTGGACAAGACCGGCACGCTGACCCAGGGCAAACCGGTGCAGACCGACCTGGAAGCGTGGGATGTGGCCGACTTCACCCCCCATCCCGCCACGCTGATCGCGGCCAGCCTGGCCGCCCGCTCGGACCACCCGGTGTCGCTGGCCATCGCCAACGCCGCGCGCGAGGCCGGCAGCACCTTGCTGGAAGTAGACGCCTTCACCGCCCTGCCCGGCCGGGGAGTCAGCGGGCGCGTTGACGGCGTGACGTTCCAGTTAGGCAACCGCCGCCTGATGTGCGATGCGGGCGTGTCGAATCCGACACTGGAAGCGCGCATGGATGAATTGGAACGCCAAGGCAAGAGCGCCATCGCACTGACCGACGGCACGCACGTATTGGCGCTAGCCGCCGTGGCCGATACGGTCAAGCCCACCAGCGCCGCCGCCATCGCCGACCTGCACGCCTTGGGCGTGCGCACGCTGATGCTGACGGGCGACAACACGCCCACCGCCGAAGCCATTGCACGGCAGGTGGGCATTGATGAAGCTCGGGGAGATCAGTTGCCGGAAGACAAGCTGGCCGCCATTGAAAGCAAGCTGGCGGCCAATGTGGCAACCGATGGCAAGGTAGGCATGGTGGGCGACGGCATCAACGATGCGCCTGCGCTGGCGCGCGCCGACATCGGTTTCGCAATGGGCGCGGCCGGCACCGGCACGGCGATCGAGACGGCGGACGTCGCCCTGATGGACGACGACCTGCGCAAGATCGGCACGTTCCTGCGCTTGTCGCGCGCCACCCACCGCGTGCTGATCCAGAACATTGTGCTGGCGCTGGGCATCAAGGTGGTGTTCCTGGCGCTTGCCATGACCGGCAATGCGACCTTGTGGATGGCGGTGTTTGCCGATGTGGGCGCCAGCCTGCTGGTGGTGGCCAACGGCCTGCGGCTGCTGCGCCCGGCGGATTGAGCGGCGTGGAAATTCAAGCGGGACGGCCGGTCAAGCCGCGCGGTGGATCAAGCCGTGCCTTCGATCAAGATCCTCGGCCGTTCCACCCCGGGCCTCAGCCCGTCTGCTCTTCTTGCGGCCAGTCGCGCAACACGGGCGCGTCCGGGGCGCCGGGGCCGACATCGCGCAGGTGCTCGTGCTGCAACAAGGCCATGCGGTAGGCGTCGCGATAGGCGCCGTTGGAGAAGAATTCTTCCTTCATCAGCCCTTCGATCTGGAAGCCGCAGCGTTCGTACACGTGCACGGCGGCGGTGTTGTCCTTGTCCACCACCAGGTAGACCTTGTGCATGTTCAGCACGCGAAACGCATAGCCCACCGCGATGCGGGTGGCGGCCTTGGCGTAACCCCGGCCTTGGTAGCTGGGGGCAATGATGATCTGGAATTCGGCACGGCGGTGGATGTAGTCGATTTCAACCAGTTCCACCAGGCCGGCGGGTTGGCCGGTATCGTGCTCGATGATGAAGCGCCGTTCGTTTTGATCATGCAAGTGGCGATCATAAAGAGCGACCAGTTCGTCGTAGGCCTCGTAAGGCTCTTCGAACCAATAACGCATGATGACGTCGTTGTTGTTGATCTTGTGCACGAAGTGCAGGTCGCCGCGCTCCAGGGGGCGAATTTTGATATCGGATATGACCGACATAGAAACCTCCGAAAGTGCGGCCATTGTATTCCTATTGGCCTCGAAACGCCCGTTTCATGGGAATTTCAGAAATTTCTTGTTTGTTCATGCGGGTTTCAAGACGTTTATGGCTGGAAAGCATTGTTATTGCTGGCTTTGAATATCAAGAATTTCTCAAAATCGCCACACCAAATGCTGCGGCCGTCGGAAGAAAAAGCGCCAACCCAGCAGTACGCTTGCCGACGGCCGGCGAACTTGGCCCCAAGCAGAAGCTCTTTTACCTTGGGGCTTCCAGGCCCGGCTCCAGCAGCCGTCGGGCCGCCGTCCAGACACGTTGCGTGTAGATCGGGGCTGTAGGCAGTTCGTATTGTCCGGCGGTACGTGCGCACACCGCCTCGGACGGAAACACAAGCGGCACGCCGGCCGCCTGCGCCTTGACCTGCGCCTGGCAGGCGCGTTCCAGGTAATAGATATTGACGAAGGCCTCGGCCACCGACGAACCCGCGGCCAGCAGGCCGTGGTTGCGCAGGATCATGGCCTTGTGCCGGCCCAGGCTGGCGACCAGGCTTTCGCGTTCTTCCAGGTCCAGCGCAATGCCTTGGTAGTCGTGGTAGCCCAGCCGCTTGTAGAAACGCAGCGCGTGCTGGGTAATCGGCAGCAGCCCATCGCGCTGGCAGGCCACGGCGATGCCGTCGGCGGTGTGCGTGTGCACCACGCAAGCCAGGTCGTGGCGGGCGGCGTGCACCGCCGAATGGATGGTGAAGCCCGCGGCGTTGACCACCTGGCTTTCGGCGTCACCCGGGTCCACCGGGTTGCCGTCCAGGTCGATCTTCACCAGATCTTGCGGACGCATTTCGTGAAACAGCACGCCGTAGCGGTTGATCAGAAAATGATGTTTGTCGCCAGGCACTCGTGCGCTGATGTGGGTGTCGATCAAGTCCGTCATGCGGAAATGCGCGACCAGGCGGTACAGCGCCGCCAGTTCTTCACGCACTTGTGCTTCGCTTGCTTCTTGAATCATGAGTAAGGCTCCGGTTGCGATCAGGGTCACGCATCCGCCTGGCCGGCCAGATCAAGCTGGGCACGGATCAAGCGCGCGATGGCCAAGCCGCCAGTGTCGCCCAAACGCTTGAGTTCGCGTACCACCCCCAGGCGGTCCTGCACCGATTTATCCTGATTCAGCTTCATCTTTCCTTCCAACGTGGGAAATGAACCGGCGCGCGGAGACCCCTATTGCTGAAAGCCCGCGCCCTCTCCAATAATTCGGCAGACCCGGAAATTCACGGACCTGAATCCAAGAGGAAACGACATGCACATCCTGGTGGCTGGCTTCCAGCACGAGACCAATACCTTTGCGCCCTCCAAGGCCGGGTACGACAACTTTGTCCGGGGCGAAGGCTTTCCCGCCATGGCGCGCGGCCAGGACGTGCTGGCGCTGCGCTCGGTCAACATTCCCGCAGGCGGTTTCATCAACGCCATCCAGGCGCAGGGGCATAGCGTGCATCCCGTGATCTGGGCCGGAGCAAGCCCCTCGGCCCACGTCACGCGCGACGCGTTTGAACGTATTGCCGGCGAAATCCTGGATGCCGCGCGGTCGGGCCGCTACGACGCTGTCTACCTGGACCTGCACGGCGCGATGGTCACCGAACACCTGGACGATGGCGAAGGCGAACTGCTGGCGCGGGTGCGCCAGATCGTGGGGCCGGACGTGCCCATCGTGGCCAGCCTGGACCTGCACGCCAACGTCACCGCGCAGATGCTGCAAGAGGCCGATGCGTTGGTGGCCTTTCGCACCTATCCACATGTGGACATGGCGGATACCGGCGAACAGGCCGCGCGCCTGTTGCTGGCCCGTATCGCGGCCGGCTCGCGCTGGACCCGGCACGTGCGGCGCCTGCCCTTCCTGATTCCCATCAACGGCATGTGCACGATGCTGCAACCGTCGCAAGGCGTGTACGAAACGCTGGCCCAGTTGGAGCAGACGCCAGGGGTCACGTCGATGTCGTTCGCGCCCGGTTTCCCGGCGGCTGATTTTCCGGAATGCGGCCCGGTGGTGTGGGCCTACGGCACCGATGCGGCGGCCGTGGAACACGTTACCGACGAGCTGTATCGGCAGGTGCTGGAACTGGAGCCGGAATGGTCGCCCGACTTCCTGGAACCCGCCGATGCCGTGCGCCGCGCTCAGGCGCTGGCGGCGGGCGCATCGCGCCCCATCGTGATCGCAGACACCCAGGACAACCCCGGCGCGGGCGGCGACGCCAACACCACGGGCATGCTGCGCGCACTGGTGGAGGCCGATGCGCAGAATGCCGCGCTGGGCCTGCTCTATGACCCCGACGCCGTGCGCGCCGCCACCGCCGCCGGCATCGGCCAGACGGTGACGCTTAGCTTGGGTGGGCAGTCGGGCGTGGCGGGCGACGCCCCGTTCACGGGGGAATTCGTGGTGGAAACGCTATCGCCCGGCAAGCTGCGTTTTGACGGGCCGATGATGCACGGGATGGATGTGAACCTGGGCGCCGTGGCCGGCCTGCGAATCGGCGGCGTGCGCGTGGTGGTCAGCGCCAGCAAGGCGCAGATGCTGGACCGCAACCTGTTCCGCGTGGGCGGGGTGCAGCCCGAGGAAATGGGGATTCTGGTCGTGAAGAGTTCGGTGCATTTTCGCGCCGACTTCCAGCCCATCGCGCACGAGGTGCTGGTGGCCAAGGCGCCCGGGCCGATGCAGGCCGACCCCGCGGATCTGCCCTGGACCCGCTTGCAGCCGGGTATCCGCGTGCGGCCTCAGGGCCGACCGTTCGAGGGGTAAAACCTGGGAGAGCCCGGGCTTAACCCCCCGGGCATGAACCCCAGCGCGCTATTTCAGCTTGCCCTGGGGGCTGATGAAGTCTTCCAGGGTCAAGCCCTTTTCCTTCAAGATGGCTTCCAGCAGCGGCTGCAGCTTGCCCAGGCTTTCCTGCACCGTCTCGCGCACGGTGTCGACCACCACCTGCGTGCTGCGTTCGATTTCAATGTTCACGAAATCGCCCACCTGCTTGTCCTCGAACACCGTCATGCGGCGGGTTTCGGGGATGAGCCACACTTCAAACCAGCCTTCGGCGCGGTTCACCTCGGACACGGTCAGGCTGGCGCCGTTGATGGCGATGTAACCCTTGGCGAAGACGTATTTGCGGAACGCTTCCGGGATGCTGAAACGCATCAGCCGGTTGGTGTCCGACGACTTCACCATGACGACTTCAGACGTGAAGTCCACATGGCCCGACAGCGGGTGCCCGCCGATTTCGGCGCCGTCTTTTGCCGCGCGTTCGACGTTGGCGCGGTCGCCCTCGGCGTAGCTGCCCAGCGTGGTGATCGCCAGGCTTTGCAGCATGACGTCGAACGTTGCCTGGTTGTCGGACAGCAGCTCGGTCACGGTCAGGCAGACGCCATCCGTCGACACGCTGGCGCCAATGGCCAGGTCAACACAGAAACCACGGGGGAAATCCAGCGTGAAGGTGCGCAGGCCTTCGCGATCCGCGATCTTCGCGATCGTCGCGGTGCCTTGAACAATACCGGTGAACATACGGATCCTGAATACGGGGCGGCGGGCCCCTGAAGCAAAACATGAACGTTAACCCATATTTTGCCAGGCGCCGCCCCGAAGCAGGCGGGTGGCGAACGCCACCCGCCCTGCCATCAATGACGGATGGCGATGGTCTTCAATGTGGTGAAGCCGTACAGCGCTTCGAAGCCCTTTTCGCGGCCGTAACCAGACTGGCGCGACCCGCCGAACGGCAGTTCCACGCCGCCGCCCGCGCCGTAGTTGTTCACGAAGACCTGGCCGGCGCGCAGCTTGCGGGCCAGGCGCATCTGACGGCCGCCGTCGCGCGTCCAGACGCCCGCCACCAGGCCGTACAGCGTGCCGTTGGCGATTTCCAGCGCCTCTTCCTCGGTGTCGAACACCATGGCGGCCAGCACCGGGCCAAACACTTCTTCCTGCGCCAGGCGGCTGTTGGGCGGCACGTCGCGGAACAGCACGGGCGGCTGGTAATAGCCCGCTTCGGGCGCGCCTTCTTTCAGCGTGCCGCGCGCGGCCACTTTCAGCCCTTCGGCTTCGGCTTCGGCCAGGAAGCCGCGCACGCGGTCATGCTGGCGGCCGCTGATCAGCGGGCCCACGTCCAGATCTTGCGCGGCGGGGCCGGTCACCGTGGCCGCGAACGCCTCCGACAAACGCTTCAATACGGTTTCGTACACGCCGCGCTGGATCAGCACGCGGCTGCCCGCCGAGCAGGTCTGTCCGGCGTTCTGAATGATGGCGGCCAGCAGCACGGGCAAGGCGGCGTCCAGGTCGGCGTCGTCAAACACGATTTGCGGCGACTTGCCACCCAGTTCCAGGGTGACCGGCACGTGGTTGTCGGCGGCGGCGTGGGCCACCATCTTGCCCGTCTGCGGCGAACCCGTGAACGAGATGTGGTCGATACCGGGATGCGCGGACAAGGCGGCGCCGGCTTCGTGACCATAGCCGGTCACGATGTTCAGGGCGCCTGCCGGCAGGCCCACTTCGGCGGCAATCTCGGCCAGCTTCAACAGCGACAGGCACGCATCTTCGGCGGGCTTGACCACGCAGGCGTTGCCCGCGGCCAGCGCCGCGCCCACGCTGCGGCCAAAGATCTGCAGCGGATAGTTCCAGGGCACGATATGGCCGGTAACGCCATGCGCCTCGCGCACCGTCAGCACGGTGAAGCCCGGGGTGTAGGGAATGGTCTCGCCATGCAGCTTGTCGACGGCGCCGGCATAGAACTCGAAATAGCGCGCCACGGCGGCGGCGTCGGCACGCGCCTGCTTGATGGGCTTGCCGGTATCGGCGGATTCCAGTTGGGCCAACTCTTCCTGCCGATCCAGCAGCGCGAAGGCAATCTTCATCAACAGGCGGCTGCGCACGGCGGGCGCCATCTGGCCCCACTCGCCTTCGAATGCCTGGCGGGCGGCCTGCACCGCGCGGTCGACATCCGCCTCGCCCGAGCGGGCGATCGACTCGAAAGGCTTGCCATCGGACGGGTTCAGGACGGGGATGGTTTCACCGGTGGCAGCAGCCACCCATTGGTTGGCGATAAAGTTCTTCTGAGTCACGATGTGCGGAGTAAAGTAGCGGCCGAATGGCCTGGGGTGCGCGTCAAGGCGCGGGCGATGTGAGTGATGCGATGTGCTGCGTATCTGGTGGCGAATACCTGTACGCAACGGTCGTAAAGCAAACTGAGGAAAGCGAACTTGTGAAGGCAAACTTATGAAGGCAAATTAAGGGAGCCCCCCTAACTTGTCAAATGAATTGACAGCTTTCTTCCTAAGCTTCGGGATTTTTGACTCCAGATTCGGGTAATCCCTTAGATATCAAGCCATTGCCTGCCGGCTTAGCACCCGCGATTTTTGTCATGGCGACTGACAACCTTCGGCTTTCTTCAACCTCTTCAGGAACGCGCCAATGAGCGATGTGCGTGACCCCCAATTGGACTCCCTGCTGGAATCCGCCTCGCGCCCCCGTCCCGAACTGGACGTGCTGGCGGACGTGGCGTCGGGCTTGGGCTATGTGCGCGCCGAGCGCTTTGCCGAGCGCGTCTATGAAAGCCTGTTCTACGCGATTGCCACCGGCAAGATCGCCCCCGGCAACAAGCTACCCACTGAATTGGAACTGGCCGCGCTGTTCGAGGTGTCCCGCCCGGTGGTCCGGCAGGCGCTGGACCGCTTGCGCGAAGACCAGTTGGTGGATTCCATCCGAGGCTCGGGCACCTACGTCCGCGCCAAGCCCGACCTGATGGGCGGCATGCCCGCCGTCGACCCGGCACGCCGCGTCGGCCACATCCTGGACGGCCTGGAACTACGCATGGTGATCGAACCCGAATGCGCCTACCTGGCCGCCCTGCGCCGCAGCAGCGACGACCTGCGCGAGATGGACCGCATGCTGACCGGCTACGAAGAGGCCGACGCCTCCGGCGCCATCGCCCACCATTACGACTACGGCTTTCACCGCGCCATCGCCACCGCCACCAGCAACCAGCGCTTCGTGCAAGTGTTGAAATCGCTGGAATACGACGTCAGCCACGCCGTCAACGTCATGCGACACCTGGTACACAGCGAACCCTGGAAACGCACCCGCGCCGCCATCGACGAACACCGCCACATCTACCGCCTGATCCAGGAACAAGACGCCGACGGCGCCCGCAACGTCATGCGGGCGCATATTGAAAAAGCAAAGAGCCGGATGCTGAACAGCGGCTCGGAGAGTTGATCAGGCGTGTCTAGCGCGAAACCCTACTCATTAATTCGACACGTTAACACCCCGATACACCGACCTATATAATTCCGCGGCCCGCACCCGCGCGCCCCGCCCCTTACGCCGCAAGCTACCACGCCCCTCGGGTGCTGGGCTGGCATGCGCATTGCGAAGCGAAGAAGTCCCCTATAGATGCTGTTCAACACCTACGAATTCCTGTTCGCCTTCCTTCCCGCGACCTGCCTGGTCGGCTGGTTCCTGTTGGCGCGCAATGCGACCCGGCTCGCTATCATCTGGCTATTCGTCGCGTCGCTGGTGTTCTACGGTAGTTGGAGCGCCGAGGCAATTCCCCTGTTGCTGGCCTCCGCCCTATTCAACTATGGCTCGGGCGCAGCCATCGAACACGCTGAACGACATCGCAAAGCACTACTTGGCCTCGCTGTCGGTTGCAACCTGCTGCTGCTCGGCTATTTCAAATACAGCAATTTCCTCGTGGAGAACCTTGCGCCCCTGCTCGGCCTGACGCCGGGCACCCGCCTGGATATCGAGCTACCGCCAGGCATCTCTTTTTTCACGTTCACCCAGATCGCCTATCTGGTTGATACCTACCAGCGCAAGACACATGAGCGCAGGCCTGAAGCCTACGGGCTGTTCGTGACGTTTTTTCCGCATCTGGTAGCTGGCCCCATTTTGCACCACCGTGCCATGATGTCCCAGTTCACGCGCCTGGGCCGGCACAGCATCAACGCCGAAGTCCTGGCCGTGGCCTTGGGCTTCCTGCTGATCGGCCTGTTCAAGAAAGTGGTGCTGGCCGATGGCATCGCGCCGTATGTCGGACCGGTGTTCGATGCCGCGCGCGACGGC
Source organism: Achromobacter spanius (assembly GCF_002812705.1). Classification (NCBI taxonomy): domain Bacteria; kingdom Pseudomonadati; phylum Pseudomonadota; class Betaproteobacteria; order Burkholderiales; family Alcaligenaceae; genus Achromobacter; species Achromobacter spanius. The sequence continues at coordinate 3,513,901 of NZ_CP025030.1, read as the reverse complement.
AAGCCGCTGACCGCCGTCGCCGCATGGGTTGGCAGCCTCGCATATACCTTCCAGTTGTACTTCGATTTCTCCGGATATTCCGACATGGCCATCGGCCTGGCGTATCTTTTCGGCGTACGCTTTCCGGTCAATTTCAATTCACCCTACCGGGCGCTCAACATCATTGAATTCTGGCGCCGCTGGCACATGACGCTATCGCGCTTCCTGCGGGACTATCTCTACTTTCCGTTGGGGGGCAATCGCAAGGGCTCCTCGCGGCGATCCGTGAACCTGATGCTCACCATGCTGCTGGGAGGTCTCTGGCATGGCGCGGGCTGGACCTTCATCGTGTGGGGTGGCCTGCACGGTGTCTATCTGCTGGTCAACCATGCCTGGCAGGGCTCTGGACGGCGCATGCCGGGGATCGTGGCCGGGCCGCTGACGTTCGTGGCCGTAGTCTGCGCCTGGGTCTTCTTCCGCGCCGACAACCTGCACGCGGCGGGCAATCTGCTGCAAGCGATGTTCAGCCTTAACGCGACGCGGGCGGATATCGCCGAGGCGCTGCCCGCCGACGTCGCTACCCGACTGGCCATCCTGGCGGCGATCGCGTTCTTACTGCCCAACACCCAGCAGTTCTTTGCCCGCGCCTATACCCCGGTCGAGACGGAAGGACCGCAGCCGACGCCCCTGCCGCACCGATGGGCTTGGAAACCCACCGCGCCCTACGCCATCGGCATCGCAGCGTTGGGAGTCACTGCCCTGTTACTGATGGGTCGCGTGTCCGAATTCATCTATTACCAGTTCTGACATGACGGCGCGCAACTACCTGATCGTCCAATCATCCTTGTTGCTGGCGGCTCTGGCCGCCGTGGGTGCGTTCAACGTCGTGATCGACCCCTACAGCCTCTACAACTTGGTCTCTCGCCCCGGCTTCAACGCGGTAAAACCCGAGGTCACCAAGCATTTGCGGATGGCGAAGGCCAAATCCGTCGCCTGGGCCAATCCCGACGCGCTAATCCTGGGCAGTTCGACCGCCGAAACGGGCCTGGATCCCTCCGCCCTGCACGGGGCCGGGCGCGCCTACAACCTGGGCCTGAGCGGTGCGAATATCTACGAGGTCCGCCGCTATTATCAGCACGCCCGCTCGACGGGAAGGATAAAGCGCGTCGTCGTGGCCGTTGATCTGTTCATGTTCAACGCTAATCTGCCCAACCGGCCGGACTTCAACGAACAACTGCTGAACGTGACGGCGGACGGTTCGCCCAACCGCCAGATCAGCAAACTGAACCTGGCCACGCTGTTTTCACTGGACACGACACGCGCCAGTCTGGCGACATTGCAAGGGCAGGATCAACCCAACGCGTTCCTGCCCAACGGCCAGCTCGAATGGAACTACCGCAGCGCCCATATCCGGCAATACGGCTACGGCGGAGCCTTCGCCTATGCAGAGACCTTCATCCGTGAAGGCTCTTTTCTGCCGCCGCCGTCGCGCGCCTTCAGCTTCACTCGTCCTGACGGGTACGACAGCATTGCGGAAATCGCCAGGATCATGGACATGGCCCGCCAGGACGGCGCCGACCTGACAATCGTCATTTCCCCGTCTCATGCGCGGCTGCTGGAAAGCATGCAGCAACTTGGGCTGTGGAACGTCTTTGAAGACTGGAAAAGACGACTTGTGCACGCCGCCGACGCTTCGACCGGCGGTAACATCACCGTTATCGATTTCAGCGGTTACAACGCGGTCACTACGGAAGCTGTGCCGACCAAGGATGACAAGGCGTCGCAGATGCACAATTACTGGGACGGTTTCCACTTCAAGAAGGAAATCGGCGACCGGATACTTGAGCGTATCGCCAACCGTTCCCCCGCCGACGACACTTTCGGTGTGGTACTGACCCAAGCCAACCTCGACAGCCACCTCGGCCGGATCCGCGCCGAGCGCGACCATTGGCGCAGCACGCATGGCGACGATATCGCCGATGTCGCACGCAACCTGGAGCCGCCATCTCAGCGTGACCAGACCCACGTCCCGCATTGAGCCACTGCCGCCGCCAGCGTTCAGTCCCTGATCGATTGCAGCATCAGCAGGTATCATCTGGCCTTCTCCATGGCGCCCGCCAACCACGCCACGGATGAGTAGCCAGATTTGTAGCTAGATCGGTTTTTTGGAAGGCAGCACCCCTGAGAACCGCATAAACAAACGGTCTACAACAATCATGAAACTCGCCACCTGGAACGTGAACTCCTTGAACGTACGCCTGCCACAGGTGCTGGATTGGCTGGCGGCCAACCCTGTTGACGTACTGTGCATCCAGGAACTGAAGCTGACGGATGACAAGTTTCCCGAGGCGGCTTTCAAGGAAGCCGGCTACCACGCCGTCTGGGCGGGCCAGAAGACCTATAACGGCGTCGCGATCGTGTCGCGGGTGCCGGGCACGACGATGGTGCGCAACATTCCCGGCTATGAAGATCCGCAGCAACGCGTGCTGGCGCTGACCTTTCCCAGCCCTGAAGGCGACGTGCGCGTGGTGTGCGCGTATTGCCCCAACGGGCAGTCGGTGGATTCGGACAAGTACGTGTACAAGCTGGCGTGGTTTGACGCCATGCGCAATTGGCTGGCCGACGAGATCAAGCAGTTTCCGCGCCTGGCCGTGCTGGGTGACTACAACGTCGCGCCCGCCGATGAAGACGTGCACAACCCCGAAAAGTGGGAAGGCCAGGTGCTGGTATCCGAACCCGAGCGCGCCGCCTTGCGCGCCCTGCTCGACCTGGGCCTGACCGATTCCTTCCGCCTGTTCGAGCAGCCGGAAAAGTCGTTTTCGTGGTGGGACTACCGGCAATTCGCCTTCCGCCGCAACGCCGGCCTGCGGATCGACCACGTGCTGCTGTCCGCGCCGCTGATCAAGCGCTGCGTGGCCTGCGTCATTGACAAGGAACCGCGCCGCAACGAGCAGCCGTCGGACCACGCGCCGGTCGTGGCCACGCTGGAATTCGTCTGAAAATAATTGCCTGGCGCCGTATTGCGCGGCGCTTTGAAGTTCAGGTATAGTTTTGCTCTTGCTTCATTGGGGCGGTAGCTCAGCTGGGAGAGCGTCGCGTTCGCAATGCGAAGGTCGGGAGTTCGATCCTCCTCCGCTCCACCAAACACCAGACGGAAAAGCCTTGGACACCAACACGTGTTCCAAGGCTTTTTTGTTTTTGGGGCTACATAGCTGCGTTCTTAGGCTGCGTTCTTAGGCTGCGTTCTTAGGCCGCAGCCCAAGACCGTAGTCCAAGACCGCAGTCTTTGCCCCCGTCAGACCACATCCTTATCCAGCCGCCGCACCGCCGCGCTCAGCGTGGACAAATCAAACTCCTTCGCCCCCCGGCGTACCAGGCGCATCAGCACCGTTACCACAACCGGCACGAACGCCGCCAGCAGAAACGATTCGAGCAGGAACGTGGGCTTGTCGCCCGGCGCCGGGAAGAAGAACAGCCCCACGGCCAGGCCCGCCGCCGTTGCCGTGGTGGCCGTCACGCCATCATGTTTGCGGCTGAACAGGCCGTAGAAAACCGGAAACGCCGCGGCCGAGCACAGCAGGTCGGCCAGCAAGAATAGATACAACACGCTGTAGCCTTGCGAGGCCACGATCATCACGGGAATTGCCAGCAAGAGCACGGCCCAGCGGGCCAGGCGCTTCATGTCGCGGCCATTGGCGTGCGGCATCAGGCGGCGCATGTCCACCGCCACGATGCTGGACACCGCGCTGATCGCCGTGTCGGCCGTGCTCATGACCAGCGCCAGGCCCAGCGGAATCAAGGCGATCACGAACCAGGCCGGCGCGTGCGGCATGATGACGCTGAACAGCGCGACAGAGCTATCACCCTGCGGCGCCAGGCCCACGAACGCCAGGCCGAACAGGCCCATCAAGAAGATGAACGGCGCGGCAAGGATTCCGCCCAGCAGGAAACCATTGCGCATCGACCGCGCGTCTTTCGCGGCGTAGATGCGCTGCCAGTTGCCCTGATGGAAGATGCCCGTCAACAGGATCGCCACGAAGAACGTCAGGCCCGCCTTCACGCCCACCGGATCCGTCAGGTCCAGCAATTGGGGCGCGCGGGCTTGCAGCGCTTCGATGGTGGGCAACGCGCCGCCCGCCGCCTGCCAGCCCACCACGCACAGGATCACCAGCAACGGCACGATGACCATCATCTGCACCTGGTCGGTGAAGATCGACGAACGCAGCCCGCCGTAGGTGGTGTAAAGCAGCGTCGTGCCCATCACGATGGCGGCGGTGGCCCACAGCGGCACGGGCGCCAGCATGGTGACCAGCTTGGCAATCGCCGTGACTTCGGCCGACAAGGCAATGAACAGATAGAACAGCATGATGAAAAGCGCCAGCCCATACATCGGCCGGCCATAGCGCGCCATCAGGAATTCGGTCAGGGTATGGCCGTGCGGAATCAGTTCACGCATGCGTCGCCCCAGCGGAATCATCACCAGGCGCGGAGACATGGACCCCAGCGCATAACCGATCACCGCCGCCAGTCCGCCCCAGGTGGCGGCCTGCGCGGGCGAGAACAGGATCCAGGCGCCCAGCGTAGACGCCATCAACGTCAGGATGGTGCCGAACGCGCCCTGGCTGTTGCGGGCCACGATGTAGTCTTCCAGCGTGCCGCGCTTGCGACGGGTATAGAGCACGCTGGCAACGGCGAAGCCGCCTGAAAACAGCAGCAGCCACAACAAGGCGGTGGTTTGGGTCAGCATGAAAAACAGTCCTCCCTGGCCCGGCCGACAGCCGGACGCGCAATGCGGCGGCCCGTGAGGAACAGGGGCCGCTGATGGATGAAAGTCTAGGGAGGGCGCACGAACCGTGCGATGTCCTTCCCTTCGCCGGCATTACCCGGATCAGGTTCAAAGGGTTACCGCATGACGCGGAATCTCAGCCCAAACGGGCTCCCCCAGGAATAGCCGCAAGATTAGGGTCGCGGCGGGCCAATGTCAACGCATGGATTCGTGCTAAGTTCGCCCGCGTGCGGCACCTGTTTGCAAGCGTGCCGGTGAACCGAAGAGCCCACCATGTCCATTGCCCATCGCTCCCCTGCCCTGAACGAACAACTGGTTATTGTCACGGGCGGCGCCCGTGGATTGGGCGCGCACATCACGCGGGCCTTCCTGCGCGAGGGCGCGCGCGTGGTGATCAATTATCTGAACAGTGCGGATGCCGCCCAGGCGCTGGCCGCTACCGCGTCCGACCGCGCGTTGGCAGTGCAGGCCGACGTGCGCGACGCCGCTGCCGTGGCCGGGATGATCGCGCAGGCGCAAAGCCACTTCGGCATGCCGGTGACCACGGTGGTCAACAATGCGCTGCCCGCCTTTCAGTTCAATGGCGATGCGCGCCCCCACGCCGACACCCTGACCTGGGACAACCTGAATCAGCAGATCGAAGGCTGCGTACGCGGCGCGCTGAACACCACGCAGGCCGCGCTGCCCGGCATGCGCAGCGCCGGCGTCGGCCGCATCATCAACATCGGCACCAATCTGGTCCAGAACCCGGTGGTGCCCTATCACGACTACACCGCCGCCAAGGCCGCGTTGCTGTCGTTCACCCGCACGCTGTCGCAGGACCTGGGCCCCGATGGCATCACGGTCAACATGGTGTCGGGCGGCTTGCTGCGCACCACCGACGCGTCGGCCGCCACGCCCGAAGCGGTGTTCGACCTGATTGCCGCCAGCACGCCTTTGCGTGCCGTCACCACACCCGAACAGTTCGCCGACGCGGTGCTGTTCTTCGCCTGCCCCTGGTCGCGCAGCGTCACCGGCCAGAACCTGGTCGTGGACGGCGGCCTCGTCAAGAATTGATCGCCATGCTGCACCTGAACCTGTTCATCTTCGGCTGCGGACACCACCGCGCCGCGTGGCGCCACCCGGATTCCGCCGCCGAGCGCCTGGGCGACATCCGCTATTACGAAGCGCTGGCGCAAACGGCCGAACGCGGCAAGCTCGATGCCATTTTCTTTGCCGACGGGCAGTCCACCGACAACATCGGCGACGGGCCGCGCTGGTACCTGGAACCGCTTACGACCATGGCCGCGATTGCGCGCGCCACCCATCGCATCGGCTTGATCAGCACGGTGTCCAGCACCTTTTTCACGCCCTTTCACGCGGCGCGCATGGTCGCGTCGCTAGACCACATTTCGGGCGGCCGGATGGGCTGGAACGTCGTCACGTCCATGTTCGACGCCGAAGCGCGCAACCACGGCTTTGAAGCCATGCCCGGCCACGATTGGCGCTACGCGCGCGCCGAAGAATTCGTCGACGTGGCCTTGCGCCTGTTCGACTCGTGGCAAGACGACGCCTTGGCCATCGACCGCGACGGCGTCTACGGCATCCCCGAACGCGTACGGCAGATCCTCCACCACGGCGACCATTTCCTGGTGGACGGCCCCCTGACCGTGCCGCGCCCGCCGCAAGGGCATCCCGTGCTGTTCCAGGCGGGCGCGTCCGACCAAGGCCGCGACCTGGCCGCCCGGCGCGCCGAAGCCATCTATGCCGTGGCGTACGACCTGCCGGCCGCGCAAGCCTATTACCGCGACATCAAACAGCGCGTGCGCGCCGCGGGCCGCAGCGCTTTTGTGCCGATCATGCCGGGCCTGGTCACCTATGTGGGGTCGACCGAGGCCGAAGCGCGCGCCAAGCAGCGCGAGCTGGACGTGTTGTTGCCCAGCGATGCGTCGTTGCGCCAGTTGGGCACTTTTGTGTTGCAGGATTGCGCCGCGTGGGAATTGGACGCCCCGGTGCCAGCGCTGCCGCCCCTGCATGAGTTCAAGGGTCCGAAGGGGCGCTACGCCACGATTTTGCGGATTATCGAAACCGAGCAGCCCACCGTGCGCCAATTGCTGGGGCGCCTGGCGGCGGGCGGCGGCCACTGCACCATGGTGGGCACGCCGGAGCATATTGCCGACCAGATGGAACACTGGTTCAAGAACGAAGGCGCGGACGGGTTCAACTTGATGCCGCCGTCATTGCCGGGCGGTATCGACGATTTCGTGGATCAGGTCATTCCTGTCCTGCAACGGCGCGGGCTGTTCCGTACGGAATACGAACACAGTACCTTGCGTGGACATCTGGGTCTGCAACGGCCTGGGGCCCCCGGCGGCGCCAGTTAGTTCGTCATCAATGGCGCAGGCTCGACATGCTTGGGGGCAGCCTTCGGCGCACGCGGCAAGGCCTTGGCCGCGTACTTGCGGGCTTGGCGGGCGGCTCGGTGGGTGGCGAACCAGTCATAAAAAACAACGCCAGGGCGGCGCAACAGCACGGTGGCAATGCCTACCGCTACAACCACTGCAATAACCAGGGTCAGCCAGAACATCTGACGCCCTCCTTGAAGACATCGCGGTACGAAACCGGCGGAAAAAATCGCGCTGGAAAGGCTCACAACCAGCGCCTGCGAAAAGAAATTTACTCCACAATCGTCGCGAAATACGCGATAACGGAATGGAAAACACTGTTCCGTAACGCCGAGAAACACGTCATGAAAAAGCGGTAGCCGGTGCGCGACCTGCCGCGCACCGGCTACCGCAAGCCCTACGTTACGCGGCCTCTGTTACACCGCCGCGATCATTCCACTCATCTAGCCGCCCGCATGCTGGCTCACGATTTCCAGCACGCCGTTGATGACGAACTGGACCCCCATGCACACGAGCAGAAAGCCCATCACGCGCGAGATGGCTTCGACGCCGCTCTGCCCGATCACGGCCACGATGCGGCCCGCCGAACGCAGGCACACCCAGAACAGCACGCCCAGCAAGACGAAGACGATGACGGGGGTGACGACCACCACCCACTCGGGGTATTGCGGCGTAATGGAGCCATCCACCGAGGCCGCGCCACTGATGATCATGGCGATGGTGCCGGGCCCCGCCGTGCCCGGCAGCGCCAGCGGCACGAATGCAATGTTGGGCACCTGCCGGGTTTGGGCGTCGGCCGCCGCTTCCGCGGCCAGCGTGCGAGGCTCCGCCGGCGGGAACAGCATGCTGAACCCGATGCTGACCACGATCAGCCCGCCCGCGATGCGCAGACCAGGAATCGAAATGCCGAACGTGTGCATGATCCACGCGCCCGCGTAGTAAGTCACCAGCATGACGCCCACCACATAGAACGCCGCCTGCGTCACCTGGCGTTCGCGCTCTTTATAGGGAATCTGCCCGCCCAGTGACAGCAGCAAGGTCATGGACGTCAGGGGATTGGCCAGGGGCAGCATCAGCGCCAGGCCAAGGCTGGTGAGCTTGGCCAGTTCAATCAGGTCATCAATCATGGGACTCCTGAAAAAAGTGCAGGCAAAAAAGTACGGGCAAAACAAGCGCGGGCCTTGCCGCGCGCTGTGTAGCGCACTCTACCTTACCCATTTCCCGGTGTCGCCCCACCCGCGCCATCAGCATCAGGCTTGCTGATTATCAACATCCATTAAACTGATGCAATTGCCGTGGCGGATGGCGCTGCCTAGCATAGCTGGATAGCTGGCACAGCAACGACCGCACGACGCTGTCATGCCCCGCCCGCGGCGCCTGTCAGCCCCCCCACGCCGCGCATTCATTTTGTGACCCGGAGTTTTCCCTTGAGCGACCTCTTTCATTTCAGCCGTGGCACCGCCCCGCTGCTGATTTCCATTCCCCATCTTGGCAGCCAGATTCCCGATGCGCAGCGCGCGCAAATGACGCCCTTGGGCTTGCAGTCCGGCGACACCGACTGGCACCTGGACACGCTGTATCAATTTGCCCAGGCCCTGGGCGCGTCGGTGATCGGCGCGCGCTATTCGCGCTATGTGGTGGACCTGAACCGCCCGCCCAACGACGAAAGCCTGTACCCCGGCCAGACCAAGACGGGCCTCTGCCCCACCCAGACCTTCCGTGGCGATGCGCTCTACCAGGACGACGCCGTGCTGACCGACGCCGAACGCGCGCAGCGCTTGCAGACCTATTGGCAGCCGTACCACGCGCAACTGCGCAGCGAAATCGACCGCATCAAGGCCGAGCACGGCACCGTGCTGCTATGGGAAGCGCATTCCATCGCCAGCGTGTTGCCGCGCCTGTTCGACGGCAAGCTGCCCGACCTGAACATCGGCACGTCCGACGGCGCCGCCTGCGCGCCCGACATCCTGGCCGCCGTCCAGGCGCAACTGGACCCTTGCACCGACTACACCTGGGCCGTCAACGGCCGCTTCAAGGGCGGCTACATCACGCGCCACTATGGCTCGCCGGCCGACAACGTACACGCCATCCAACTGGAAATGTGCCAGTCCACCTACATGGACGAAACGCATCCCTACGGCTATCGCCCCGACCTGGCCGGCCGCGTCATCCCGGTGGTCGAAGCCATGGTGCGGGCCGCGCTGGAGCAGACCACGGCGCGTCAGCGTTAAGCACTAAGCGCTGAGCGCTAAGCGATAAACGCCAAGCGCCAGCCTTTCCTCCACCGTATCCAGGACAACCCAGGCCATGAACCGCTTTTCCTTCAGCACGACGGAAAACTATCCGGAATGGAGCCTGCTGTTGACCTGGGTGGCGGTGGTGGAAGCCGCGTCGGTGTCCGGCGCGGCGCGCCTGCTGGGCCTGTCGCAAGCGGCGGTGTCGCAGCGGGTCAAGCAACTCGAAGCCGCCATGTCGACCGAGCTGCTGGACCGCAGCACACGGCCGGCGCGGCCTACCCCGGCGGGCGAACTGCTGTTCGATCACGCCGCGCGCCTGTTGGCGCAAGCCGGCGACATGACGGAAAGCGTGCGCAACCTGAGCCGCGCCAAGCGCAACATCGTGCGCTTTGGCTGCGTGGATTCCTTTGCGGGCACCTTGGGGCCAACCTTGATTCACGGCCTGTCCGGCGCGTCGCGCCAGATTCGCTTGTGGTCGGGCATTACGCCCGTGCTGGACAAGCAACTGGAAGACCGGCAACTGGACCTGGTGGTCACCACCAGCGCCGTGGCGGGCAAGCCCACCATCCGCAAGATCAGCCTGTTCAGCGAACCCTATGTGCTGATCGTGCCGCGCACGCTGGACGTGGACAAGATCGGCTCGTTGAAAGACCTGGGCAAGCGCATGCAGTTCATCCGCTACAGCGCGCGTTCGTTCATCGGCGCCGAGATCGACCGCCTGATCGAGGCGCACGACGTGATGATCGAACGCACGTTCGAATTCGACAACACCGACCCGCTGCTCAGCCTGGTCACGGCGGGCATCGGCTTTGCGATCAGCACGCCCCTGTGCATCTGGCAGTCGCGCCATTTCGTGGACCAGTTGCGGGTGCTGCCGCTGGCGCCCTATCTGGGTGTGACGCGTGCCGATGACCCGGGCCTGTCGCGCACGCTGTACCTGGCCTCGCGCCAGCAAGAGGTGGGCAAGCTGCCCACCGAGGCGCGCGACGTGATCCTGATGGCGGTGGAACGCCTGATCCAGAAAGACATCGCGCCGGCCCTCGGCCTGCCGCCCGCCACGCTCTGGCGCAGCACGCGGCGTTGACACGGGCGGGCGCTTAAATTCCCTACAGCGACGTCGTCAGCGCCGGCACGGCATCGAACAGGTCGCCCACCAAGCCATAATCCGCCACGCCGAAGATCGGCGCATCGCCGTCCTTGTTGATGGCGACGATGGTCTTGGAATCCTTCATGCCGGCCAGGTGCTGGATGGCGCCCGAGATCCCCACCGCGATGTAGAGCGCCGGCGCCACGATCTTGCCGGTCTGCCCCACCTGCCAGTCGTTGGGCGCATAGCCCGCGTCCACCGCCGCGCGCGAGGCGCCCAGCGCCGCGCCCAGCTTTTCGGCCAGCGGGTCCAGCAGCTTGAAGTTATCGGCGCTGCCCAGCCCGCGCCCGCCCGACACCACCACGCGCGCACCGCCCAGTTCGGGCCGTTCCGACGCGGCGATTTCTCGGCGCTTGAATTGCGTGAGGCCCAGGTCGGCCACGGCGGCAATGGGTTCGACCACTGCGTTGCCGCCGTCCTCGGCCGCCGCATCGAACGCGGTGGAGCGTATCGTCGCCACCACGACGGCATAGCCGTTCTGGACCGTTGCAATGGCGTTGCCCGCATAGATGGGACGCTTGAACGTGTCGGGCGCCAGCACCTCGATCACATCCGACACCTGCTCCACATCCAGCAGCGCGGCAATGCGCGGGGCCACGCTCTTGCCCTGCGTGGTCGCAGCCATGAATACATGCGTGTAGGTGTCTGCGGCAGCGGCGACCGCTTGCGCCGCAAGATTCTCGGCCAGGCCATCGGCCAGATGCGGTGCATCCGCCAGCAGCACTTTCTGCACGCCCGCGATGCGCGCGGCAGACTGCGCCACGGCTTGTGCTTCGGCGCCCGCCACCAGCACATGGATCGGCATGCCCAGCTTGGCGCCGGCGGCAACGGCGTTGCGCGTGGCGCTGTTCAGAGTGTGGTTGTCGTGTTCGGCAATAACCAGGACAGTCATCAGATCACCTTCGCTTCGTTCTTCAGTTTGTCGACCAGCGCGGCCACATCGGCCACCTTGATGCCGGGCGCGCGCGCCGCGGGCTCTTCCACGCGCAAGGTCGACAGGCGCGACGCGGGGTCTACGCCCAAGCCCTCGGGCGTTTCAATGTCCACGGGTTTTTTCTTTGCTTTCATGATGTTGGGCAGCGTGACGTAGCGCGGTTCGTTCAAGCGCAAGTCGGCCGTCACGATGGCGGGCAGGGTCAGGTCCAGCACTTCCAGGCCGCCGTCCACTTCGCGCGTGACACGCGCCGTGCCGCCGTCGATCTCGATGGCGCTGGCGTTGGTGGCTTGCGGCCAGCCCAACAGCGCGGCCAGCATCTGGCCCGTCTGGCAAGCGTCGTCATCGATGGCCTGCTTGCCCAGGATCACCAGCGCGGGCTGTTCTTTCTGCACGACGGCGCGCAGCAGTTTGGCCACGGCCAGCGGTTGCAGCGCGGCGTCGGTCTGCACCAGCACGCCACGGTCGGCGCCGATGGCCAGCGCCGTGCGCAGCGTTTCCTGTGATTGCGCGGGGCCGCAAGACACGGCGACAACCTCCGTCGCCACGCCCAGCTCTTTCAGGCGCACGGCCGCCTCGACGGCGATTTCATCGAACGGGTTCATCGACATCTTGACGTTGCCGATGTCCACGCCGCTTTGATCGGCCTTCACGCGCACCTTGACGTTGTAGTCAACCACGCGCTTGACCGCGGTTAATACCTTCATGCAAACACTCCTGGGTCAGGGAATCAATGAACGCCTTGCGCCGCAACCGCGCAGGACGTCAAAAATGGATCGAATAGGACAGGGTTAAACCGCGCACCTCAAACAGCGCACCCAAACAGCACGGATCACACAGCACGGATCACACCGCACGACTCACACGGCAACCGACGCCAGTACGCGCACGTCCAGCACCACTGCTGCCACACCATCCCGCACCGTGGGCTGTGCAAGCGCAAAGGCCTGCCGCGCATCGATGCCACAGGACGCGCCGGGCACGCCGAGCACATAGCTGCCCGCCGCCAGCGCAATGCCAGCATCGGCCGCTCCCTGGTTCAAGCGCCCCGCCTCAGCGGCGACGACAATGCGCAGCGTGTGCGCGGCGGCGCCGTCTTGCGCCAGCCCGCCCGCCTCTACAGCAGCCTGGCCGCCGCCAACGCTGACGACGCTGGCCGCCGCCGAGCCGCGCAACACAAACAGGTTCAGCACGCGCACCGGTCCATTGACCAGTCGGGAGTGCAACGCCGCATCGCCCGCGAAGGCCGTGGCCACACCGGGCGCAAGCGTGATGCGCCCGGCATCCGCCACATCCGCCGCCTCCGCCGCATCCACAACCAACTCCACACCACCGCCCGTCAACACCACCGATACGCGGTCATAGCCGGGAAAGCGGGAATACGGCCCGTCGCGGTCGATGTCCGCCACGCTCACCCGCCACCGCGGCGGTTGCTGGGCAGCGTCCACCGACAGCGTGCGCGTCACGCCGCCGCCGTTCTTCCAGGGTTCGGGCGTGACGGCCAGCCAGCTTGCGTGCAGCGGGCGCATCGCGTTACGAGACGGCGCCAAGGCCGTACTTGCCGGTCAGCAAGGCACCGCTTGCAAAGCGGCCGATGTCATAGGGCTTGAGCGACACGTCCGTGGCCAGCCCCAGCGCTTCCTGCGCCAGCACGCGGCCCACCGTCGGCGACAGCTTGAAGCCGTGGCCCGAAAACCCGAAGCCCACGATCAGGCCCTGCACGCCCGGCACGCGGCCCAACACAGGGTTCCAGTCCGGGGTGACGTCGTACACGCCCGTCCAGGACGAGGCCAGGCCCGCCGTCTCGTAGGCGGGAAAGCGCGTCGCCACCTGCTCGCCCACTTCGGCCACGTAGTCCAGCGGAATGTCGCCTTGCTCGGCATCGCTGTTTTGCAGCGCCTCGCCCACGATGCCTTCGCTGACCAGCATCTGGTTGCCGCCATAGCTGCGGCAATACAGCATGCCGGGCGAGGCCAGGTCCTTGAAGACCGGCATCGAATAGGTATAGGGCGCGGCGTCGCATTCCAGCGCCAGCACGGCGTGGCGCTCGGGCACCACGGGCATGGCCACGCCGGTCCAACCCGCCAGTTCGGAGGTCCAGATGTTCTGCGTGCTGATCACCACCGGGCTGGCGTAGTCGCCTTCCGAGGTGGACACGCCCACCACGCGGCCGTTTTCCACCAGCAGTTTTTTCACGTCCACGTTTTCGCGGATGGTCACGCCACGGCGGCGGGCGCCGCGCGCGAAACTGGTGGCCACCAGGTAGGCATCGGCAAAGCCCGCTTCCGGTTCAAAGCCGATCAGCGCGGCATTGTCGAACGAGGCAATGGGCAGCAGCTCGCGGGCCTGGGCGGGGTTCAGCAATTCCAGCGCAATGCCCTGTTCGCGCTGCTGGTCCAGCGCGCTCTGCAAGGGCGCCAGCTTGTCGTCGTCAGCAGCGGTGATCAGATAACCGCACTTGACCAGGCCGCAGGACGCTTCGTCGTCACCGACGTAACTGGCAAAGTGGTTGAACACGTTCCAGGAACGCTGCGCCAGCTCCACGTTTTCGCGCACCGAATAATGGGTGCGCAAAATACCGGACGACTGCGAGGTCGTGCCCGCGCCGATGGTCGCGCGGTCCAGCACCAGCACGTTCTTCGCGCCCAGCTCCGCCAGGTGGAACGCCACCGAACTGCCGATCACGCCGGCACCAATCACGATCACGTCATAACTTTTCACGACAAGGCTCCAAGGACAAGTGGCGCGAGTGTGAACCTGCGTTGTCTGGCCGATCGCAATATAAGCATCGCGAATACTTAATAAAAGCGCGGCAAGAACAGGGCGTGACGGAAGCGAATTGCTTAAGCGCAGCGAATTTTGACCATCGCCGCTCCTTATATTCATGGCTTCGCGCGGCGGCCGGGTGAAAGTCTCGTCTGCCGCACCATAGAGTGCCGGCGACATGGAATCTATCCGTCAATCTACATCCGCGTAGGGGAAAAATATGAACATGAATCGCCGCGCCATGCTGGTGCGCACCGCTGCCCTGGCGGGCGCAAGCGCCCTGGGCTTTCCCATGATCGGCCGCGCCGCCAATGCCTCCTATACGTATGGCGGCTCGGCATGGCTGGGCCACTATTCGGCCTACATCGCCATGAAAACCGGCCTGTTCGCCAAGCAAGGCCTGGACATCAAGTGGCAAAGCTTTGCCACGTCGTCAGACCGCATGAGCGCCGTGATGGCCGGCAATATCGACCTGGCCGGCACCGGCGTGGTGTCGTCGCTGGCCTTGATGGCGGCCGGCGCGCGCCAGTTCCAGGTGATCGCCACGCCCAACAACTTCGGCCGCGCCGAAGGCGTGCTGGTGCGCGAAGACGTGAAGTCGGTGGCTGACCTGAAGGGCAAGAAGATCGGCGTCACCTACGCCTCCAGCGCCCACGTGCTGCTGCTTGACGTGCTGCGCCAGGCCGGCCTGAACCCCGAACGCGACGTGTCCATCATCAACCTGCCGGCCACCAACCTGCTGTCCGCCTACCAGGGCAAGCAGATTGACGCGGCGGTGGCCTGGACGCCCGCGTTCGACCGCATCAAGGTGGTGCCCGGCACGCACGTGCTGCTGGACGACACCGCGTTCTCGCTCTACAAGCAATACGCCATCACCCCGGGCCCGGACGTGCTGCTGACGCACGCCAAGCTGGGGCGCGAGAACCCGGAAGCGGTGAAGAAATTCCTGCACGCCGTGTTCCAGGCCAACGCCATGCTGACCGAGCAGCCCGATGAGGCCGCCGGCGTGCTGTTGGAACTGACCGGCCTGTCGCGGCCAGAGCAACTGGCCGTCATCAAGCAGACGCAGTGGTATTCCGCCGCCGACCAGAAGGCCTTGATGGTGGACCCGGGCAACTTCGTCACCGGCATGCAGCAGTTGGCCGAGATGCTGGTGTCGCTCAAGCAGATCGACAAGGCGCCCCAGGTCAAGGACTGGGTCCAGGCCTCGTACCTGTAAACGCGGAACCCACTCGCCATGTCCGCGCGCTCGTCTTCAAAGGAAACACGGCTGATCTGGGTCAGCGTGTTTTCGCTTCTTGGCTTTCTGTTGCTGTGGGAAGGCCTGTGCCGTGCCGGCGCGGTCGACCCCATCTTTTTGCCCGCGCCGTCCCAGGTGCTTGCGCGGGCCTTGTCCATGTCGGACCAGGGCACGCTGTTCTACAACGTGCTGGCGTCCACGCGCCGCGTGATGGTGGGCTTTCTGGCGGCCGTTTTCGTGGCCATACCGCTAGGCATCCTGCTGGGCACCTCGAAGGTGGCGCGCGCCGTCTTTGACCCCATCATCTCGTTCCTGCGGCCGCTGCCGTCGATGAGCTGGATTCCGCTGTCGCTGTTGTGGTTCGGCATTACCGAAACGCAGAAGTACAGCATCGTCTTCATGGGCTCGTTCGTGCCCGCGCTGCTGTATGTGATGGAAGCCTCGCGCAGCATTGACCCGGTGCTGGTGCGCGCGGCGCGCAACCTGGGCGCCAACCGCTGGCAGGTCATGCGCGAGGTGCTGTTTCCCGGCTGCCTGCCGCAGATTCTGTCGGGCATGAAGATCATCCTGGGCCTGTCCTGGACCTGCGTGATCTCGGCGGAACTGGTCGCTTCGCGGGAAGGCCTGGGCTTCATGATCATGAACGGCAAGGAATTCTTCCAGACCGACACCGTGGTGCTCGGCATGGTGCTGATCAGTTTCACCGTGCTGGTGACCGATCTGTGTTTGCGGCTACTTGAACGATGGGTGCTGGCATGGCAACGATGAACGAAACGATGATCCAGCTGACCGACGTGTCCAAGGCCTATGGCGACGTGACCGTGCTGGACAAGGTCAACCTGGAGGTCAAGCGCGGCGAATTCCTGGTGCTGCTGGGCGCGTCCGGCTGCGGCAAGTCCACCCTGCTGAACCTGATGGCCGGCTTCATCCAGCCCAACACGGGCACGGTGGCCATCAATGGCAAGACGGTCACCGACGTGACCGCCGCCTGCGGCATGGTGTTTCAGCAGTACGCGCTGTTTCCGTGGCGCACGGTGCAAGAGAACGTGGAATTCGGCTTGAAAATGCGCGGCATGTCCAAGCAGGAACGTGCGCCGATTGCCCGCAAGTTCATCGAGATGGTGGGTTTGAAGCAGGCGGCGGACAAGTATCCACATGCGCTGTCGGGCGGCATGAAGCAGCGCGTGTCCATTGCGCGCGTGCTGGCCAACGACCCGGACGTGATGCTGTTCGACGAACCCTTTGCCGCGCTGGACGCCATGACGCGCCAGGTGCTGCAAGACCAGTTGCTGTCCATCTACGAACAAAGCGGCAAGACGATTGTGTTCATCACGCATTCGATCGACGAGGCGCTGACCCTGTCCACTCGCATGGCCGTGATGGGCTCCAAGCCCGGGCGCATCGTGCAAGACATCCACAACGACCTGCCGCATCCGCGCAGCGCCGACGTGCAGTTGTCGCCGCGCTTTGTGGAGTTGAAGCGGTCGATCTGGGAACGGGTGCAGGAAGAGGTCACGCGCAGCATGGAGCTGACGACCGACTAGGCGGGTCTGGCCCGACGAAGGCCGCTACCTGGCCACGACCAGGCCGCTATCTGGCCTTAGCCTGGCCGATACATGGCCGCTGCCTTGTCCCTACCAGGCCCCCTGGCTGCGCCCTTCTTCGGCCAGGAATTCCACCAGCGCGGGCAGCGACGCATCCATCGGCCGGTTGGCGTGGATGCGCATCACATAGCCCCACGAGCCCGGCATGCGCAGTTGCGGCATCAGCGGCACCAGGCGGCCGCTGGCAAGGTCTTCATCGATCAGCGGCGCGCGCCCCAGCGCAATGCCCACGCCCGCGGCGGCGGCGGCCACCACGGTGCTCAGGCCGCTCAAGACCATCGGTTCTTGCCACTCCGATTCCGCCAGCCCCAAGCGCGGACCCCAGGTGCGCCAATCGGTTTCGGGGCTGTCGATGTGTTTTTCCTCCAGCCAGCGGTGCCGCAGGAATACGCGGGGGTCGCCGCGTTCGGCTTCGGCGATCAGCGCGGGGCTGCACACGGGCACCACGGTTTCGGTCATCAGCGCAATGTCGCCCGGCTCGGCCAGGTGCGGCCCCCGGGCGCGCACGTGCAGGAAGGCCAGGTCGATATCCTGGCTTTTCCAGGCGGGCTCCTGGCTGGCGTGCAAGTAGACCTGCACGCCGATGTCGGGATGCAGTTCGATGAAGCGCCCGATGCGCGGCGCCAGCCATAGCGCGGCCAGCGACGGGTTGGCCGACACGTTCAGCGTGTAGCGGCGGCGGCCTCGCGCGGTGGCGCGGACGTCGCGGCATGCCGACTCCAGAAGGGTCAAGGCCTGTTGTACGGAAGCCAGCAATTTGGCGCCCGCTTCGGTGGTTTCGGCGCGGCGCACCGTGCCGCCCCGGCGCAGCAATTGCACGCCCAGGTCCGTCTCCAGCGCGCGTAGCTGATGGCTGACCGCGCTCTTGGTGACGTGCAGCTCGCCCGCTGCGCGGCTCAGGCTGCCCAGGCGGGCAACGGCCTCGAACGCACGCAAGGCGGCCAGGGGCGGCGTGTGCGTGGGCAGATCGGGGGATGGATTCTGGTTGGGCAGATCAGACATGGGGTTGAGTTTATCTCAACCCAAGAGTGAAAAAGACTCGCTATCGCAACGGCGGCGGATCAGCGACCATGCAGGCTCTGCATGGAGCATTGATATGTATTTTGACTCTCGGTTGTGGCGCTTGACGGCGGGATTGCGCGCCGGCATGGCGGGCGGCATTTTCCTGGGCCTCTTGGCGCTGGCGGCGGGCATTGCCCGTTATGTATTCCTGGGCCAGTTGCTGGCCCGCGTGTTCGACGGCGCGCCGTGGCAAGACTGGATCACGCCTGCCCTGTGCGTGGGCGCCATGGTGCTGCTGCGCGCGCTGTTCGACCACTGGCGCACCGTGCAGGCCAACCACACGTCGGCGCAAATCCAGCAGACCTTGCGCGGCAAGCTGTACGACCGCATCGTCGCCCTGGGACCCGCATGGTTCGCCAACCAGCGCACGGGCGGCGTCATGCTGACCGTGGTGGACGGCGTGGAGCAGTTGCAAACCTTCTTCGGCCAATACCTGCCGCAAGTCGCCATTGCGGCGGCCGCGCCCTTTGCCATCTTCGCCGTGATCGCGTTCTGGGATGTACCCACCGCGCTGGTGTTTTTGGTGGCGGCGTTGTTCGCGCTGTTCGGCCCGATGGCGGTGCACATGCTGGACCGCCGCGCCAGCCAGGCGCGCACGCAGGCGCTGAATGCCTTCGGCGAAGACTTCCTGGATGCGGTGCAAGGCCTGCCCACGTTGAAGTCCTACGGCCAGGGCAAGGCCTGGGGCCGGCGCCTGGCGGCCCGTGCCCGCAGCCTGTCGGACAACACGTTCTGGGTGCTGTCGGTCAGCCTGTTGACGCGCGGCATCAGCGACCTGGGCGTGGCGCTGGGCGCGGCGCTGGCCTTGACGCTGGGCGCCTGGCGCGTGGCCTCGGGCGACATGAGCGTGGAAGCGCTGCTGATCGTGCTGATGGCCGGCACCGAGATCTTCCGGCCGCTGCGCGACCTGCGTTCGGTCTTGCACCGCGGCATGCTGGGCCAGTCGGCCGCCGTCAGCATCCATGCCTTGATGGACGCGCAGCCGCTGACGCCCGTGCCCAGCACGGTCTTGGGCACGCGCAACACGGCCGGCCATCCAGCGCCCAACCAACTCGCGTCCGCCCCCCTGTCGCCCACGATCGAATTCGACAACGTGGCGTTTTCCTACACGCCCGAGCGCCGCGCGCATCAAGGGCTGGCGTTCCGCATCGCGGCGGGCGAACGGGTCGGCGTGGTCGGCCCCAGCGGCGCGGGCAAGTCCACCATCGTGCGGCTGCTGCTGCGCGAATGCGTGCCGCAGGCGGGCGTCATCCGCGTGGGCGGGCAGGATGTGAACACGCTGGACACGCAGACGCTGCTGTCGCAAATTGCGCTGGTCAGCCAGGACATCACGCTGTTTCACGGCACCATCGACGACAACCTGCGGCTGGGCCGGCCCGACGCCACGCACGAGCAGGTGCGCGCCGCCGCCCGCGCCGCGAATATCGACGACTTCATCATGGCGCTGCCCGACGGTTACGCCACCCGCATCGGCGAGCGCGGCCTGCAATTGTCGGGCGGGCAACGCCAGCGCGTGGCCATCGCCCGCGCGCTGCTGCGCGATGCGCCCATCCTGATCCTGGACGAAGCGCTGTCATCGGTGGACACCGAAAACGAAGCGTTGATCCAACAGGCGCTGGACCGCCTGATGGCCGGCCGCACCACGTTGATCCTGGCGCACCGGCTGGCCAGCGTCATCGGTGCCGACCGCAGCCTGGTGCTGGATCAGGGCCGCGTGGTGGAAGCCGGGCCGCATGCGCAACTGATGCAGGCACGCGGGCTGTACTACCGCCTGATGCACGAACAGGCCGAGGCGCACCGGAACCCGTCGGCCGGCGTGGCCGCCCTGGCGACGGCTCCGGTGCTGGATGCCGCCAAGCCCGACGATGCAGACGGCGACGGCGGCGCGCAAGGCTCCGCCCTGCGCCCGCTGGATGCCGATGCGGACCAAGTGGGTTGGCGCGCCACGCTGGGCACCTTGCTGTCCGTGGTCAAGCCGTGGCGCGGCACGCTGACCGCCACGATCCTGCTGGGCGTTGCGCGGGTGGCCGCCTTCATCGGCGTGGGCGTGTTCAGCGCGCTGATCGTGGCCGCCATCCGCGATGGCCGCGAGGTCTCCGCCCTGATCATCGGCCTCTTGATCTGCGCGCCGCTGGCCGCCTTGTTCCATTGGCTGGAGTCGTGGCTGGCGCACGCGATGGCCTATCAGTTGCTGGCCGACATGCGGGTGAAGCTGTTCGACAAGCTGGAGCGCCTGGCGCCCGCCTACCTGTTGCAGCGCCGCTCGGGCGACCTGGTTGCGCTGGCCACGCAGGACATCGAGATGGTCGAGTACTTCTACGCGCACACCATCGCCCCGGCCATCGTGTCGGTGCTGGTGCCGCTGTCGGTGCTGGGATTCTTGGGCGTGTATAGCTGGCCGGTGGCCTTGGCGCTGCTGCCCTTCCTGGCCTATGCGCTGGTCTCGCCCGTGCGTGGCCGCCGCCATATCGATGCGCTGGGCGACAAGGCCCGGCAGGCGCTGGGCGAAATGAGCGCGCACACCACCGACACCATCCAGGGCCTGGCCGACCTGACCGCCTTTCAGGCGACCGATCGCCGCCGAGGCCAGTTCCTGAAAGTGGCTGACCAATACCGTATCCGCCGCCTGGACATCCTGCGCGATCTGTCCAAGCAGACGGCCTGGTTTGAAGTGGCCATGGGCTTGGGCGGGCTGGCCGTGGCGGTCGTGGGCGCCCTGCAGGTGTCGGCGGGCGCGCTGTCGGCCAGCATGCTGCCCTTGCTGGTCTTGATTGCGATGGCGACCTTTCTGCCGGTGTCCGAGATTTCACAGGTCAGCCGCCAATTGGCCGACACCATCGCCGCCACGCGCCGCCTGCACGTGGTCAGCAACGAGCCCGAACCCGTTACCGACGGCCCGCTGGCGCCGCCGGTGGCCACGCATGGCTTATCGTTGGCGTTTGAGCACGTCAGCTTCGCCTACCCCGGCAAACAGGAAGACACGCTGAAGGACTTGAGTTTCAAGGCGCCGGCCGGGGCAACCGTGGCCATCGTGGGCGCCTCGGGCGCGGGCAAAAGCACCGTGGCCAGCCTGTTGCTACGCTTCTGGGACCCGCGCCAGGGCGCGGTCAAGCTGGACGGCCTGGATGTGCGCCAACTGCAATTGGACGGCTTGCGCGAGCGGGTAGCCCTGGTCACGCAAGACACCTACCTGTTCAACGACACACTGGAGGGCAACATCCGGCTGGCGCGCCCCGAGGCCACGCCCGAGGAATTGGCGCGCGCGCTGGACCAGGCGGCGCTGACGGCATTCGTGCGGCAACTGCCTGACGGGCTGGCCACCAAGGTGGGCGAACGCGGCATGCAGTTGTCGGGCGGGCAACGCCAGCGCATCTCGATTGCGCGGGCCTTCCTGAAGAACGCGCCGGTGCTGATCCTGGACGAGGCGACTTCACACCTGGACACCTTGTCCGAGATGCAGGTGCGGACCGCGCTGGACGCGCTGATGCAGCACCGCACCACCCTGGTGATTGCGCACCGGCTGTCCACCATCCGCAACGCGGACCTGATCCTGGTGCTGGACCGCGGCACGCTGGCCGAGGCCGGCACGCATGACCAATTGCTGCGCAAGCAAGGGGCCTATGCGCGCCTGGCCAGCCACCAGGGCGGCTACACGGTCAGTAGCGCAACGTCTCAGCCGACTTAGTATTGGCGCGCACTTCCGCATCCGTGAACCAGACGCGCTTGCTGCCAAAGTGGTTGTACAAGTCGAACTGGTCACGGGTGTGGGCCGACGGCGTGCCGTCCGGCGCCACGAAACCGCTCTGCCCCGGCGCCACCACGTCCACCGCGCGCACGCCCTTGCCGTCGAACACCGTCATGTTGTTTTCGGTGCCCCGGTTTTGGGTAGCCGAAAAACTCAGCACCGCCTTGTCGTCCGCCTGCGGCACGCCCAGGAAGTTCTTCGGTGCAAACACCATCGGCGGCGCGGGAATGCGCCACGCGGCCGGGTCCTGGCCATACGCCTTTTGCAAGGCGGCCAGGGCTTCGTCCAGCGCAGCCAGGCTGACCGCTTCGGGGCGCTTGCCGTTGAAGAAGTCGTAGGGCTGGGGCACGCCGGCGTCGGGGCCTGCCAAGGCGTTGAACAAGACCTTCACGCCCACGGTCAGGTTGAGCGAACCGGTGGCCGGCGTGGCGGGGGTGGGATAGCCCGTGGCGCTGTACCACTTGAAGAAGTCGGCGGGCATCTCGTCGGCCAGCGAGCTGCGCAGCATGGCGCGCAGCCAGGCGTCCATCACGGCGGACCCGGCGTTGTCGTAGTAGCCGGGCTGCTTGTCGCTGGTGCCCATGCCGTCCCAGGTGGACAAGTCGGCCACCAGGCGAGCGCGGGCGTCGTCAGCCGGCAAGCCCGCCACGGCGCGTTGCAGGAACGGCAGGAAGTGGCGGCGGTTGACGTCGGCGTAGCTGGTGGTGCGGATCAAGTCCCACATCTGCTGCGCGCTGATCTTGCCGCCATCGGCCGTCATGGCCTTCATGCGCGTTTCGATTTCGGCGTAGCGGTCGGCCTGGCCCCACACGATGGCGAACAGGTCGGTGGACGGATAGCCGCGCATGGGCTGGTTGTTCCAGTTGGCGATGTAGCCCTGGCGCGGGTTGTAGACCTGCGGGTTGGTGGCGAACGGCAGCATGCCGTCCCAGTCCATTTCACCGGTGCCGGGCACGGGCAGGCGCGGGTCATGGCCGGGTTTGCGCTTGGGATAGAAGCCCGTGTGGGCGTAGCCGATGTTGCCGCGGTCGTCGGCGTAGTACCAGTTGATGGTCAGTGCATGGCGCGCGGCCTGCTGCTTCCACTGGTCCCAATTGCGCGACTGCGTCTTGTGCGTCCAGGCCATCAGCGATTGCAACTCAAAACCTTCCCACGCGCGCGCCTTGGCGTAGGCCACATGCTGCTTGTCGTCGAACTTGGTCACGATGCCATGCACCGTGCGGTACACGTCCATCAACACAGGCTTGCCATCCTTCACCTGGATAAGCTCGGTGCGCTTTTCCATCGTCTTCCATTCGCCATTGTGGAAATAGCGCGTGCGGTCGGTGGGGTCGAGCTTTTCAGCGTAGATGTCCACGTCGTCGCCAAAGCCCGCCGTGGAGCCCCAGGTGACGTGCGCGTTGTGGCCAAACAGAATGCTGGGATAGGCGAACGGGGTGTTGCCCACCACGTCGTAGCCCGCGCCGTGCAGGCCGATGCCGTAGGTGTACGCAGGGTTCCACCAGCCGAACTGCGGGCCGTTCAACAGAATGGAGCGCGCGTCCTTGGCGTGCTCGCGGCCCACGATCCACATATTGCTGGTGGTCGGAAAGCCGGCGATGCCGGGCTGGCCGCTTTGCGCGAACTGCGCCAGCAGGCGGGCGGGCGCGTCGGCGGGTGCGTCTTGCAACACGCCGCGCGTTTGCGGGTCGCGCGCCACGCGCTCCAGCATGGGCGGCGTACCGTCATAGCGCGGCAAGGCGTAGGACAGCTTGGCGGGCGGACGCTCGGAGGGCTGGTAGATCGCGGGCTGATAAACCCCCTCTTCTTCCGGCACGGTGGTCGGCGCGCGGCTGTCGGTCATCCAGCGTAATTGGTTGAAGATCTGCATGGCGCGCGCCTCGCCGTGCTTGTCGCGTAGCGCGGTCAGCAGCGCCAGGTTATCGATTTCGCTATTGGCGTCCGAAAACCGGTTGGCCATGGTGCCCACGAACACCATCGCCACGTCATAGGGCGTCCAGTCGGACGGCTGGAATTGCAGGTCATTGAATTCCTTGGGCATCAGCGTGCCGGGTTCGGCGCGCACGCGCGCAATCCATGCATTCATGCCGGCCGCGTAACCGTCCAGAATCTGCCTTTCAGACGCGGGCAAGGCCGCCAGTTGGCGCTGGATACGCTCGGGCGAAAAATTGCCGCGTATCGATTTGTCGAAGGCCACCATTTTTTCGCCCAGCACTTCAGCCACCAGGCCTTGGGTGCTGCGACGCGCCATCTCCATCTGAAACAGACGGTCTTGCGCCACCGCGTAGCCGTAACCGTAGAAGATGCCGTACACCGTGTTGGCGTAGACGTGGGGCATGCCGTAGCCGTCGCGGCGAATGGTGACCTGCTTGGCGGCGGGGCGCTGGGCGTCGGTGGTCAGGGACGGTTGGGATTGGAATTGCGGCTGGGATTGCGCCTGCGCGGGGGCTGCGCTCACGCCGGCGCAGGCTGCCAGGATGGCGGCCGACAACAAATGCTGCTTCATTGACTCTGTCTCCAAATTGATAAACCGCGCCATGCTTGCGAGCGACCTTCAGCGCGGGATGCGGCGCCTCTGCGGGCGCCGTCCGGGGACCATGATAAGAAGCCGCTACTTATAATGCCAATGCATTTATGTCATGGATTCGATGCGTAAAGCTCATGGACTTTCAGAAACTCAAACATCTGCTGGCGGTGGTCGAACACGGCACTTTTTCGCTGGCGGCGGAAAAGGTGAACCTGTCCCAACCCGCGCTTAGCCGCAGCATCCAGGCGCTGGAAACCGAGTTGGGCCTGCCGCTGCTGGATCGCGGCACGCGCCGGGTCCGCCTGACGCCTTATGGCGCTTGCGTGGCCGAGCGCGCACGCCGCATGCGCTTTGAGGAAGCCGAGCTGCAACGCGAACTCAAGGCGTTGCACGGCGGCGATGCCGGCTCGCTGATCATCGGCCTGAGCCCTGCCCCGGCGTCGTTGCTGCTGTCGCCGTTTCTGGCCCACATGGCCGCCCACCGGCCCCAGGTGCGCGTGGGCGTCGAACTCGGCAGCACCGCGGCGCTGCTCGACATGCTGCGCGCCGAGCGCATCGACGCCATGGTGTGCGATGCGCGCATGCTGTACGACGCCGCCGATATCGACACCCGCCCGCTGGCGCCGCTGCGCGCGGGCATGGTCTGCCGCAAGGGGCACCCCATCCTGGCGCAAAAGCGCGTGGGCATCGAACAGGTGCGGCAATACCCGGTGGCCTCCAGCACGCTGAGCCCGGAGGTATCGCTACGGCTTGCCGAAACCTTGGGGCCAGGCGGCGCGCCCGAACAGATGGTGACGCTGCGGTGCGAAAACCTGGATGCGCTGGCCGACCTGGCGCTGCATACCGACACGCTGCTGCTGGGCGTGATCTGCGTGACGCGGCGCGAACAGGACGCGGGGCGGCTGGTGGAAGTGCCGCTGCCGCCTGACCGCCAGCGCCAGGGCCATTACGTGCTGGCGCGCCTGGCCGGGCGCACGCCCCTGGCGGCGCAAGATGCGCTGTACGAATTCACGCAGCAATGTTGGGCGGGGTTCGCCGCGTTCAAGCCCCGCGGCCCCGGTCGTTGAAAAAAACCCACAGCGGCAATACCCACACAAAGCGCCCCGTTGATTCCCTTACATCATCTCTATAGAATCAGCAATTCGGGCCTTTGCCCATTCCTTTTTTATCCACTTCACTTACCGCCAGGGAGGCCGCATGATGTTTTACCCCATGCTCACCGCCGTCCCGCGCGTATCCCCGCGACGCCATTAAGTCGTCGCCCGCGCGGATCCATCGCTAGACCGTTACCTAGCGACTGGTCCACCGCGCTCGCTCAACACCCGTAAACGCAGTTGCCGATGCCTTGGGCATCCGGCTTGTTACCCCTCTTTCCTCACAAGGACATCCTGGCGTGTCTTGTGCCGCCAGGCCATTGTTATGGCTAGAAAAAAAATCGACTTTCGAGGACAGGCCTTCAAGGACGTCCTGGGCTTTACCTTCAAGCATTGGGCCTTGCAGCCCTTGCGCACCCTGGTCATCGTGCTGCTGGCGTTGCTGTCGGCCGTGGCCGATATTCTGACGCCGATGTATGCCGGCCGCCTGGTTGACGCCGTGGCGTCGGGCTCGAGCGGCGACGCGCTGGCCTGGGACGCGGCCATCACGGCCTTCTGGCTGCTGGTGGCGCTGGGCGTGGGCGGCACGCTGCTGCGCCAGGCAGTGTTCCAGAACATCATCACGTTTACGCTGAAGATGATGAACGGGATCGTGTCCAACGCCTTCTACCGCGTGCAGCGCTTTTCCACCGACTGGCATGCCAACAGCTTCGCGGGTTCCACCGTGCGCAAGATCACGCGCGGCATGTGGGCCGTGGACATCCTGAACGACACGCTGCTGATCGCGCTGTTGCCGTCCGTGGTGATGTTGGTGGGCGCAACCGCCCTGCTGGGCGCGCACTGGCCCTTGATGGGCCTGGTGGTGGGCCTGGGTTCGGTGCTATACATCGCCGTCACCGCCGCGTTGTCGCTGGGTTATGTGGCCCCGGCCGCGCGCCTGGGCAACGCCTGGGACACGCGCATGGGCGGTGCGCTGGCCGACGCCGTCAGTTGCAATGCCGTGGTCAAGGCCTTCGGCGCGGAAGCGCGTGAAGAGGCGCGGCTGGATCGCGTGGTGAACAAGTGGCGCCATCGCACGCGCCGCACCTGGGTACGCGCCACACTGAACGGCGGCATCCAGGGCGCGATGCTGGTGGCGATGCAGGCCGCCATCCTGGGCGCGTCCCTGCTGCTGTGGTCGCGCAACCAGGCCACCGTGGGCGACATCACTTTCACCTTGACGATGTTCTTCATGCTGCAAGGCTATCTGCGCGACGTGGGCATGCATATCCGCAACCTGCAACGCTCGGTCAACGACATGGAAGAACTGGTGGCGATGGGACGCCAGCCGCTGGGCGTGGCCGACCGTCCGGGCGCACGCGCCATCAACATTCGCGAAGGTGAAATCCGCTTTGAAGACGTGACCTTCCGCTATGGCGCGCACAACACGGCGCTGTACCAGAACTTCTCCGCGCGCATCGCGCCCGGAGAACGCGTCGGCCTGGTGGGCCATTCGGGCTCGGGCAAGACTACGTTCATCAAGCTGATCCAGCGCCTGTACGACGTGAACGACGGCCGCATCACCATCGACGGGCAAGACATCGCCCAGGTGAAGCAGGCGTCGTTGCGCAGCCAGATCGCGATCGTGCAGCAGGACCCGGTGCTGTTCCACCGCACGCTGGCCGAGAACATCGCCTATGCCCGGCCGGGCGCGACGCAAGCCGAGATCGAGCAGGCGGCCCGGCTGGCCAGCGCGCATGACTTCATCATGACGCTGCCCAAGGGCTACGACACGCTGGTGGGCGAACGCGGCATCAAGCTGTCGGGCGGCGAGCGCCAGCGCGTGGCGATCGCGCGCGCGTTCCTGGCGGACTCGCCCATCCTGATCCTGGACGAAGCCACCTCCAGCCTGGACAGCGAAAGCGAAGTGCTGATCCAGCAGGCCATGGACCGCCTGATGGTGGGCCGCACCACGCTGGTGGTGGCGCACCGCCTGTCGACCGTGCGCGCCCTGGACCGTCTGCTGGTGATGGACCGTGGCCGCATCATCGAGGAAGGCAGCCATGACCAGTTGATTCGCCTGAAGGGCGGCCTGTATCGGCGCCTGTTCGAACGCCAGGCCCTGGAACTGACCAAGGGCCTGACGGCCGCCGAAATGCTGCAAGACGGCGCCACGCCCCCGAAGGTCAAGGACCCGAATGTGGACCCGAGCTTGGATCCGAGCTTGGACACGGACGTGGATGAAGGCAGCTACGCCTTCGGCAAGTAGCGCGGTCCAAGTAGCAAGGCCCAAGTAGCAAGGCCTCAGTCGCGCGGCCCCAGTCAGGCAGCCCGATAGCCTAGGGCATGGCGGCGGCGGCGCGGTCCACCGCCGCCGACCGCCGCGCGAAGCGCGCTTCTGACAAGGCCAGGTAGCGCTCCACCACGGCCGGCTCGGACGTGGCCGGCGTGCCGCCCGGGAACGGCGGCTTGGGGTCGTATTCGATCTGCAACTGAATCAGCTTGGCTACGTCTTCGCCACACAGCGCCGCCACCACTTTCAAGCCCATGTCGATGCCGGACGTCACGCCGCCGGCCGTGTAGATATTGCCGTCGACACACAGGCGTTCATCGCTGGGAATCGCGCCAAAGCGCGACAGCAGTTCGCGCGCGCGCCAGTGGCTGGACGCGCGCTTGCCGCGCAGCAAGCCCGCCGCGCCCAACAGCAGCGACCCCGTGCAAATGCCGAAGATGGTTTGCGCGGCCAGGCCCTGCGTGCGCGTGAACGCCACCCAATCCGCATCGACGATGGCATCATCCGTGCCCGGCCCGCCAGGCACCACCAGCAGGTCGCAGGGCGGCGCGGACGCCAGGGTTTGCGTGGGCACGAATTGCAGGCCGCGATCGCACCGTACCGGATCGCGCGTTTTTGCGACAAAATCCACGGTGAAGCCCGGCGCGTTCGCCAAGACCTCGTAGGGCCCGGTCATGTCCAACTGGGTCAGCCCTTCGAACAAGAGAAAATTCACATGCATGACGATGCTCCCTCAGAAACGCCAGCGTCCAGCATAGGCGGACGCGCCCCCGCCGGTGCGCCAGAATGCGGCCAAACCGCGCCACGGCGCGTGGTGTTCATGCTGTACGACGGATTCCAGCCGCTGGATCTGGCGGGCCCCTGGCAGGCCTTCAGTTCCGCCAACGAAGAGGCGGGACAAGCGCTATACCAGTTGAGCACGATTGCCGCGACGCCGGTCGTCAGCACCTGGGAACAGGGCCTGCGCATGCAGGTGGACGGCACCTTCGAACAAGACGGCGACGCGCCCATCGACATGCTGCTTGTGCCAGGCGGCCCCGGCGCGGACCACGCCAGCGCCCATGCTGAAACGATGGCCTGGTTGCGCCGCCGCGACGCCGGCGCGCCGCGCACGTGCAGCGTGTGTACCGGCGCCTTCGTGCTGGCCGCGGCCGGCCTGCTGGATGGCCGCGCCGTCACCACGCATTGGCGTTCGGCCGACCGGCTGCGGCAGAGGTACCCCGCCCTGCGCGTGCAAGACGACCGCATCTTCATTGAAAGCGGCAAGTACTGGACGTCGGCGGGCGTGACGGCGGGCATCGACCTGGCCTTGGCGCTGATCGAACGTGACGTGGGCGCGGCGCTGTCGCAACAGGTAGCGCGCCGGCTGGTCGTCTTCATGCGCCGCGATGGCGACCAGCGTCAGTACAGCCAGACGCTGCGCCTGCAAGATCGCGTGGCCGCGCCGTTCCGGGATCTGGTCGAAAGAATCGAGGCGAAGCTGTCGGCACGCTGGTCGGTGGACGACATGGCCGATGCCTGCCAGATGTCGCGCCGTACCTTCCAACGTAAGTTCGCCGCGCACTTTGGTGTGGCGCCCACCGAAGTGCTGCGGCGGCTGCGCCAGGAGCGCGCCCGCGCGCTGCAGGCCACCGGTAAGATGTCGAAAAAATCGGTCCAGCAACATGTGGGCCCCACGCACAACAGGTCCACTCCATGACAACACCCGCTGTCCACCGCAAGTCCGCGCGCCACGCCCTCGCCGCCTTTGCCTTGCTGGCGCTGCCGCTGCTGGCGGGCTGCGACAACCCCGACGACCCGCCCAAGCTGACCTTGGAACAACGCTTGTTCAAGGATCTGGCGCCCCACCGGGAATTCAAGGGCGAGTTGAACGGCCAGCAGGTGCACTTGATCGTCCACGAGTGCGAGGTCTTCCTGAACGAGCCCGATCCCGAATCCACGTCAGCCGGCGCCCGCCGCTGGACGAAGGTGCTGGAGCCCGAGTTCTATCCGTCGTTCATGGACTGCCAGCGCCAGTCCTTAAGCCGAGAAGGCCAGACGGTGGAGGCCATCATCGGCGAAATGGCGATGGGCGCGGGCGGATGCTGCGCCACCGGGGGCCGCTTCCGGTCCAAGGACGGGCGCGAATGGAAGCCGCAATAAGCGGCCTCCGCCAAGACCACCGGAGCCGCCGCTGGCAACGCGCTACCCCGCCAGGCCCACCGACATACCCCCGCACACATACAGCAGTTGCCCGGTGATGAAGCCCGCCTGCTTGTCCAGGAACATGGCGACACTGTGCGCCACTTCTTCCGGCTGCCCCACCCGTCGCACGGGAATGGACGCCTCCAGCGCCAGCGTCTTGGGCTGGCCGGGCGGATTGGACTGATTGAACAGCTCGGTGGCGATCGGCCCCGGCGCCACGGTGTTGACGGTGATGCCGTCGGCCGCCAATTCCAGCGCCCAGGTGCGCGTCATGCCGGCCAGCCCGGCCTTGGACGCGCCGTAGACCGTGCGCCCGCCCTTGCCCAGCGCGGCGCGGCTGCCGATATTGACGACGCGCCCGTACTGCGCCTCGCGCATGGCGGGCAGCAGCGCCTGCAACAGCAACACGGGCGCGGTCAGGTTCAAGGCCAACGTGCGCTGTAATTCGGCCTCGGTCACGTCTTCGATGTTGGCCACCTGGATCATGCCGGCGTTGTTCACCAGATGCAGCACGCGCCGCTCGGCCGCCAGTTCGCGCGCGGCCGAGCGGGTGGCCGCCGCATCGCCCAGGTCAACCGATCGAAACGTCTCGCCCGGCAGCAAGGCATCGGGCGGCCGACGGCTGAAATTCACCACTTGGTAGCCGTCCTGAATCAGGCGGGCCACGATGGCGCGGCCGATGCCCCGGCTGCCGCCGGTGACAAGTGCGATGGGCGTGTTCATTGCGCGGTAATCCCTTGGTCTTTGATAAGCCCGCCCCACTTCTTGCGCTCCGCGCGTTCGAAGGCGGCCAGGTCGTCGCCGAACAGCGTGCCGGGCTTGGCGCCCATCGTGGAGAAATTCTTGGCCAGGGCGGCGTCTTGCAGGCCGCTGCGGGCAGCGTCGATCAATTGCTTGACCACCGGCGCGGGCGTGCCGCGCGGCGCGTACAGCGCGAACCAGGCCGTCACGTCAAACCCGGGCAGGCCGGATTCGGCAACGGTGGGCAGGTTGGGCACGGACGGGTCGCGCTGCGCCGAGGTAACGGCCACGCCCCGCACCAGGCCGCCGTCCTTGATCTGCGCCAGCGAGCCGGGCAGGTTGTCGAACAGCAGGTCCACCTGCCCGCCCGCCACGGCGGGCAGCGATGCCGAGGTGCCCTTGAACGGCACGTGCAGCATCGTCACCCCCGCCATCGCCTCGAAGTACGCGCCGGTCAGGTGCACCGACGAGCCCACGCCCGGCGAGGCGTAGGTCAGCTTTTTGTCGGGCGATTGCTTGGCGGCCTTGATGACATCGGCCACCGTCTTGTAGGGCGACTTGGCGCTGACGGCGATGACGTTCGGCGTGGTGGACACCAGCGCGATCGGCACCAGGTCTTTTTCGGGGTCGAACGCCATGTTGCTGTACAGGAACTGGTTGATGGTCTGCGTGCCGATCGTGCCCAGACCCAACGTGTAGCCGTCGGCCTTGGCGCGGGCCACGTAAGCCATGCCGATATTGCCGCCCGCGCCGGGCTTGTTTTCAACCAGCACCGTCTGCTTCAGGCCGGGTTGCAGCGCATTGGCGATGGCGCGCCCGAACATGTCGGCGCCACCGCCCGGCGGGTACGGCACCACCACCGTAACGGGATGATCGGGATAGCCCGCGGCATGCGCCACGGGCAACGCCAGCAGGGCCAGGGCGGCCAGGGCCAGCCTGCGCCGCCCGGCGCGCGGGAGTACGGATGAGGTCATGAACTTGTCTCCTGTTGAATCCGCTGCATGCGGATTTCTTCTTGAAATCGACAACTGCTCAAAGTACGTAAATACGTACTATAGTTATAAAAACACAGAAATCGGATAGGAGACAAGCAATGAAACGCTGGACGCAACGCCCCGAAGGATCCACCTGGGGCGACTTCGGCCCGGACGATGAACTGGGCCGGCTGAATCTGCTGACCGAGGAAAAAGTGTTGCAGGCCGTGCGTGAAGTGCAGGCGGGCAAGGTGTTCTGCCTGTCGCTGCCGCTGGACCTGCCGGGCGGCAACGTGCTCAACCCCCGCCGCCACGCGCCCACCCTCAAGCCCACGTTCCGCGAGGGCACGCCCTACCTGAACTTTGCGATGTCGCAAGTGCAGCCCGAGGCCGTGGACGTGCTGTCCGACGACCAGGTGACGCTGTCGATGCAATATTCCACGCAGTGGGACGGCCTGTGCCATGTGGGCGCGATGTTCGACATCCAGGGCGACGGCGAGGCCCGCCGCGTGTACTACAACGGTTATGCCGCCGGGGTGGACGTGTTTGGCGGCGCCGACCCCGACACGTCGCCGGATGCCTGCTGCCCGCCCGGGGGCTCGTATGCGCGCAAGCTCAGCGTTAGCCGCTATGCCGAAAAAGGCATGCAGGGGCGCGGGGTGCTGGTGGACCTGGCGCGCGCCTTCGGCCCCGGCCGCACGCTGGTGGGGCATGAACAATTGCAAGCCGCCATGCGCGCACAGAACGTGGTGGTGGAAACCGGCGACATGCTGGTGTTGCGCACGGGCTTCGCCGAGCGCGTGGTTGAAATGAACGGGCAGCCGGACCCGCACGCACTGGAGCAGACCGGCGCAGTGCTGGACGGTGCCGATAGCGCGCTGCTGGACTGGATTTCGGCCAGCGGCGTGGCCGCCATTTGCGCCGACAACTACGCGGTGGAATCCTACCCGGCACGCACCTCCGGCCCCGGCCATTCGATCCTCCCGCTGCACCACCATTGCCTCTTCAAACTGGGCGTGCCCCTGGCCGAGCTGTGGTACTTGAAGGACCTGGCCGACTGGCTGCATGCCAACGGACGCAACCGCTTCCTGCTGACCGCCCCGCCCTTGCGCATGCCCGGCGCGGTGGGTTCGCCCGTGACGCCCATCGCCACGGTGTAAGCCATGACCTTGCCGTACTCGACCTTCGCCGAACATCTGGACGCGCTGGCGGCCCGCCGCCCCGATGCGCCCCTGTTGATCGATCAAGACCAGCCGATCAGCGCGGCTCAGTTGCGCGCCCAGAGCCGCGCCCTGGCCTCGGGACTGGCGCGCATCGGCGTGCGCCCCGGCCAACGCGTGGCGGTCTGGCTGCCCAACTGCGCCGCCTGGGTGGAATCATTCCTGGCCTGCGCGCATCTGGGCGCGCTGGTGCTGGCCGTCAACACGCGCTTTCGCGCACTAGAGGTGGCCGACATCCTGGGGCGTGGCCAGGCCGACTGGCTGGTGTTCTGGCCGGGGTTCAAGGGCATCGACTTCGCGGGCATCCTGGCCGCCGTCCCGGCGTCGGAACTGACGCGCCTGCAAGGCGTGATCGCCGTTTCCGCGCCGGATCCGAATGACGTCACCCCGAACAATGCCACCCCGAACATTGCCACCCCGAATGACGCCACCCCGAACGTCGCCCCTACAACCGACGCCACTTCGAATGCCCCCGCCACACCGCCCACCGCATTCATCCCGGGCAAACCGACCCATCGCTACGCCGACCTGATGGCAAGCCAGCAACCGCCCCTGGCCGCGCACGGCAACGCCGGGGTGCTGTGCTTCACCACGTCGGGCACCACGTCCAAACCCAAATTCGTGCTGCATGACCAGCAAACCTTGC
Organism: Achromobacter spanius; assembly: GCF_002812705.1. Taxonomy (NCBI): domain Bacteria; kingdom Pseudomonadati; phylum Pseudomonadota; class Betaproteobacteria; order Burkholderiales; family Alcaligenaceae; genus Achromobacter; species Achromobacter spanius. The sequence continues at coordinate 3,480,359 of NZ_CP025030.1, read as the reverse complement.
TGCGGCACGGCGCCACGGTGGCGCGGGCTTTCAGCTATGACGACCACAGTTGCGTGCTGGCCAGCGCGCCGTTCTGCGGCGCGTTCGGCTTTGCAACCCTGGCGGGCGGCCTGGCGCAAGGCGTGCCCGTGGTCTGCGCGCCGGTGTTCAACGCCGCCGAATCGGCCGACGCGATAGCACGCTACAAAGTCACGCACACCTATGCCAACAACGAGGCGCTGGTTGGCATGATGCAAAGCGCGCCCGCCAGCGCCTTCGCCTCGGCGCGGCTGTTCGGTTTTGCCAGCTTCACGCCGGCGTTGGACAACATGCTGGACCTGGCGCGCGAAGCCGGCGTGCCGCTGACCGGCCTGTACGGCTCCAGCGAATTGATTGCACTCGTGGCGGGCCAGCCCCGTGATCCGGCGGAAGGCGACGTGTCCGCCCGCCACCAACCCGGCGGCACGCTGATCTACCCCGAGGCGCGGGTGCGCGCCCGCGACCCGGCATCCGGCGACGTACTGCCACACGGCCAGTCAGGCGAAATTGAAATCCTTTCACCCAGCCTGATGCAAGGCTATCTGGACAACCCCGAGGCCACCCGGAACGCCGTCACCGATGACGGCTATTTCAAGACGGGCGACCTGGGCTACACGCTGACCGAGCGGCAGTTTGTGTTCCAGACTCGCATGGGCGATTCCCTGCGCCTGTCGGGCTTTCTGGTGAACCCCGTGGAAATCGAACAGGTGGTCGAAACCCTGCCCGGCGTGCGCGCCTGCCAGGTGGTGGGGGCCACGCGCGACGGCAAGATCGTGCCCTACGCCTTTGTGCTGCTGCATGACGGCGCCCAAGCCGACCCCGCCGGCTGGACCGCCGCCTGCAAGGCCGCCATGGCCGGCTTCAAGGCGCCGGTGGGCTTCACCGTGCTGGACGCCTTTCCGTCGGTGGAAAGCGCCAATTCGGTCAAGATCCAGAAACACCGGCTGCGCGACATGGCTGAGGCTATGCTCTCGGATCCTTCCTTACCGCCCACGCCCTGACCCATGCCCGCCCGCAAGCTCTTTTCGCGCAGCCCCCAGCCGCTTTACCTGCAAGCGGCGGCGCTGTTCCGCAGCCATATCCAGAACCGCACGTGGCGGCCGGGGCAACAGATCCCGCCGCTTGAGTCGTTGATGGAAACCTATGGCATCTCGCGGGCCACCATCCGCCAGGCGTTCGGTTTGTTGGAGCAAGACGGCCTGATCCGGCGTTCGCGCGGGTCGGGCACGTTCGTGAACGCGGAGCTGCCCGAAACCCCTACCCTGCTGATCCCCAAGACCTGGGCTGAAACCGTGGAACTGAGCAATCAGCTGGGCACGGTGTCCTTGGTGGAATCCAGCGCGGATTCCCCGTTGCCCGACACGCTGGGCATGCCTTGCGAGGCGGACCGCGGTGGCTTGTTCCAGTACCTGCGGCGCGTACACACCACGGACGCCGGCCCCTTTTGCTACAGCGAAGTGTTCCTGGAAAGCGGGCTGTTTCGCAAGCATCGCACCCGCATCCAGAAAAGCACGGTGGCGCCCGTGCTGGACCAGTTCTACGGCACCCGCATCACCGAAGCGCGACAGGTGCTGAACGTGATCGAAGCCGGCCAGGAATCGGCCGAGTCCTTGCAGATTCCCGTGTCGTCGCCCGTGGCCGAGCTGCGCCGCTATGCCTGCATCGACGGCCGCGTGGTGTATTTCGCGAGGCTGGAATTTCCGTTTCGCAAAGTGCGGATGGAATTCGACCTGCTGGCGCAACGCTGAGCCGGCAACGACCCGCCATCGTCAACCCCATCAATCCCATCGCCCAAGGAGCCCATCCCACCACCCACGCCACTTTCGCGGCCAGCCTCCAAACCAGAGCGCCATCAAGGCGCCGGCAGACTTCAACATGATCCGGCACAAGAGGAGACAAACCATGGCTTACGCCAACACGCCCCGGATTTCCATGCAATGCCGCAGCACGATTACCCGTCTATTCGCCGCATCCGCCCTGCTGGCGGCGGCGGCCACCCCCGCCTGGGCGCAGCAGCCCGCCGCCATCTCTGACGACGTCGTCCGGCTGGGCCTGATTCTGGACATGAGCGGTGTCTACGCCGACGTGACCGGCAAGGGCAGCGCCACGGCGGCTGAAATGGCCATCGCCGATTTCGGCGGCACGGTGCTGGGCAAGAAGATCGACATGATGGTGGTGGACCACCAGAACAAGGCCGATATCGCCGCCGCCAAGGCACGCGAGTGGTACGACACGCAGAAGGTGGACGCCATCATGGACGTGGCCGGTTCCGCGCCCGCGCTGGCCGTGCTGGAAGTGGCCCGCGAAAAGAAGAAGATTGTGGTGTTCAGCGGCCCCGGCACCGAACGCATCACCAATGATCTGTGCTCGCCCTATTCCGTGCACTACACCTACGACACCTGGTCGCTGGCCAACACCACGGCGCGCGCCACCGTCGAAAAAGGCGGCAAGACCTGGTACTTCCTGACGGCCGACTACGCCTTCGGCCACACGCTGCAAGCGTCCGCCACCGACGTGGTCAAGGCCAACGGCGGCACGGTGCTGGGCGCCTCGCGCCATCCGCTGGGTTCCAGCGACTTCGCGTCCTACCTGCTGCAGGCCCAGGCCAGCAAGGCGCAGGTGGTGGGCCTGGCCAACGCGGGCGGCGACACGGTCAACGCCATCAAGGCAGCCAGCGAATTCGGCCTGACCAAGGGCGGCCAGAAGATGGCCGGTTTGCTGCTGTATATCAATGACATCCACGCCATCGGCCTGGACGCCGCGGCCGGCCTGACGCTGACCGAAGCGTTCTACTGGGACATGAACGACCAGACGCGTGCGTGGTCGCAGCGCTACTACGACAAGCTGAAGAAAATGCCCAACATGAGTCAGGCGGGCACCTATTCGTCGGTCATGCACTACCTGAAGGCGGTGCAGGCGGCCGGCACCGATGCGCCCGAAGCCGTGATGAAGCAGATGAAGTCCATGCCCATCAACGACTTCTTCGCCACCAACGGCCGCATCCGCGAAGACGGCCGCATGGTGCACGACATGTACCTGTTCGAGGTCAAGCAGCCGTCTGAATCCAAACGGCCGTGGGACTACTACAAGCTGGTGGCAACCCTGCCGGGCGACCAGGCCTTCATGCCTTTGTCCAAATCCACCTGCCCGCTGGTGAAGAAGTAAGCGCCTGGGGGTGGCCTCGCCGGATACGTTAGGATGAGCGCCACCCCCAGGAGATTTCCGCATGACCTCCCCCGCCGCCGCGCCGGGCCCGCTGTCAGGCCCCATCGCTGCCTCCAACACACGCAAAGCAGCCCCCGTCGCTGCCCCCATCGCCGCCACCATTGCCGCCGTCATCCGCGACGGCCATGTGCTGCTGGTGCGCCGCGCGAACCCGCCCGACGAGAACTGCTGGGCCTTCCCCGGCGGCAAGATCAACGCCGGTGAACCCCTCGAAGCGGCGACCGCGCGCGAATTGCTGGAAGAAACCGGCGTCGTGGCCGAGCCCCTGCACGTGTTTGACGCGGTAGACGTCTTCGACCGCGACGACACCGGCGCCCTGCGCCGTCATTTCATCTTGATCGCCATGCTGTGCCGCTGGCAGTCCGGCGAACCGGTCGCCGGCGACGACGCGCGCGACGCACGCTGGATTGCGCTTGCCGACCTGGAAGGCCACGAACTTGCCACGAGCTTCGGCGTGGCGCGCCTGGCCCGCAAGGCGGCGGCGCTGATGTCCGGCTCGTAAGTCGGCGTCGTACGTCGTCGTGATAAGTCGGCGTCCCAAGCCAGACTGCGAGGACGCCGCAGTTGACCTGAACATCGCCCACCAGGCCCTTGCAATGCGGCCCGCATGTTCAGGTAAGGTGTAGCCCCCTGCACCCCTTATCTCTTCATTCCAGGAGTCGTGAATGACCGGATTGTTTATCGTGGTGGCGGCGCTGGCGTTCCTGATGCTGGCGGCGTATCGAGGCTATAGCGTCATCTTGTGCGCACCCATCGCCGCCATGGGCGCGGTGTTGTTGACGGATCCATCCGCGCTGGCCCCCGTGTTCTCGGGCATCTTCATGGAGCGCATGGCGGGCTTCGCCAAGCTGTATTTCCCCGTGTTCCTGTTGGGCGCCGTGTTCGGCAAGCTGATCGAGCTGTCCGGATTCTCACGCGCTATCGTGCAGGCCGTGCTGCGCATGATCGGCGCCGAGCGCGCCATCCTGGCCATCGTGATGGTGTGCGCGGTGCTGACCTACGGCGGCGTATCGCTGTTCGTGGTGGTGTTCGCCGTCTACCCCTTCGCGGCCGAGATGTTCCGCCAGGGCGGCATCCCCAAGCGCTTGATGCCCGGCGCCATCGCGCTGGGCGCGTTCACCTTCACCATGACGGCGCTGCCCGGCACGCCGCAGATCCAGAACATCATCCCCACCACCTTCTTTGAAACCACCACCTGGGCCGCACCCTGGCTGGGCCTGATCGGCGCGGCGTTCACGCTGACCATAGGCATCACGTATCTGGAATGGCGGCGCAAGCGCGCGGCGGCGGCGGGCGAAACCTATGGCACCGAACTGCGCAACGAACCCACCACGCCCGCTACCGAACGCAATCACCATCCGCTGATCGCGCTGCTGCCGCTGGTGGTCGTGGGGGTGGTGAACTTCCTGCTGACCCGCTGGATTCCCGGCTGGTATCCGGCGGGCGCCGAAGTGGACCTGCCTGGCCTGGCCCAGCCCCTGCCCGTCAACGCCGCCGACCAGGTGGCGCTGTGGGCGGTAATGGGCGCGCTGATCGCGGGTATCGCGACCATCCTGCTGTTTTCGTTTTCCACCATCAGGGCGCATTTTGCCGAAGGCAGCAAAAGCGCCGTGTCGGGCGCGCTGCTGGCGTCCATGAACACGGCGGCCGAATACGGCTTTGGCGGCGTTATTGCCGCGCTGCCGGGATTTTTGCTGGTGGCCGACGCGCTCAAGGCCATTCCCGATCCGCTGATCGGCGAAGCCGTGGCGGTGACGTCGCTGGCGGGCATCACCGGGTCAGCCTCGGGCGGCATGAGCATCGCGCTGGCCGCGATGGCGCAGACCTTTATCGACGGCGCGGTGGCGGCCGGCATTCCCATGGAGGTACTGCACCGCATTGCCGCCATGGCCAGCGGCGGCATGGACACGCTGCCGCACAACGGCGCGGTCATCACGCTGCTGGCCGTCACCGGCCTGACGCATCGCCAGTCGTATGGCGACATCTTCGCCATCACGCTGATTTCAACGCTGTCGGTGTTCGTGGTGATTGCGGTGTACTACCTGACCGGCATCGTCTGATCGAACGCGGTGGCGAACACCTGGGTTAGCCACTGCGTAAAGACGCGCACCCGCGCCGACACCTGCCGGTTCTGCGGGTACAGCACCGACACCGGCATGGGCGCGGGCGGCAGATCAGGCAGCACGACGCGCAGATGCCCGGCCGCCAGTTCGCGCTCGACGCGATAGCGCGGCACCTGCACCAGGCCCAGTCCGGCCAGCGCCGCGCCGGTGTAGAGCTCGGCGCCCGTCACGCTGACCACTGACGCCGGCCGCGCCGTGACGTTGCGCCCATCCACCATGAAGTCCAAGGGCATGGCGCGGCCGGTGGCGCTTGAAATGTAGTCCACGGCCCGATGGCCGGCCAGGTCGTCCAGGCCGGTGGGTTCGCCAAAGCGCGCCAGATACGCGGGGCTGGCCACCGTTACCTGCGGCATCAAGGCGATCTGCCTGCCCGCCAGGGATGAATCCTGCAAGGTGCCCGAGCGCAGTACGCAGTCCACGCCTTCACGCACCAGGTCAACCAGCCGGTCGTCTTCGCCTAGATGCAGGACGATGTCGGGATAGCGTTCCAGAAAGCCGGGCAAGCCCGGCATGAGGAAATATTTGGCCAGCGTGCCCTGCGCATTGACGCGCAGCAGCCCCTTGGGCGCGGTGTTCAGGAAGGCGCCGTCGGCCTCTTCCAGATCCGCCAGCAAGCGCACGCAGCGCTGGTAATAGGCCTCGCCGTCATGCGTCAAGCGCACCTGGCGGGTGGTGCGTTCAAGCAGCCGCGCGCCCAGGCGCTTTTCCATGCGCTTGATCGGGTTGGTGACCGTGGCGCGCGGGATGCGCAAGTCTTCCGCCGCTTGCGAAAAACTGCGCCGCTCGGCGATGCGGACGAACACCTGCATTTCCTGGAAACGGTCCATGGGTAGTTGGGTTTACGGCTGGGATGAGGGTTCGGATTGTTAATGCAAATGAAATTAACTTAGCGAATATAGGGTAATTATTTTCAGTTTGGAATAGTTCATGATTCGGTCCATGCAGTTTCGATTCCCTGTTTTGCCTTCCCCTTTCACTGGAGTCCCCCCATGAATACGCAAGCCCTTGATCACGCATCTCAACGCGTCGCCCTGGTTACCGGCGGGTCGCGCGGTATTGGCGCCGCCATCGTGCGCCGCCTGGCCCAGGACGGTTACGCCGTCGCCATCAATTACGCGGCCAGCGCCTCGCACGCCGAGGCCTTGGCCGACGAGATCCGCCAGGCCGGCGGCCGCGCCCTGGCGGTGCGTGCCGACGTGGCCAAGCCCGCCGAAGTGCGCGCGCTGTTCGACAAGGTGGAATCGGAATTGGGCCGCGTCAGCGCGCTGGTCAACAGCGCCGGCGTACTGAAGGTGCAGCCGCTGGCGCAGACCAGCGACGAGGACTACGACCAGACCTTCGACATCAATACCCGAGGCACCTTCAACACGCTGCGCGAAGCCGCCACGCGCCTTGCCGACGGCGGCAGCATCGTCAACGTGTCCAGCACCACCGTGGCGACCAACCTGCCGGGCTACGCCATCTACATCGCCAGCAAGGCCGCGGTGGAAAGCCTGACGCACGTGTTCGCCAAGGAATTGCGCGGGCGCCGCATCACGGTCAACGCCGTGGCGCCCGGCCCGGTGGCCACCGAGCTGTTCCTGAAGGGCAAGAGCCCCGAACTGATCGAGCACTTTGCCAAGATGCCGCCGTTGGAACGGCTGGGCCAGCCGGACGACATCTCGGGCATCGTGTCCTTCCTGGCCGGCCCCGACAGCGGCTGGGTCAATGGGCAGGTGCTGCGCGCCAATGGCGGCATGGCCTGAGCGCGGCGTTAGAACCGGTATTGCGCCGTGGCCACCACGGTGCGCGGCTCGCCCACCTGGATCTGCCCGGCGCTGGTGGCCGAGCCGTAGTAGGTCTTGTCGGTGATGTTGCGCATGGCCAGGCGCCAGTCCCACTTGCCGGTGCGATAACCCACCAGCGCGTCCCACCGCGCATAGCCCGGCAGCGTCGTCAGGTTGGTGTTGTCGGCGTAGCGTTCGCCCACGAAGGTCAGCCCGGTTTCGCCATACAGGCCTTCGGCCGGCTTGTAGGTCAGGAAGACGCTGCCGTTGCGCCGCGCCACGTTGCTGACGCGGTTGCCCGCCATGCCGTTGTTGTCTTCGATGATGGCGGCGTTTTGCAGGCCGATTCCGCCACGCAGATACCAGTTGCCCGTCAGCCGTCCGGCGGCGGTCAGCTCGATGCCGCGTGAACGCTGCTTGCCGGTCAGCAGCACCAGCGTCGGGTCATTGGGGTCGGTGGTGCGGCGGTTATAGAGTTCAAGCTGGTACAGCGACAGCGTGGTGCTCAGCTGCCCGTCCAGCCAATCGCTCTTGACGCCCACTTCCGTCTGGCGCGTGTGTTCCGGGTCCAGCTCGTTGGTGTTGCCGCGCGCGTTCGGCGTGATGCCGATGGTGCCGCCGCCCGTGGGTGAAAACGTCTTGCTGTACGACGCATAGAAAGAATGGTCGCGTAGCGGCGACCACACCAGGCCCACGCGCGGGCTGACGCCGCTGCTGTCGTGCGACGCCGAGGCATCCAGCAGGCGGTTGGTGGAATCGATGTTGAAGCGGTCCATGCGCACGCCCAGCAATACCTGCCAGGCGTCGTTCAGCCGGATCTGATCCTGCACGTAGTAGCCCTGGCTCTTGACCTTGTGGCGCGCATCGCTGCTGAGCGCCATGGCGCCGTTGTGCTGCCGGGACAAGTCCGGATCATAGAGATCCAGCGCCGGCACGGGCTGCGCGCCCGGCCCGCGCGTGGCGGCGGAATACAAGGTGGGCGACCTGTCCTGGTGGGCCAGTTCCACCCCGAACAGCACGCGGTGCTCGATGCTGCCCGTGCGGAACAGGCCTTCGGTTTCCAGGTTGTTGGTGATGTTGCGCGTGCTGAGGTCCTGCTGCCAGCGCGTGCGCGTGACCTTGCCGGTGGCGGCGTTGTAGCCCGTCAGGTAGGTGTTGTCGAAATCGCTGTCCAGCTTGAACACGCCCAGCGTGTAGCGCAGTTGCCAATCGGGCGCCAGCGTGTAGGCCAGGCGCGAGCGGAAGGATTGCGCGCGGTCGTCGATGTAGTCGCGGTCGGGGTCGCCGTAGACGGTGCTGCGGCCTACGTCGGCGGGCCGGCCGTTGACGCTGGGAATGCCGCGGTCGGGCGTGCGGTCGTAGCGGCTGTATTCGTACTGCACCAGCCAGTCCAGGTTGGGCGTGATGCGCCAGTTGATCGCGGGCGCCACTAGTTGGCGCGTGCCGCCGATCTTGTGGCGGAAGCTGTTGCTGTCTTCCTGGCCCACGTTCAGGCGCACGCTGACGTTATCGCTGGGGTCGGCGCTGAAGTCGCCGTACACGCTGCGCAAATCCCAACTGCCGGTCTGCGCTTCGATGCTGGATTCGCGGCCCGGCTGCGGCGCCTTGCTGACGCGGTTGACGATACCGCCCTGGCTGCCCCGTCCATACAGCACGGCGGCCGGCCCCTTCAGCACTTCGATGCGTTCAATGTTGTGCAGGTCGCGCACGTACTGGCTGTCGTCGCGGATGCCGTCCAGATAGAAATCATTACTGGCGTCAAAGCCGCGTATACGCACCGAGTCAAAGCGGGTGTCTTGCGCACTGGACACGTTGGGCATGCCCGACAGTGCGTCGCTGATCGCCGTGACGCCGTAGTTCTGCACGTTTTCGACCTTCACGGTGTCGATGGTCTGCGGCACGTAGCGGGCCGGCGTCTGCGTGCGCGTGGCGGTGGTGACTTCCGGCACACGCGGGTCGTCGGCGTTAGTGCCTTCGACACTGATGGCGGGCAATTGGGCGGTCTGCGCCAGTGCCTGCGGCAAGGCGGATGACAGGGCGAACGCTACCGCCAAAGAGAGGGAGCGTGGGACAAACGGCGGATGCATCGCAAGACCTTTACGTCGGTTCAGGAAAATGAAAGGCGCGATGCTATCGAGAATTGATTCTATTTACAAATGAGACTCAATCTTGTTGCAGTGCTGCAACATCCTCATCCGAACGCATGACGGCATGCGGACCGCAAGCGGTTTGGCGCCCTGCCCGCAAGGTCGCGAATTTGCGAGCTTGGTCATCCGTTGCGGCGATGCGCGTCTCGCCCGACAGGCCGAGACCTTGCATCGGTTGGCAGAACTTTTTCATTAATCACTCGGCGGTTCGACCTACGGCCAAGTCTGGCCAGTCGGACGAGGTTTGCATGAGACGGCACCCGGAAGCTCTGGTTTAGGCTGACCCGGCAGTACTCCGACTCACCTTGATCGATTGGACGAAAGCAAATGAATCAACTCATTCATACAGACTGCCACCCCTTCACCGCCGCGGGCAATATGAAGCAGATCTCGGCCTTTTATGAGGAGGGACGCCGAGTCATGTGGATGATGCTGCGCGCACAACCGCGGCCGTGCTTTAACCACGAACTCATCGACGAAATCATGACCCTGGCGCGCGCCGCCAAGGACTCGGGCCTGCCCATCGACTTCTGGGTCACCGGTTCGCTGGTGCCGCAGATCTACAACGTGGGCGGCGACTTGAATTTCTTCGCCGAAGCCATCCGCAACGGCAAGCGCGAAGCGCTGCGGGCCTATGCACGCGCTTGCGTGGACTGCGTGCACGCAGCCTCGCGCGGTTTCGACACCGGTGCGATCTCGTTGGCGATGATCGAGGGCACGGCGCTGGGCGGCGGCTTTGAAGCCGCGCTGGCGCACCACTTCGTGCTGGCGCAGAACAATGCGCGCATGGGCTTTCCGGAAATGGCGTTCAACCTGTTTCCGGGCATGGGCGGCTATTCGCTGGTGGCGCGCCGTTCGGGCATGAAGCTGGCTGAAGAGCTGATCAGCTCAGGCGAATCGCATACGGCGGAATGGTTCCACGGCAAGGGGCTGGTGGACACCCTGTTTGAACCGGGCGAGGCGTACCGCGCCACGCGCACCTTCATCGATGTGATGCGGCCCAAGCTCAACGGCATGCGCGCCATGCTGCGCGCCCGCCAGCGCGTGCTGAACCTGTCGCGTTCCGAACTGATGGACATCACCGAGGATTGGGTCGAGGCCGCGTTCTCGATCGACCCGAAAGACCGCGCCTACATGGAGCGCCTGGTGCTGGCGCAGAACCGCCGCAGCGCCGTCAGCAGCGAGGCCGTGCAGGAAGCCACCATGCACTGAGCGCGCCCCCGCATCGCGCGGGCTGCATCAGGCGATCAGATGCAGCCGGCGCCGCTGAGCCAGCCAGGCAACGAATTCAGTCGCGGGCATGGGCTTGGCGTACAGATAGCCTTGCTTGGCGTCCACGCCCAGCGTATCCAGGAAGGCGGTTTCCTCAAGCGTTTCCACGCCTTCCGCAATCACCTTCAATTCCAGCGTGCGCGCCACGGCCACGATGGCGCGGGCCAGCGCTTGCGACACCGGGTTCTCGTTCACGCCGCGCACAAAGCTGGCGTCCAGCTTGATGGCATCCAGCGGAATGCGCGCGAGTTGCGACAGCGACGAATAGCCGGTGCCGAAGTCGTCCAGGTGCACGCGCGCGCCCAATTGGCGGAACTGTTTGATGAGATCGATGGCGGCGTCCTCGTCATCGATCAGGCAGCTTTCCGTGAGCTCGATATCCAGCATGCAGGGCGCAAGCCCCGCATCGCCAATGGCGCGCATGAAGTCGCTGACCACGCCCTTGTCGTCCAACTGCCGCGCCGACATGTTGATGGCGATGCGGATGTTCAGGCCGTCGCGCTTCCAGGCCGCGGCCTGGCGCGCGGCTTCGCGCATCACCCACACGCCCAGCGGCGAGATCAGGCCCGACTCTTCGGCATAGGGAATGAAGGTGCCGGGGCAGACCATGCCACGATCGGGCGAGCGCCAGCGCAACAGCGCTTCGACGCTGTGGACTTCACCGGTGCGGCCCACCAGCTTGGGCTGGTAATACAGCATCAGGTGATTCTCGGACAAGGCCTTGCGCAGGTTCGTGTCCAGCCACACGTAGTCGGCGTTGCGGCGGTCCATGTCGGGCTGGAACACGCGGTAGGTATGCCGCCCTGCTTCCTTGGCCACATACATGGCGATGTCGGCGCTGCGCACCACACTGTCCAGGTCGGCGCCGTGGTCGGGGTACATGGCGATGCCGATCGAGCAACTGGTGTAGACCTCGATCAAGCCCTGGCGGAACGGCTCGCGCAGCCGTTCGATGATGCGTTCGGCAGTGGCTTCCAATTCCCAGGCCTGCGCCTGTTCCTGCAACACGATGAACTCATCGCCCCCCAGGCGGGCCAGCGTCTGGCCCGGCGACAGGCAGGTTGAAATCGCCACCGACACGGCCTTGAGCAGGCGGTCGCCGAAGCCGTGGCCATAGTGGTCGTTGATGCGCTTGAAGTTGTCCAGGTCCAGGAACAGCACGCCGCCGCGCCCGTCCTGCCCCGCCGTCAACGCCGCTTTCAGGCGCGACGTAATGGCATGCCGATTGGGCAGGTTGGTCAGCATGTCGGTATTGGCCAGCACGCGCAGCCGTTCCTGCGCCTGGCGTTCTTCGGTGATGTCGGTGCCCGAGCAGATCAGGTAGACACGCTTTTCACCGCTGCCGCTGGTGACGAACTTGTTGCGAAACAGGAAGAGCCGTGGGCCCTTGACCGTGTTGATGAGGCGCTCGACCTCATACGACTGGCCGCGTTTGTAGAATTCCGCGATATTGCGGCGCGAAGCAATGGCCTCTTCGCGCGTCATGAACATTTCGAACACGCTGCGCCCGACGATGTCTTGCTCGCGCTTGCCGGTGTATTCCTCGCTGAGCTTGTTGAAGCGCTGCACGCGGCCGTTCTGGTCCACGATGACGATTACCGAATTGGCTTCGGACACCACCGTCTCGGCAAACGACAGGCCTTCGACCAGGTCCTTCGCGACGGATTCGGTATCGGAATAGGCGGACGCGGTGCCGGCCCATTCGTTTGGGTTGATCTTGCGGCCCACCAGGTGCAAGCGCAGCAGATCGCCGTACAGCAAGATGTCGATGCGCACGCTGGAGGTAATCCCCGTCAGCGATCGAACCGTGTCTGCCTGATCCGGCCGCAGCGCCAATGCGATGTTGGTCGCCCCCTTGATGGCGGCCAACTGTATGGCGTCGCTATCGGCCGACAGACGCCAATAAGGGCTGTGCGTACCGAACTGCGTGTACAGGATCGACTTTTCGTCTTGATTCTCTGTCATCGTGGTATCCCCCCACTGTCCTAGGCTGGACCGCAAAGTACATTACGGCGTAGTCCGAACAGGGTCAATACCCGTTTGCGGTGCAACAAACCCTGTATTACGGATTATTGCAACGGCAGTCTGAACCGGCGGCGCACCCACCTGCTTCCCCGCGCCCTTTAGTGCGCCGGGTTCCCCTGCGACGAACGTCTTGTTGCGCGGCAGCTTTTGGCGTCGCACAAAAAATAACGCCGAAGACTTCGTTCGGAAATCTTCGGCGTGTGGCTTAAATGGTTCAGCCGAGAGGCGCAGCGATCAGGCTTACTCCGGCTTCACGCCGGCTTCGTCGATCACCTTGGTCCAGCGGGCGACTTCCGCCGACACCCGCTTGCTTGCATCGGCCGGCGTGGTCCAGGTGGCGATGGCGCCCTGGTTCAACAACGACGCCTTCACCTCTGGCTTGGCCAGGATCTTCTTCAACTCGCCATTCAAACGTTCGATTACCGGCGCCGGCGTATTGGCGGGCGCAACGATGCCGAACATGGAGCTGACCTCGAAATCCTTCAGGCCCGCCTCCGCCGCGGTCGGCACGTCGGGCAGCGCGTCCACGCGCGCGGGGGACGTCACCGCCAACGCGCGCAGCTTGCCCGCCTTGATGTTGCCCTGCGCGGCCGGCACGGTTTCGATCATGCTCAACACCTGGCCGCCCATCAGGTCGGTCATGGCGGGGCCGCTGCCCTTGTAGGGCACGTGCAGGATGTCGACGCCGGCGGCGCGCTTGAACATTTCGCCCGCCAGATGTTGCGGCGAACCGTTGCCGGCCGACGCCATGGTGATGTAGCCCGGCTTGGACTTGGCCAAGGCAATGAACTCGGACAAGGTCTTGGCCTGCACCGACGGGTTCACCACGAACACCAGCGGCACCGTGCCCACGATGGACACCGGCGCGAAGCTCTTTTCCACGTCATACGTGACGCGGCCACGGTACAAGGCGGCATTGATGGAGTGGCTGGTCAGCGCGCCCATCAGCAAGGTGTAGCCATCCGGCTGCGCCTTGGCGACCTGGTCGGCGCCAATGTTGCCCGCCGCGCCCGCGCGGTTTTCCACAATCACGGACTGGCCCAGCGCGCCCGTCAGTTCCTGCGCCAGCACGCGGCCGATCACATCGGTTGCGCCCCCGGGCGGGTACGGCACGATCAGGCGGATGGGCTTGTCCGGGTAGGCATCGGCGGACATGGCCGGGGCGGACACGCCGGCACACAAGGCCAGCAGGGATAGCAGGACGGCACGGCGCGGCCGCAGACGCAGGTCTGACATAAGGTCTCTCTCCAGCCGGGTTGAGTATAGGAATGGACGGACGCCCGGCTCGTCAACCGCGCCAGTTTAGGAGCGCGAACTTGATTGAAGAATCAGAATTTTTCTATCGACTGATCGTTAATTTCGATCAATGTTTACGCATGCATAAACCGCTTGCCGTCGCTTTCAAAGGCTGGATATGATCTTGGACCTGGATTATCAATAATATTATCGGGACTGAAAATGACGGACGAGACCAAGGGCGCCAAGCCCGCGATGGGCCCTTTTGATAGCGACAGTGCCACCGCGCAGGGCGTGGCGCGCGGGCTCACGAACTACGGCGACAAGGGCTTTTCGCTGTTCTTGCGCAAGGCGTTCATCAAGGGCGCCGGCTTGTCCGACGACGCCCTGGCCCGTCCGATCATCGGCATCGTCAACACCGGCAGCAGCTACAACCCCTGCCACGGCAACGCGCCGCAACTGATCGAAGCCGTCAAGCGCGGCGTCATGCTGGCCGGCGGCCTGCCCATGGACTTCCCGACCATTTCGGTGCACGAGAGCTTCTCGCAACCCACCAGCATGTACCTGCGCAACCTCATGTCCATGGACACCGAGGAAATGATCCGCGCGCAGCCCATGGACGCCGTGGTGCTGATCGGCGGCTGCGACAAGACCGTGCCCGCGCAATTGATGGGCGCGGCGTCCGCCGGCGTGCCCGCCATTCAATTGGTCACGGGGTCGATGCTGACCGGTTCGCACCGTGGCGAACGGGTCGGCGCCTGCACCGACTGCCGCCGCTACTGGGGCCGCTACCGCGCCGACGAGATCGACGCGCCCGAGATCGCCGACGTCAACAACCAGCTGGTCGCCAGCGTGGGCACCTGTTCGGTGATGGGCACGGCCAGCACCATGGCCTGCATCACCGAAGCGCTGGGCATGATGGTGGCGGGCGGCGCGTCCGCCCCGGCCGTCACCGCCGACCGCGTGCGCGTGGCCGAACGCACCGGCGCCACCGCCGTCGCCATGGCCGCGTCGCGCTTGACGCCCGACCAGATCATCAATGGCAAGTCCATTGAGAACGCCTTGCGCGTCCTGCTCTCGATTGGCGGGTCCACCAACGGCATCGTGCACCTGACCGCCATCGCCGGCCGCCTGGGTATCGACATCGATCTGGCGGGCCTGGACCGCATCAGCCGCGAAACCCCCGTGCTGGTCGACCTGAAGCCCTCGGGCCAGCACTACATGGAAGACTTCCACGACGCCGGCGGCATGCTGGCGTTGCTGCGCGAACTGCGCCCTTACCTGCACCTGGACGTGATGACCGTGTCCGGCCGCACGCTGGGCCAGGAACTGGACGACGCGCCCGCGCCCTTCAAGCAGGACGTGATCCGCACCGCCGAGCAACCGATCTACCCCGTGGGCGGCCTGGCTGTGTTGCGCGGCAATCTGGCGCCGGGCGGCGCCATCATCAAGCAGTCGGCCGCCAACCCCAAGCTGATGGAACACGAAGGCCGCGCCGTGGTGTTCGAAGACGCCGAGGACATGGCGCGCCGCATCGACGACGACGCGCTGGACGTAACCGCCGACGACATCCTGGTGCTCAAGCGCATCGGTCCGACCGGCGCGCCCGGCATGCCCGAAGCCGGCTACATGCCGATCCCCAAGAAGCTGGCGCGCGCGGGTGTGAAGGACATGGTCCGCATTTCAGACGGCCGCATGAGCGGCACGGCGGCCGGCACCATCGTGCTGCACGTCACGCCCGAATCCGCGATTGGCGGCCCGCTGGCTTACGTGCAGAATGGCGACCGCATCCGGCTGTCGGTGGCCAATCGGGAAATCGCGCTGCTGGTGGACGACGCCGAACTCGCGCGCCGCGCGGCGGAAAAGCCGATCACGCGACCGACCGCCGAGCGTGGCTACCGCAAGCTGTTCCTGCAAACCGTGACGCAGGCCGATCAGGGCGTTGATTTCGACTTCCTGCGCGCCGGCGTGACGCATGACACCGTGCCCAAGAAGTAAACCGACTCAAAGCAATCCGACATGAACGCCATCACGCCCGACGCCCTGCAAGCAGAGGCCCCCGACGCCACGCAATCCGCGGTGGCAGCCCTGGAAGAAGACATCGTCTTCGGCCGGCTGCACCCGCGCGAACGCCTGACCGAAGACGAGCTGATGGCGCGCTTTTCCATGAAGCGCCATGCCGTGCGGCAAGTATTGACCGGGCTTGAACTGCTGGGCGCGGTGGAAAAAAAGCGCAACGTCGGCGCCGTTGTGCGGACGTTTTCCGCGCGCGAAGTCATGGAGCTGTACGCGCTGCGCGAAGTGCTGGAAGTCCACGCCGCCAGCCAGATGCCGCTACCCGTTCCCGAAGCGCGGCTGGCGGCGTTGGTCATGGTGCAGCGCGAACACGACGCTGCCGTGGCCGACGGCGACGCGCGCCGCGTGTTCCGCAGCAATCAACGCTTTCACCGCGAATTCTTCGGCCTGCTGGACAACGCCGTGCTGGGCCAGGCGATTGAGGAATACGCCCGCCGCACCCACCCAATCCGCTTCGGCACCCTGGTCGCCCCCGCCTACCGTGAGCGCGCAAGACAGGAACACTGGGCCATGATCCAGGCGCTGCGCGCGGGCGACCGGGACGCGCTGATGGCGATCTGCCGGGATCATTTGCTGCCTTCAAGAGACGCCTATCTGGCGTCGGAGCAGACGCGGTTGCGGGCGTGAGGCCGCGGGCTTAAGGCTGTTTGGGCTTAAGTCAGCCAATGATTCGACACTAATGAGTAAAGAAATCGCTTCAAAAACCCGGCTCAGCCAAGCGCGAACGCTGTTGCGTAAACGGGTTGATAAGCGTGAGCCGCTGATCAATCGACATATCGGCCTGCATGTCTTCCGTGTAGAGAATCTGGCAGTCGACGGCCAACGCCGATGCCGCGATGCAAGCGTCATAGAACGACATTTGATAGCGTTCAGCCAATTGACGCGCCTTGTCGTGGACGTCAACAGTCAGTGGCACAACACGACAGAACATCCTGACCATTGCCAGAAACTCGTTAGTCTCTTCCCACTGTCTTTTCAGCTTGCGCACGCAGACATTCGTTACCTCATTCAGCACCTGGACGCTGATGAATGGCTTGCCTTTGAGCAGGACTTCAGCAATGTCGGCCCGGCGTGCATCGGCGCTCAGCAGATAGATCAGGATGTTGCTATCAAGAAAAACGCGCGCGTCACTTATCACGGCGATTCGCCTCGTCACGGTTAAAAACAAAGTCTGCCGGCAACATTCCGCGGAATTGACGCAGCTTCGCCAATACCCCTTCCTCGCCGGCCGTCTTGCGCACTTCGAAATGACGATCACCCTGAATGTGGATTTCGATATCGTCGCCCTCTTGCAGATTCAACGCATCAACCACGCTGGCGGGAAGACGCACGGCCAGACTATTTCCCCACTTGGCGACTCGCATATGAGCTCCTTTTTGGATATACACGAAAAATGTATATCCATGATACGCGAAGATGATCTTCCGCGACACGGGGTCGGCGTGGTCTTAGCCTGATATGCCTCACCGCCCCTGCAACGCCAGATACTCCTTCAACGTCCCCACCAACGCCGCCGCCGCCGGCGACAAGCTGCGATTGCGTGACGTGACCAAGCCAATCGACCGTTCCGCCACCGGCCCGATCAGCGGGCGTTGCACGATTCCCGTCTGCGCCACGGCGCCCGCCGCGATCTCGGGCAGTGCGGCCACGCCGAAACCGCATTCCACCATCGCCACGATGGTGGTCAGGTGTTCGGCTTCAAACGCGGGCGTGAAGCGGATGCGGTTTTGCAGAAACGCCCATTCCGTGTATTGCCGCACGCTGCTGGGTTGCACCATCGACACGTGCTCGGCCGAAGCGGTGTCGGCCCAGCGCAGCGGGCCACGGGACTTGGCCAGCGGATGCGACTCGGGGATCAGCAGCAGAAAGCTGTCGGACATCAGCGGCACATAGTGCAGGTCGGCGTGCTGCGGGTCGGCGGCGGTGAGCGCGAAGTCGACTTCGCCCGCGCGCACCAGATCGAAGGCCGGGCCCGACAAGGTGTCGCGCACTTTCAGGGCGACGTGCGGGTGCGCCTGGCGGTAGGTCATCAGCACGCGCGGCAGCAGGCGGGCGGCAAGCGAGGGCAGCGCGGCCACCGACACCTGCCCCTGCTCGGCGCTGGTGATGCTGCTGACCGCTGCGATGGCGTCGCGAAACGCCGCCTGCAAGGTGGCGGCCTGCTGCATGAAGACCTCGCCCGCCGCCGTCAGCCGCACGGTGCGCGTGGTGCGGTCAAACAGGCGCACGGCCAAGGCCTCTTCAATGCGCTGTATCTGCGTGGATAGCGCCGATTGCGACAAATGCAATTGCGCCGCCGCCTGCCGGAAATTCAGCGTACGGCCCAGCACCAGCGTGGTGTCAATGTCGCGCATCGAAAGGTTGATCTGCATGTCTCTACACCCGGGTCGTATTGATCTGTTTTGTCGATCATTCTATCCAAAAAATCTGATTCATCTATCAAACGCCCTTCTCTACACTCGCCCCCAACGACGATGCAATGACAGGAGCAAACCATGCAGACGGACGCAACAGCGCTGCCCAACCCGGGCGCGGCGCATGCAGTGGTGGTGGGCGGCGGCACGATGGGCGCGGACGTGGCGGTGGTGTTGACCCGCGCCGCCTGCCGCACCACCGTGATCGAATCGAACGCGGAACGCGCTTTGGGCCTGCCCGCGCGCGTGGCGGAAAATCTGAAGACCATCGGGCGCGAGGCGAACGCCCCGTTGCTGGCCACGGCCGCCAGCCTGGACGAGGTGGACTGGTCCACGGTGAACCTGGTCATCGAATGCATCCCCGAACGCCTGGACATCAAACAAGCATTGTTCGCGGACCTCGGGCAGCGTGCGCGCCCCGACGCCATTCTGGCAAGCAACAGCTCCAGCTTTCCGATCAGCGCCATCAGCCAGGGCCTGGACACGCGCGGCCGCATGCTGGGCCTGCATTTCTTCATGCCCGCGCATCTGGTGCCCTTGGTAGAAGTGGTGCTGGGCGAAGCCAGCGACAACGCCTGCGCCGATTCGCTGATTGCCTTCATGCGCCGCTGCGGCAGCGTGCCGGTGAAGGTCAAGCAGGACCTGCCGGGCTTTCTGGCCAACCGCTTGCAGCATGCGTTGTCGCGCGAGGCGTTTGACCTGATCGACCGTGGCATTGCGTCGCCGGAAGACGTGGACGCCGCCGTGCGCTTCGGCTTTGGCTTCCGCTTCCTGGCCGCCGGCCCCGTCATGCAGCGCGACCACGCCGGCATCGACGTGCACGCCGCGGCCGGCGCCACGATGTACCCCACGTTCTGCAACGCGGACCACCCCGCGCGCTGCCTGACCGAGCGCGCCGCCGACGGCCGCCATGGCATGAAGGCGGGCGAAGGCTTCTACGCCTGGACGCCCGAGACCATTGCGGCCGAACGCGCCCGCTACGACCGCCTGCTGCGAGCCGGCCTTGACCTTATCAACCCGGAATTGCCGGAGATCCAGCCTTGAACGCCCCTGCCCTGCCGCGCGCCGCGCTGGCCGACTCCCCCGTCATCATCACCGTGGCGCCCAACGGCGCCTACAAGAAGGCGGCCGACCATCCGGCCGTGCCGCTGACCGCCGACGATCTGGCGCGTGAAGCGCGCGCCTGCCTGGACGCGGGCGCCGGCATGATGCACATGCATGTGCGCAAGCCGGACGGCAGCCATCTGCTGGACGCTACCGCCTACCGCGACGCCCTGGCCGCCGTGGAACGCGCCGTGGGCCGCGAATTGCTGGTGCAGGTCACCAGCGAAGCAGCCAGCGTGTACAAGGCCGCCGAACAGATTGCGCTGGTGCGCGAATTGCAGCCGGAAGCCGTGTCGATCGGCCTGCGCGAGATTGCCGTGCCGGACATTCCGGAGACGGAACTGGCGGCGTTCCTGGCCTGGCTGGCCGAGCGCCGCATCATGACGCAGATCATCCTGTACGACGAAGGCGACGTGCGCCGCTGGCTGTCGCTGCGCGCGCGTGGGCTGGTGCCGCCGGGCGCGTGGTCGGTGCTGTTCGTGCTGGGCCGCTACAGCGCGGGCCAGACCTCGTCGGCGTATGACCTGCTGCCGTTCCTGGGTGCCTACGATCAGTCCTTGCCCTGGGCGGTATGCGCGTTCGGCCCCGAGGAAAACGCATGCGTCACGACGGCGGCGGCGTTTGGGGGCCACATGCGCGTGGGCTTTGAAAACAACCTGAAGCTGCGTGATGGAAGCGTCGCACCGGATAACGCGGCGCTGGTCCGCCAAGCGGCCGACGGCGCGCGCGCGCTGGGCCGCCCCATCGCCACGGCCGCCGACGCGCGCCGCATCTACGGCGCGATTGCCTGATTCAAACTCGCGTCAACGCCGATGGCGTGTCGCGTGCCGAATGCTAGGCCGGATCGATCCGGCCGACGCATCCGGCACGCTTTTTTATCGCCGCGCGATGTGCCGCACCATGGGCCGCGTTATTGCAGCGCCGCAAATTGTTTCGCCGTCATGCAACATTGACGCGATGTAAAAGCACTGCTAAAAACTTCGACATCCGCACGTTCAATGCAATACCCCAACTGTCAAAGTGAGGTGGTGTGTGCAAAACGAGTCTGATGGCTACACCAAGCCCCAGGAGCTGCGAAGTTTTCTGTTCCTGACGGCTGTCATGGCCCCCGTTCTTACGGTCATCATCGTGGCGGGCTACGGGTTCATCGTCTGGATCTATCAGCTGATCGCCGGCCCCCCGGGCAGCTGATGCCACGCGACGGAACCCCTTCCATGTCCGCGCTCTCCCCCAACGCGCCGCCTCCGGCGCCGCCCGAGCTGCACATCGCCAGTCTGGTTGTGCATGCCCTGCCCCACCGCTTGCCCGACGTGCGCGCCGCCATCCTGGCGATAGCGGGTTCGGACATCCATGGCGCGTCCGACACCGGCAAGCTGGTCGTCACGCTGGAAGCGCCCACCACCGACGACATGATGGCGCGGATCTCCGAGATTCAGCGCCTGGATGGCGTACTGGCTTCGGCGCTGGTCTATCAGCACGCCGACACGCTGGCCGCGATGAACGAGGAGATTGGCGATGTCCATGGCTCGTAGAGATTTCATCAAGCAGTCCGCCGCCGCGGCCGCCGCCACCGTGGCGGGCATACCCATCGTCGGCATGACGCAGAACATCGTGACCGAATCCGAGGCCGCCAAGCTCAAGTGGTCCAAGGCGCCCTGTAGGTTCTGCGGGACCGGCTGCGGCGTGAACGTCGCGGTAAAGGACAACCAGGTCGTGGCCACGCACGGCGATTTCAATGCCGATGTGAACAAGGGCCTGAACTGCGTAAAAGGCTATTTCCTGTCAAAGATCATGTACGGCAACGACCGGCTGACCACGCCGCTGCTGCGCATGAAAGACGGCAAGTACGCCAAGGACGGTGAATTCGCCCCGGTGTCGTGGGACCAGGCGTTTGACGTGATGGCCGAGCAGTTCAAGCGCGTCCTCAAAGACAAGGGGCCGACCGCCGTGGGCATGTTCGGCTCGGGCCAATGGACCATCTGGGAAGGCTACGCCGCGCTCAAGCTGATGAAGGCGGGCTTTCGGTCGAACAACCTGGACCCGAACGCGCGCCACTGCATGGCGTCGGCGGCGGTGGGCTTCATGCGCACCTTCGGCGCGGATGAGCCCATGGGCTGTTATGACGACATCGAGAACGCCGACGCCTTCGTGCTGTGGGGCTCGAACATGGCCGAGATGCACCCCATCCTGTGGACCCGCGTCACCGACCGCCGCCTGTCCGCGCCCAAGACGCGCGTGGTGGTGCTGTCCACCTTCGAACACCGCTCGTACGAGCTGGCCGACCTGACGCTGACCTTCACGCCGCAGACCGACCTGGCCATCCTGAACTACATCGCCAACTACATCATCCAGACCAAGCGGGTGAACCGCGACTTCGTCGACAAGCACACCGTATTCCACGAAGGCAATACCGACATCGGCTATGGCCTGCGCCCCGACCACCCCTTGCAAAAGGCCGCCAAGAACGCGGACAAGGCCGGCGGATCCAAGCCCATCACCTTCGATGAATTCGCCAAGTTCGTGTCGAAATACGATCTGGAATACACGTCCAAGCTGACGGGTGTTCCGCAAAAGCAGTTGCGTGATCTGGCCGAGCTATATGCCGACCCGAAGATCCGCGTGACGTCTTTCTGGACGATGGGTTTCAACCAGCACACGCGCGGCGTGTGGGCCAACAACATGGCCTACAACATCCACCTGTTGACCGGCAAGATCTCGACGCCGGGCAACAGCCCGTTCTCGCTGACGGGCCAGCCGTCGGCCTGTGGCACCGCGCGCGAAGTGGGCACGTTTTCGCATCGGCTGCCGGCCGACCTGGTGGTCACCAACCCCAAGCATCGGGCCCACGCGGAAGAGATCTGGCAACTGCCGGACGGCACCATCCCCGACAAGGTGGGCGCGCACGCGGTGTTGCAGAACCGCATGCTGAAGGACGGCACCATCAACGCCTATTGGGTGATGGTCAACAACAACATGCAGGCGGCCGCCAACCTGATGAACGAAGGGCTGCCCGGCTACCGCAACCCGGCCAACTTCATCGTGGTGTCGGATGCCTACCCCACGGTCACGACCATTTCGGCCGACCTGATCCTGCCCACCGCCATGTGGGTGGAAAAAGAAGGCGCTTACGGCAACGCCGAACGGCGCACGCAGTTCTGGCATCAACTGGTGAACGCGCCCGGCGACGCGCGCTCCGACCTGTGGCAGTTGATGGAATTTTCCAAGCGCTTCAAGGTGGAAGAAGTCTGGCCCGCCGACCTGCTGGCCAAGAAGCCGGAGTATCGCGGCAAGACCTTGTTTGACGTGCTGTACGCCAACGGCAAGGTCAACAAATTCCCCAACAGCGAATTGAACGCGGAATACGAAAACCATGAGGCCGAGGCGTTCGGCTTCTATGCGCAAAAGGGCCTGTTCGAGGAATACGCCGAGTTCGGCCGGGGCCATGGCCACGATCTGGCGCCGTTCGACACCTACCACGAGGTGCGCGGCCTGCGCTGGCCGGTGGTCAACGGCAAGGAAACCCTGTGGCGCTACCGCGAAGGCAGCGACCCCTACGTGAAGGCCGGCGCGGGCTTCGAGTTCTACGGCCACCCCGACGGCCGCGCCATCATCTATGCCCTGCCCTACGAACCGCCGCCGGAATCGCCCGACAAGGAATACCCCTTCTGGCTGTCCACCGGCCGCATCCTGGAACACTGGCATTCCGGGTCCATGACGCGCCGCGTGCCCGAGCTGTACCGCGCCTTTCCGAATGCCGTCTGTTTCATGCACCCGGACGACGCCCAGGCGATGGGCTTGCGACGCGGCGTGGAAGTCGAAATCGAATCGCGGCGCGGCAAGATGCGCACCCGGCTGGAAACGCGCGGGCGCAACAAGCCACCGCGCGGCCTGGTGTTCGTGCCCTGGTTCGACGCCGGCCAACTGATCAACAAGGTCACGCTGGACGCCACCGACCCGATCTCGTTCCAGACCGACTTCAAGAAGTGCGCGGTCCGGATCGTCAAGGTCTGAAGGCCTGGGGGAGACAGCCATGAACACGCGCACCGCCGCCATCGCCCTTGCACTCGTTGCGGGTTCCCTGTTGGGCTCGTCCGCCTGGGCCGCGCCGCCCTTCGAGGTCGAAGACCCCATGCGGGGGCCCACGCCCGTTGCCGACGAGACCACCCCGCCCCTGATCAGCCCCATCGAAAACAAAGACATCAAGCGGATGCGCACGTATTCGATGCAGCCGCCCACCATTCCGCACAAGATCGACGGCTATCAGATCGACAAGAATTACAACCGCTGCCTGGCCTGCCATGCGCGCGTGAACACCGAGGAAACCCAGGCGCCACCGCTAAGCGTCACGCACTACATGGACCGCGACAGCAATGTACTGGCCGAGGTGTCGCCACGCCGGTATTTCTGTGTGCAATGCCATGTGCCGCAAGCCGAGGCCAAGCCGCTGGTGTCCAATACCTATCAGGACATCGACGTAATCCTCAAGCGCCTGACCGCCCCGGCGACAGACAAGAAGTAAGGGACAGGACGCAGCCATGGTCAAGCTTCTAAAGCGCTACTGGAACATCATCCGCCGCCCCAGCGTGCATTTCAGCCTGGGCTTTCTGACGATAGGCGGTTTCATCGGCGGCATCCTGTTCTGGGGCGCCTTCAACACCGCGATGGAGCTGACCAACACCGAGAAGTTCTGCACCGGCTGCCACGAGATGCGCGACAACGTCTATGCGGAACTGAAAGGCACCATCCACTTCACCAACCGCTCGGGCGTGCGCGCACTGTGTTCGGACTGCCACGTGCCGCACAACTGGACGGACAAGATCGCGCGCAAGATGCAGGCGTCCAAGGAAGTCTGGGGCAAGATCTTCGGCACCATCGACACGCGCGAAAAATTCGTCGACAAGCGGCTGGAACTGGCCCAGCACGAATGGGCGCGCTTCAAGGCAAACGATTCGCTGGAATGCCGCAACTGCCACAACTACGAATACATGGACTTCACGCGCCAGAGCGTGCGCGCGCAGAACATGCATTCGACCTATCTGGCGGACAAGTCCAAGACTTGCATCGATTGTCACAAGGGCATCGCGCACACCTTGCCGCATATTCCGCCGGGGCAGACGTCCGATGCGACGCCGGCCGCCGGCACACCCAAGGAAATCGCCAAGGCGGGGCCAGCCAATGCGGCCCGCTGACGCGCCGCCGCCTCTACTTGCCGCCCACGGTCTGTGCTGCCCGCGTGGTGGTGCGCCGGGGCAAGGACTGGGCGCGTTGCACTTCGACCTGCACGCCGGCCAGCTGTTGCACTTGCACGGCGCCAATGGCAGCGGCAAGACCAGCGTGCTGCGCATGTTGGCCGGCTTGCTACGGCCGGTGGCGGGCTCGCTGCATGCCTTGGGCCGCGACGTGTCGCGCGACCCGTCGTCCTACTTCGCGCGCGTGGCGTATCTGGGCCACGCCAACGGGCTGTGCGCGGACCTGAGCGCATTGGAAAACCTGCGCTACAGCCTGCATGTGGCGGGCGCGCCGCAAGGCGATGGCGCCATCGATGCCGGACTGGCTGCCTGGCGCCTGCACGCCTGCCTGCATACCCCGGCGGCCCGCCTGTCGCAAGGGCAGGCGCGTCGGGTGGCGCTGGCGGCGGTGATGCTTAGCGGCAAGCCGTTATGGCTGCTGGACGAACCCGACGCGGGGCTGGACGCGGCCAGCCTCGAACAATTGTGGGCCGCGCTGGACGCGCACCTGGACGCTGGCGGCGCGGCGGTGGTGGCCTGCCATCGGCAACCCGTCACTGCCCCCGATCGCCTGCAAACCCTGAACATGGATGACTACGCGGATGCTGGCTACGCTGTCTCAGTTGGTGTTGCGTGACATCCGGCTGGCCTGGCGGCGGCCCGCCGACACGCTGGGCGCCACCCTGTTCTTCGTGGTGGCCGGATCGCTGTTTCCGCTGGCGGTCGGCCCCGACCCGGCGCTGCTGCGCGCCATCGGGCCGGGGGTGCTGTGGGTGTGCGCGCTGCTGGGCATCTTGCTGAGCCTGCACCGCCCGTTTACCCAAGACCACGATAACGGCGCGCTGGAGCAACTGCTGGTGTCGCCCCACCCACTGCCCCTGCTGGTGGGCGTGAAGCTGGCGGCGCACTGGTTCAGCGGCTGTGTGCCGCTGATTCTTGCCAGCCCCATCCTGGCATTGCAGTTTGATTTGCCGCCGCACGCCATCGGCGTCCTGGTCCTCTCCTTGCTGCTGGGTACCCCCACGCTGGCACTGGTGGGCGGCCTGGGCGCGGCGTTGACGCTGGGCCTGCGCGGCGCCGCGCTATTGCCCTTGCTGGTGTTGCCGCTGTATGTACCGGTGCTGATCTTCGGCGCGGGCGCGGTGTCGGCCACGCACGCCGGGCTGGGCGCGGGGCCACAACTGTCGCTGCTGGGCGCGTGCCTGTGCCTGGCGATTCTGCTCTGCCCCTGGAGCGCGTCCGCCGCGCTGCGCGTGGCGCTGGAATGAGAGGGCCCATGCACAAGCAACCTGGCTGGATGCGCTATGCCTCGCCCGCGCTGTTCTACCCGCTGGCCGGCCGATGGATTCCCGGGCTGGCGCTGGCCGCCGCCCTTTTTGCCGCCGCCGGCTTGTACGTGGGCCTGGTCGTCGCACCCGCGGACAGCCAGCAGGGCGAGGTCTATCGCATCCTGTTCATTCATGTGGCGGCCGCGTGGATGTCGATGTTCCTTTACCTGGTGATGGCGGCCTACGCCGCGCTGGGCCTGATCTACAACACGCGCCTGTCGTTCATGATGATGCGCGCGCTGGCGCCCACCGGTGCGCTCTTCACCTTCCTGACCTTGTGGACGGGCGCGCTCTGGGGCAAGCCAACCTGGGGCGCATGGTGGGTCTGGGACGCGCGGCTGACGTCCGAGTTGATCCTGCTGTTTCTGTACCTGGGGTTCATCGCCCTGCAAGCGGCCACTGACGACGTCCGCCGGGCCGACCGCAGTGGCGCCATCCTGCTGCTGGCCGGCGTGGTCAACGTGCCCATCATCTATTTTTCGGTGCGATGGTGGAGCACGCTGCATCAGGGCGCGTCCATCAACCTGACCACCGCGCCCAGCATGGCGCGCATCATGCTGACGGCCATGCTGCTGATGGTGGCGGCGTTCTGGCTGTACAGCGCGGCGGTGGCGCTGGCGCGCGTGCGCGGATTGATCGCGCAACGCGAACCGGGCGCCGTGCGTTCGGGCGTCAGGGGTAGCCATGACCACGCGGGCCAGCCCGGCCGCCAGGAGGCGCCATGAGTTGGGACGCACTGTTTTCGCTGCAAGGCCATGGCCCGTACATCCTGGGCGCCTATGGGGTGACGGTGGCGCTGATGGGCCTGGAAGTCTTTTTGCTGTGGCGTCGCGCGCGCGGGCGGTCCGGCTCACGCGCGTCGCGCGTATCGTCCGACCCGCGCGCGGAATCGGGGCGCCCATGAGCCCGCGCAAGCGTCGCGCATGGGCCACCGCGGGCGGGCTGGCGCTGCTGGCCCTGGCCACGGCGCTGGTGCTGAACGCGCTGCAATCGAACCTGGTGTTCTTCTTCAGCCCCAGCCAGATCGCCGCGAAAGAGGCCCCAACCAGCGGCAGCTTCCGCGTGGGCGGATTGGTCGAACAAGGCTCGGTGCGCCGCGAACCGGACGGCGTGACCTTGCGCTTCGTCGTGACCGATACCGCGCACACCGTGCAAGTCGCCTACCAGGGCCTGTTGCCGGACCTGTTCCGTGAAGGCAAGGGTGTGGTGGCGGCGGGCAAGCTGGACGCGGACGGCGTGTTCCGCGCCACGCAGGTGCTGGCCAAGCACGACGAAAATTACATGCCGCCCGAAGCCGCCGACGCGCTCAAGCGCGCGGCTGGCGCATCCGGTGGCCCGCTTGCGGTGACTGGCGACGCCGCTGGCGCACCTCGCCCTGCCGCAGGCAAACCTGGCTACGCGACCGCGGCATCAGGCAACGCCGCTGCCCCAACCGGCACGGCCGGCAACAAAGCGACCAACGCGTTGCCTCCGGAGGCCCGATGATTCCCGAGATAGGCCTGTTCAGCCTGATCCTGGCGTTGCTGGTCGCGTTGACGCAGGCCACGTTGCCGCTGATCGGCGCCGCCACCGGCTGGCAAGCGGGCCTGCGCGTGGCGCGGCCCGCCGCCGTGGGCCAGTTCTGTCTGACGACGCTGGCGTTTGGCTGCCTGGCCTGGTCGTTCGTCGACAACGACTTTTCGGTGTTGTACGTGGCGGGCAACTCGCACGCCGACCTGCCCGCCGCCTACCGCTTTGCCGCCGTGTGGGGCGGGCATGAAGGGTCGTTGTTGCTGTGGCTGTACCTGCTGACCGCCTGGACAGTGGCCGTCGCCGTCTTCAGCCGCCGCCTGCCTTTGGCTTTCACCGGGCGCGTGCTGGCGGTCATGGGCTGGATCAGCGTGGGCTTGTTGCTGTTCCTGCTGTTCCTGTCCAACCCGTTTGAACGGCTGATGCCGCCCGCCATGGCCGGCCGCGACCTGAACCCGCTGCTGCAGGACCCCGGCATGATCGTGCACCCGCCGATGCTGTACATGGGCTACGTGGGTTTTTCCGTGGCCTTCGCCTTTGCGATCGCGGCGCTGCTGTCGGGCGAGCTGGACGCGCTGTGGGCGCGCTGGGTGCGTCCGTGGACCTTGGCCGCGTGGACATTCCTGACCGTGGGCATCTTGCTGGGCAGCGCATGGGCCTATTACGTATTGGGCTGGGGCGGCTGGTGGTTCTGGGACCCGGTGGAGAACGCCTCGTTCATGCCCTGGCTGGCGGGCACCGCGCTGATCCATTCGCTGATCGTCACCGAGCGCCGGGGCGCGTTCCGCAGTTGGACGGTGCTGCTGGCCATCTGCACGTTTTCGCTCAGCATCCTGGGCACCTTCCTGGTCCGCTCCGGCGTGTTGACCTCGGTGCACGCCTTTGCGGTGGACCCCGGCCGGGGCCTGTACATCCTGGCGTTCATGACCGTGATCGTCGGCGGCTCATTGGTGCTGTACGCCTGGCGCGCGCCCTCGGTGGGCCTGGGCGGCGGCTTCTCGCTGCTGTCGCGCGAATCTCTGTTGCTGTCCAACAATGTCGTGCTAACGGTGGCGGCGGGCTCAGTGCTGTTGGGCACCCTGTACCCCGTGGTGCTCGACGTGTTGGACTGGGGCAAGATCTCCATCGGCCCGCCCTACTTTGAAGCGGTATTCGTACCGCTGATGACGCCCGCGATCTTCCTGATGGGCGTGGGGCCGGTTGCGCGCTGGAAGCAAGCCGAAGTACCCGACCTGGCGTGCAAGCTGCGCGCTGCGTTCGTCGTCAGTGTGTTGACCGCCGTGTTGCTGCCGCTGGCCATGCCGGGGCCGGCGCGCCTGGGCTCGCCGTTGGTCATGCTGGGGTTGTGGCTGGCCGCCTGGTCGGTGGCCGCCGCCGGCGCGCATGCGTGGCAACGACTGACCGACGGCGCCGACGGCCAATGGCTGCGCCGCCTTGGGCGGCAGCCACGCTCCTGGTACGGCATGCTGCTGGCGCACGCCGGCATCGGCGTCTTCATCGCGGGCGTCACCTTGGCCAACGGCTATGAAGTCAAACACGAAGTCCGCCTCGACCTGGGCGCCACCCAGGAAGCGGGCGGCTACCAGTTCACGTTTGCCGGCATCGCGCCCGCCACCGGCCCCAACTACAGCGCCCAGCGCGCCGAGTTCAAGGTCACGCGCAACGGCAAGCCGGTGGTGACGCTGTATCCCGAAAAGCGCCTGTACACCGTGCAGGACATGGCCTTGAGCCAGGCCGACATCGACAGCGGCCCCACGCGCGACCTCTTCGTGGCGCTGGGCGAACCGGTGGGCGAACCCGGGGGCAAGGTCGCCTGGACCGTGCGCATCCAGGTCAAGCCTTTCATGATGTGGATCTGGGCGGGTTGCGTGCTGATGGCGTTGGGCGGCTTGCTGGCTGCTGGCGACAAGCGCTATCGCCGCCAGCAGGAAGCCGCTGCGCGTCAGGCCCAGCCAGGCCTGGCCACGGCGCAGCGCCCGGCGCGGGAGGGCTACTGATGCGCTACGTGCTGCCGCTGGCCGTCTTCATGGCAATGGCCGTGTTCCTGGCGATGGGCCTGTCACGTGACCCGCGCGCCGTACCGTCCGCCATGATCGACAAGCCGGCCCCGCCCATCAACCTGCCGGTGCTGCAATCGCCGGGCGAACAACTGGACGTGCAAGCGCTGCGTGGGCAAGTGTGGTTGCTGAACGTATGGGCATCGTGGTGCGCGCCATGCCGGGAAGAATTACCGGTGCTGCGCGACGCTGCCCAGCGTCACGCCATCCCGCTGTACGGTTTGAACTACAAGGACAAGCCCGAAGACGCCGTCGCGTGGCTGGCGCGCAATGGCAACCCGTACGTGGCCTCGGCCAGCGACACGGACGGCCGCGTCGGCATCGAATATGGCGTCTACGGCGTGCCGGAAACCTTCGTCATCGACGGCGCCGGCCGCATCCGCCACAAGCATCTGGGCCTGATCACACCCGAGATTTTCCGCACGCGGATCCTGCCGATCATCGAGGCGCTGAAATGAGCGGGCGGTGGCGTCCGTTGACGCTGCGGCAGGCGTTGATGCCAGTGCTGATGGTCGCGATCATGCTGGCCTTGAGCGCGACGATCGCGCAGGCAGCCTCGCCCTCGCCCGCAGCGCCTGGCCTGCCCGCCCTGTCACCCACCGACCAGCAGCGCGCCGACAAGCTGGCGCACGGCCTGCGCTGCCTGGTCTGCCAGAACCAGACCCTGGCCGACTCCAACGCGCCGCTTGCCCAAGACATGCGCAAGCTGATCCACGCGCAATTGGCCGAGGGCCGCAGCGACGCGCAGATCATGCGTTTTTTTGAAGACCGCTACGGCGACTTCGTGCGCTATGACCCGCCCTTCAAACCGATTACCTGGCTGCTGTGGCTGGGTCCGTTCACCTTGCTGGCCTTGGGCTTCTGGGTGCTGGTACGCACGCTCAAGCGGCGCGCCGTGGCGCGCGCGCCATTGACGGCCGACGAGCGCGCCCGCGCCACCCGCTTTCTGGACACCGACCCATGACCTCGCTTTGGATTGTCGTTGTGCTGTTGTTGCTGGCCACCCTGCTGTGCCTGATTCCTCCGCTGCTGCGCCGCGCGTCGTCCCCCGCTCCCGCCGCCGATGAGAACCTGCGCGCCTTCTATCGGGCGCAGCGCGAGCAGTTGCAGCGCGACCTGCGCGCGGGCAGCTTGACCCGCGAGGCCGCCCTGCGCGCGGAAGAAGAATTGCAGCGTGAACTGCTGCAAGACCTGGCGGCGCGTCAACCCCGCGTGGGACTGGTCGGCGGCCAGCGCGCCGGCCTGGCCGCCGCCTGCCTCTTGAGCGTGCTGATCCCCGTGGCTGCCGTGCTGCTGTACGGCAAGGTGGGCAACCCGCGCGCCGTGGCCGACATGACGCACATGCGCACGGCGCCCGCCCATGCCAGCAACGCGGGGAATGGCGTGGGTAACACCGCAGGCAATGGCGCGAATAATGGCGCGGCAGGCAGTGCGGCAGGCCCGGCAAGCGACGGCGCCGACATGGCCGTGGCCATCAATGCCCTGGCGCAACGGCTGCGCGCCAGCCCTGACGATGCTGACGGCTGGTATACGCTGGCGCGTTCCTACGAAACATTGGGGCGCTATCCGGATGCGGTAGCGGCGTATCGGCAAGTGCTGCGGCTGGCGCCGGGGCAGCCCGCCGTGTTGGCGGACCTGGCCGATGCCCTGCTCTCGGCCAATCAGGGCAAGCCGGACACCGACGCCATCGCGGCGGTGGCGCAGGCGCTGGTGGCCGACCCGGACCAGCCCAAGGCCCTGGCGCTGGCCGGCATGATGGCGCTGCGCCGTGGCGACGCAGCCGAAGCGCTGGTGCATTGGGAACGCCTGCAAGCGCTGCTGCCGGCGGACTCCGAGGCCGCGCGTCAGATTCAGTCGAACATCGCCCAGGCGCGTGCCATGTCGGCTGGTGCGCCGGCCGCGCGGTCGGGTAGTGGCATGGGCGCTTCGATCAGCAACACGGACGATGCCGCCACCGATGCCAACGACGCCACAGCAAACACCGTCTCGCCCGTCGCCGACCCGTCTCCCGCCCGCATTTCGGGCACCGCGAGCATCGCTGACCCGCTGCGCGATCAGGTTCAGCCCGGCGATACCGTCTTCATCCTGGCGCGCCCCGTCGCCGGCTCGCGCATGCCGCTGGCCATCACGCAATGGCGCGTGTCGGACCTGCCGCGCGCCTTCGTGCTGGATGACAGCAGCGCCATGTCGCCACAGGCCAAGCTGTCTGGGGCCAGCCGCGTGCAGGTCGAAATCCGCATCAGCCGTTCAGGCAAGGCCGCCGCCCAGCCGGGCGACTTGTCGGGCGTGCTGCCCGATGTAAACATCCGGGCGCGCGACCTGAATCTGGTGGCCGACACCGTGGTGCGCTGAGGCACTCCCCGGGTGTCGGCCCGCGATCCGCCAGGTCCGCCAGGTCCGCCAGGTCCGCTAGACCCGCTAGACCGCTGGATCCGCTAAGCCCGCTGGATCCGCTACACCCGCTCGATCCGCGCCGGCAAGCCCTGACGCACCGCCGCGCCGGACACCCAGTCGATCCAGACGTTGGCGTGTTCGCCGCGCGTGGCGTCGCCAAAGCCCAGGTCGTTCAGGTTGACGCCCGCCGCCAGCGTGGCGTCGTGCGGCATGGGCTTGCCGTCCACCACGTGCGCGCGCGCCCCCAGCTCGGTATGGCCGTAGCCATGTTCAATGCCGACCGCGCCCGGCTGGATGCCATCGCGCAGCAAGGCCAGCCCCGTCACCGCGCCGCCCGGCGTCACGATGCGCACGGCATCGCCGTTGCGGATGCCCAGCCGTTCGCCGTCCTGCCGGTTGATCGATACCGGGTTGTGCGGATGGACCTGGCGCAGCCGGCTCACGCCGATGGACATCGAGCTCATCAGGTTCGACTTGAACGAACTCAGCAGGAAGGGCCAGTCCGCAGCGGGATACTCGGCGCGCACATCGCGACCATCCGCCAGGCGTGGCGGATACCAGGTCGGACAGCCGCTGTAGCGTTCGCCCGTCATGGCATGCCGGAACGCCGCCAGATCTTCGCTCCATATGTGCAAGGGCTTGGCGTAGGCGGCGCGTGTCTGGCGGGTTTGACGGGTCTCGTTTTGCACCCAGGCGTCGTCCATCTTGTCGAAGCGCCCGCCACGGCTCATCAGCATGGCCACTTGCCGCCACTCGCCCGGCTTCAGCTTGTGTTCGAGCAGGGCGCGATAGCGGTCCACGCCGGTCAGCGCCATGTCTTCGTCGCTGGCTTCGGGCACGGGGCGGCCGGCCGAGAAGGCGATGTTGGCCATGCCGCGCAGGAAGAAGTCTTCGGGCGTGTCCAGCGCGTGCTTGCCGCCGTCCTTGTCGGTGATGGCGTTGGCGCCGAAACCCGGCATGCCCAGGCGCTTGGCGCAGGCGATCAAGAACGTTTCCAGGCACACCGGTTCATCCGTGGCCGTGCGCGCCACGCGCGGGCGGACGGCGGGCCAGCGCACCGTGGACGCCTTGGCGACCACGTCGGCCCACGGCGCCGACACGCCCCAGCTTTCGTAGGTGACGGTGTCCGGCACGATGTAGTCGGCAAGCGCGTTGGTCTCGTTGATGAAGGGGTTGATCGACACCGATAGCGGCAGGATGCGCGGGTCCTTCATCTTGTCGGCCAGCACGGACTTGAAGCCCGCAATGCCGTAGACCGGGTTGCTCATGTGGTTGAACCACACCTTGGCGCGATAGGGATAGCCCGCCAGCGCGGACGCCAGCATTTCCGAACTGAGCCCGCCGGTGGCCGGATACCAGGGCGCGGCAGCCGGATAGGCGGGCTGCCCAGCCGCCTGCTTGCGCTTGAATTCGCTGGACTTCTCGTAGGGGTAACGGTTGCGCGACAGCGCGACGCCCTTGGGTGTGGCGCGGTTGGCAAAGCCGGCAATGTTGTAGCGCGGGCCGGGGCCGTAGGGCGGGAACGGGCCGGCGTCCAGCACCAGGCCGCCGTCCACGTTCAGATTGCCCACCAGGGTGTTCAACATGGCGATGGCATAAGCGGTGTAGAAGCCCGCGCCGCTCATCGTGCCGCCGTGGGCGTCGGCCACGGCGCGCTTGCCGTGGCTGGTGAAGCGTTGGGCCAACTGGGCGATCTTGTCGGCCGGCACGCCGCACAGGTCGGCATATTCGTCCAGGGTTTTACGATGCGATTCCTCGCGCAGCAGCGCAAGCGAAGAACACACGCGCAAGGCTTGCGGCGCACCTGCCATGCCGGGCGCCGCGATGCGTTCGTCCACGAACAAGGTCGCGGGCGTCGCGCCGGTGTGCGGCGCCAGCGTGCCGTCATCCAGGCGAACGACATACACGTCTTGCCATTTGTCATCGGCGTCCGACGGGCGCGGCCAGCCCAGGTCCGCGCCGCGCAGGAAGCTGCCCAGGCGCGGGTGGCCGGATTCGGCCACGACCAGGTGCGTGGCGTTGGTCCAGGCGGCTTCGCCCGCCGCCTGCATGGCCTGCGGGCCGGGCTGCGCCAAGGCTTTGGCGTCGAAGCGCTCGTGGTCGAGAATCCAGCGGATCAGGCCCATGACCAAGGCCAGGTCGCTCGCCGGGTTCACCGGCAGCCATTCGTTGCCCGACCCGGCCGACAGGCTGGAGGACGCGGGCAGCACGGGCGACACGACCACGTAGGTGAAGCTGTTTTCTTCCGGACGCACGCGCGCTTCAGCCAACTGCCGGGCCTGGCGCTGGAACGGGTTGCCGGCCTGCGCGGGCGCGGCGCCGATGAAGAGGCCAAAGCGGGCGTTGTCCCAATCAGGCTTGCCATGCGGCATACCCTTCAAATCGCCCAGTGCGGCGCCCGCCCCCACCCGGAAGCTCTGGCCGCAATACGAGCCGTGGTTGCTGAAGTTGACCGTGCCGAAGGACTGCGCGGCAAAGCGCTGGATCAGCGGCGTGCGGCCTTCGTTGGAGGCATCGGTGAACAGGAACTGGTTCACGCGCGCACCGTACTCGGGGTTGGCGGGGTCCAGCAGCGTGTCGCGGTCGAAGATGGCGCGCAGGCCATCGACGTGGCCTTCGCCGAACAGGTCGCCGCCTTCGCACACTTCCTGCACCAGTTGTTCAAACGAGATGCTCTGCCACTGGCCTGCCCCGCGCGCGCCTACGCGCTTGAGCGGTTGCAGCACCCGGTACGGGCTTTGCAGTTGTTCCAGCATGGCCGAGCCGCGCGCACACGACGTGGCGCGCCCTTCCAGGCCGTTGTCGCCGCCCAGTTGCGCGTAGACCTCGCGCACGGGGGTTTCCATGGCGGCCGGGCGCGTGGTGGCCAGCGGATGATAGGGGTTGCCCGCCACGCGCAGGATGCGGTTTTCCGCCGTGTCCACGCGCAGCCGCACGCCGCATTGGGTCCAACAGCCCAGGCAACTGGACGGGCTGACCGTCTGGCCAGGCTGCGGGCTCAGGACGCCGGTCAGCGGGTCGATACGGAATTCCGGGGTCAACGAATTGCCGCGCACGGCATGCGCCGTGGGCACGCCGGCCGTGCCGTGGGCCAGACCCTTCACGGCGCGTGTGACGGTTTCACCGTAGCCGGCCGCAAAGGCGGCCATGCCACCGGCGACCATGCCGCCCCGCACCATCAGCTTGCGCCGCGCGGCGTCCTGGGGCGTGTCCTGCGACGAGTCCGGGCGGGAGCCCTGGACCGGGCTTGTGTTCCGGCCCGAGGTTGCGCTCTCGCCAGGGCTTGCGTTCCGGCCCGGCTTCGCGCCGGGCTTGTCGTCTTCGTGTTGCTTGTTCATTGCTTTGTGTTCCATTGCTTCAGGCCGCCATGCCACGTGCACGCGCCGGGTAGGCTTCCAGGGCCCAGGTCACCGCGGTGATCAGGGCCACGCACAAGCCCAACACCCCCACCATGCCCAGCAGCCCATCGCTGCCCCAGGGCATGTCGTACAGGTACAGGCCGGCGCCATACTTGGGCACGCCCTGCACGCTCATGAAGACCACCCAGCGAAAAATCCAGGCGGCGCCCAGCATCGTCAGCGCCAACACGGCCGAAGGCAGCGGCGCGGCCAGCGCGCGCGCGGGCCGCTGCAACAGTGCGATCATGCAAAAGCCCGTGATGACGGCGCCCGCCAGGCTCAGGCGCCAGATGGGAAATTCCGCGAACAGCCGCAAGGCCGCGTCAAACGACGGGTCGGCCCCCAGCAGGCCCAGCGCCGCCCAGGCGCCCGCCCCCACCGCCATCAGGATCACTGCGGTCAGGCTCAGCCCGCGCAAGCACGCCACCGGCAAGGCCTTCATGCCGCCCGGCAGCCAACGGCCCACCAGGAACATGGCGCCCAGCGCGCCCAGCCAGGCCGTCAAGGCAAAGTTCACGGGCAGGAACGCGGTGTGCCACAAGGGCCGCGAGCGCAGCACCATGACTTCCGCGCCGGTGTAGACCAGGATGGACGCGGCGGACAGCGCCAGCCCCACGCCCAGCACACGCAGCCAGACGATGCGGCCCCACCACCACGCGGCGCAGAACAGCACCGACAGGCCCACGAACACGGGCAGCAGCAAGGCGCCCAGCCACATCCACGACCAGGGCGTGATGTGCGCGTAGAAATGCCAGAATCGGCCGGGCTGGTGCAGGTCGGCCAATAGCGACACGGGCGCGGCGACGGCGCTGACCAGCAGCACGGTGGCCGCGGCCGGCAACAGGCGGCGCAAGGGCGAGCCGGCCTCGCCGAAGGCGGCGAAGACGGCGGTCAGCGCCGTGGTGGCCGCAATGCCGATAAGAAAGAAGTACTGCACGGCCCACGGCAGCCAGGCGGCGTCATAGACCGGCGTGAGCAATTCCGAGATCTGCATGAAAGTCCCCTTCAATGGCTCAATGTCCGCCGGCCAGGCGCACGCCCGCCTGGCCATCGACCTGGTGGACAAAGGCGTCGGGCAGGCCGATGTAATAGACGTGGGGGTCGGTCTTCATGTCGGGCTTGAGCACCTTGATGTCGGCCTTGTGTTCCTCAAGCAGCGTCGAGATGGCGCTGTCGGGGTCGTTCATGTCGCCGATGACGCGCGCGCCGCCCACGCAGCTTTCCACGCAGGCCGGCAACAGGCCGACTTCCAGGCGGTGTTCGCAGAACGTGCATTTGTCGGCCGTCTGCGTGTCGTGGTTGATGAAGCGGGCGTCGTAGGGACAGGCTTGCACGCAGTAGGCGCAGCCCACGCAGCGTTCGTTGTCGACCAGCACGATGCCGTCTTCACGCTGGAACGTGGCCTGCACGGGGCAGACCGGCACACAGGGCGGGTTGTCGCAGTGGTTGCACAGGCGCGGCAGCATGACCATGGCGCTTGGCCCCCCGGCGTCGGGGGTGACTTCGTATTGCAGGACAGTGGTGCGGAACTGCCCGATGGGCGGCAGGTTTTCCAGGGAACAACTGACCGTACAGGCCTGGCAGCCGATGCACTTGCGCAGGTCGACCACCATGCCATAGCGCTTGCCGGGCATGCCGGGACGGCGCGGCGGCTGGCCGTTCATGCCCGTGGCTTCGGCATGGATGGGGATGATCGTGGCGGCGGCGCTCAGGCCAAGCAGCCCTTTGAGAAAACCGCGTTTGCCGCGCAGGGCAGGGTCGGGGGGAACGGGTGAGGCAGGCATGACGGACGAACTCCAGACGGGTAGCTTTTTGTTGCTATTAACTTATCACTTTTGGTTATATAGACAGTTGATCTGAATCAAATCGGGGACGGAGATCAAGCGATGGACGGTAAAAAGCCCGCCAAGAGGGGCGGGCTGGGCCTTGGGCTCCGCCCTGGGCTTCGGGCTTCGGGCTTCGGGCTTCGGCTGCGGGCCGCGGGCTGCGGGCTAAAGGCTGCGACTTCAGTCCTGCCGCGTGCAACTACATCGTCAGCGCGCGGCGCCACGCCGCGAGCTTCATGTCGAACGACGCGGCGGCGTGGGCGGGGCTGGTGGATGGCAGGTCTACATAATCCACCGATCGGTCCAACGTGGACAGGACGTGTCGGCGATACAGCGCGGCGGCCTTGCCGCCGTTGAAGCAGATCCGCGTAATGGCCGGATGGCGGTCCAGGAAGGACGCGAAATCGTTGGGCACCAGCGTGTCGCGGCGGATGTCGGCGTCCAGGCTGCCGGGCCGTTCGCAGGCGTGCAGCACGTCCCATAGCGCAACGCCGGCGGCTTGCAGGGCTTGCAGCCGCTCTGCATAGTCCAGGCCCGCGTCAAAACCCAGCACCTGCGCGGCAATGGGCCAGAAGGCATTGCGCGGATGGGCGTAGTAGCGTGCCTGCTTGAGCGACGCCACGCCGGGCATGGAGCCCAGCACCAGCACCCGCGCATCGGGCGCGGCGACGGGGGCAAAGCCCCAAACCTGATCGATGCGCGCGGCCGGCGCAAGGGTGACGCGATGTTCCATGGCGGCAGGATACGTCAGACGGGGGCCGGGCTCAAAAAATCAGATTATTCTTAAAAATCCCGGCCTCGATGCTCATGATCAAGGCTTCAAAGACGGACTGAACAAGGTATCAAAGAGGTATCGAAGCAGCATCGGCACGGTATCAAACTGGCCCGAAAGCGTCTTCAGTACGGGCTGGCAATCGTCCGATTCATGGAACAGTCCTTATCAGAAACCAGTACTACTCAAACGTGGGTCCGCCCCTATCTTTACCCTCATGACGAACGGCCCCGAA
Source organism: Achromobacter spanius (assembly GCF_002812705.1). NCBI lineage: Bacteria > Pseudomonadati > Pseudomonadota > Betaproteobacteria > Burkholderiales > Alcaligenaceae > Achromobacter > Achromobacter spanius. The sequence continues at coordinate 3,442,206 of NZ_CP025030.1, read as the reverse complement.
GGGGCCGCGCAATAGGAATAGATGCCATGAAGAAGATCCTCGGCCTGCATGCCGCTCCGCGCCCCCACTGGGTGGGCGACGGGTTCCCGGTGCGCTCGATGTTCTCGTATCACGACAACGACAAGATCCAGAATGTCAGCCCGTTTCTGCTGCTGGATTACGCGGGCCCGGCCAAGTTCGAGCCGGCCGACCGTCCGCGCGGCGTGGGCCAGCATCCCCATCGCGGCTTTGAGACCGTCACCATCGTCTACAGCGGCGAGGTCGAGCATCGCGACTCCACCGGCAATGGCGGCGTCATCGGCCCTGGCGACGTGCAATGGATGACGGCGGCGTCAGGCATCCTGCACGAAGAGTTCCACTCGCCCGCGTTCACCCGCTCGGGCGGCGAACTGGAAATGGTGCAGCTATGGGTCAACCTGCCGGCCAAGGACAAGGCCGCGGCGGCGGGCTATCAGGGCATTCTGAATGCCGACATCCCCACGGCCGCCCTGCCCGACGGCGCAGGCAGCGTGCGCGTCATCGCGGGCAACTTCGCGGGCGTGGCCGGCCCCGCGCGCACCTTTACGCCGATGGACGTGTGGGACGTGCGCCTGAACGCGGGCAAGGCGGCAAGCTTTCCGATCGAGGCGGGCCGCAACAGCATGCTGGTCGTGCTGCGCGGCACGGTGCTGATCAATGGCGAATCCGTGGCGCGCGATGCGCAACTGGCGCTGTTCTCGCAGGATGGCGAAGACATCACCGTCGAAGCCAACAACGACGCGGTATTCCTGGTGCTGAGCGGCGAGCCGATCAGCGAGCCGGTGGTGGGCTACGGCCCGTTCGTGATGAACACGCAGGCCGAAATCATCGAAGCCATCCAGGACTTCAACGCCGGCCGCTACGGGCAGATGCACTGACGGGCCGGGGCGGCGCGCTGGGGGCTAACGCCCTGGAGTGACGCCCTGGAGTGAAGCATTTGGGACGGGCATTGCGCCCGCTCCCGTTGCGCAGTGACGCACGCTGCGTCCCTAGCCGACTCGCCGCCACACGCTGGCCAGCCACGGTTGTTGCTCACGTGGCAGCCCATCAGGCCGGTAATAGTGTTCAAGCTCGTCGAAGCCGGCCTCGATCATCAGCGTGCGCCAGCCGTCCAGATCGTGATACGCGCCATAGCGTCCTCGGTTCCAGCCTTCCTGGTTGCCGCCCCTTGGGTTGGAGCAGAACAGCACGCCGCCCGGGCGCAGCGTGGCCCACAGGTCGCGCAGCACGCGCGGCAACTCCTGGCCTGGCACGTGAAACAGCACGGCATTGGCGAAGACGCCATCAAAGCGTGCCGGGGGCAGAGACAGTTGCAGGAAATCCTGGTGCCAGACCTCGCAACCGGATGCGGCGCGCGCCATCTCGACAAAGCTGGGCGTGCCGTCCAGCCCCACCGGCCGATGGCCCAGCGCGGCAAACGTCTTCAGGTCGCGGCCCGGCCCGCAGCCCAGATCCAGCACGTCAAAGGGCGCTACGCCCTGGATGTGCCGCAACAAGGCGGCGATGTTCTGGCTGACATCGTGGCCGCGCGTGCCGGCCTCGAAGTCCACCGCGTTTTCTTCGTAGTTCGCCAAGGTCAGCGCGGTGATCTTGGCCAGGTCTTCGGGATCAAGTTTCATGGGGTCATTGTGCCTGGATCACGCATGGCGCGTTGCTCGATCCGCGAACGCGCCCGCCTGGCCGCCTGTTGCAGCCGTTGCGCCATCACCGCGCGTGGCGGCAGGTCGGTCAGGTATTGCGCCACCTGTACGCCGGACTTGTCCAGTTCCAGCAATTCGATTTGCTCGCTCTGCATGCCCGCGCAAACAATGATGCCCAGCGGCGCGGCTTCATCGGGTTCGCGTTCGAACTTGTCCAGCCAATGCAGGTGGCGTTCCATTTGGCTCTTGTAGGCCGCCCTGAACTCATCAACCTTCAAATCAACCGCCACCAGCCGGCGTAGCTTGCGGTGGTAGAACAGCAGATCCAGGCAAGCGTCATCGCCGTCGATGGGAGTGCGCACCTGCCGGCCGATGAAGGCAAACCCCATGTCCAGTTCCAGCAGGAAGGACTCCATGTCGCGGATGACGGCCACTTGCAGATCGCCGTCCGGGCCGGGGTCGCGCCATGCCGCCCTGCCCGGGTCGCCCCGAAATTCGTCCAGATTCCATTTCGCCACCACGACAACTCCTCAAAAAAGCCGAATGAAGAGAGCCATCATGGAATAGAAAAGCCCGCGCGCCTATGGGGCACACGGGCTTATCGGACCAAGTCAGCGTCAGGCAGCCAGGCGCCCTTCAATCTTGGTCTTGGTGGCCGGCAGGTCTTCGGGCAAGCCCTGGGACAATTGGCCGAACAGTTCGTGGTGTAGCGCCAGCTCATCGCGCCAGGCCGCGGCGTCCACCGACATGACCTGTTCGAATTTGTCCGGCGTGAACTCCAGGCCGGTCCAGTCGATGTCCTGGTAGCTGGGCGATACGCCAAACACCTGGTCCACGCCCTTGGATTCGCCGTCGATGCGGCCCAGCATCCAGCGCAGCACGCGCATGTTTTCACCAAAGCCCGGCCAGACGAACTTGCCGTCGGGGCCCTTGCGGAACCAGTTCACGCAGTAGATGCGCGGCAAGGTGGCGCCGGTGGCTTCCAGTTGCTTGCCCAGCTTGAGCCAGTGGTTGAAGTAGTCGCTCATGTTGTAGCCGCAGAACGGCAGCATGGCGAACGGGTCGCGGCGCACCACGCCCTGCTGCCCAACGGCGGCGGCGGTGGTTTCCGAACCCATGGTGGCGGCCATGTACACGCCTTCGACCCAGTTGCGCGCTTCGGTCACCAGCGGCACGGTGGTGGAGCGGCGGCCGCCGAAGATGAAGGCGTCGATGACCACGCCCTTGGGGTTTTCCCATTCGGGGTCGATCGACGGGCATTGCGCGGCCGGCGCGGTGAAGCGCGCGTTCGGGTGCGCGGCCTTGCGGCCCGTTTCGCGGGCGATGGCGGGCGTCCAGTCCTGGCCCTGCCAGTCGATCAGGTGCGCGGGCGGCGTGTCGGTCATGCCTTCCCACCAGACGTCGCCATCATCGGTCAGCGCCACGTTGGTAAAGATGACGTTGGCCTTCAAGGTGGCCATCGCGTTGAAGTTGGTCTGCTCGCTGGTGCCCGGGGCCACGCCGAAATAGCCCGCTTCCGGGTTGATGGCATGCAGGCGGCCGTCGGGGCCGGGTTTGATCCAGGCGATGTCGTCGCCAATGGTGGTGACCTTCCAGCCGTCCATGCCTTGCGGCGGGATCAGCATGGCGAAGTTGGTCTTGCCGCAGGCCGACGGGAATGCCGCGGCCACGTGGTACTTGCGACCCTTGGGCGACGTGACGCCCAGGATCAGCATGTGTTCGGCCAGCCAGCCCTGGTCACGCCCCATCGTGGACGCGATACGCAAGGCGAAGCACTTCTTGCCCAGCAGCGCATTGCCGCCGTAGCCCGAACCGAAGCTCCAGATTTCGCGGCTCTTGGGGAAGTGCACGATGTACTTGGTGGGGTTGCACGGCCACGCCACGTCGGCCTCGCCCGCCGCCAGCGGCTTGCCCACGGAATGCACGCAGGGCACGAAGTCGCCATCCGCGCCCAGCACGTCATACACCTGCTTGCCCATGCGCGTCATGATGCGCATGTTCACGGCCACGTAGGGGCTGTCGGACAGTTCGACGCCGATGTGGGCGATGTCGGAACCCAGCGGGCCCATCGAGAACGGCACCACGTACAGCGTGCGGCCGCGCATGGCGCCGTCGAACAGGCCGTTGAGCGTGTCGCGCATCTCGGCCGGATCGGCCCAGTTGTTGGTGGGGCCGGCGTCTTCAGGCCGGTCGGAGCAGATGAACGTGCGGTCTTCTACGCGCGCCACGTCGGACGGGTCCGAGCAGGCCAGGAAGGAATTGGGCCGCTTGGCGGGGTTGAGCCTGCGCATCGTGCCGGCCTGGACCATTTGTTCACACAGGCGGTCGTATTCTTCTTGCGAGCCGTCGCACCATACAACGTGATCGGGCTTGGCCAGCGCAACAAAACTGGCGACCCAGTCGATCAGGCCGCGATGCTTGACGTAGGCAGGCACGTTCAACGCAGCCAAACCCCCATCCAATGGCTTATTCATTGGGGCTATCTCCATGCTTTAGACAAATGGTGATACGGCCCCGATTGCGTGGGGCCGTATGTAATTTGCGCCATCATACTTGCAGCGCCGGGCAACCCGTCAACCCATCCACATGGACGAGATTGTCACGGGTTGAGACGAGCTCAACGGTAGCTTCCGTCGCGCAACTCTCGACGAATGATCTTGCCGGTGGCGGTCGTTGGCAAACTGGTTACAAAGCGGATGGCGCGCGGGTATTCGTGCGCGGCCAGACGGGTGCGCACATGCGCCTGCAAGGCCTTGACCAAGGCGTCGTCGCCGTCGAAGCCATCGTTCAGCACCACATACGCCATGACGATTTCGGTGCGCTGTTCGTCGGGCACGCCCACCACCGCGGCCATGCGCACGGCCGGGTGGCCGATCAGGCAATCTTCGATGGGCGCGGGGCCGATGCGGTAGCCGGCGCTGGTGATGACGTCGTCGTTGCGGCCCACGAAGCGGATGAAGCCGCGCGCGTCGCGCACGCCCAGGTCGCCGGTCAGCAGGGTGTCGCCCACGAATTTCTCGGCGGTGGCATCGGGGTTGTTCCAGTAGCCCAGGAACATGACGGGGTCGGGCCGCAATACGCCGATGTTGCCCTCCTGTCCATCGGCCACTTCAACACCCAGGTCATCCACAATAACCACGCGATGGCCCGGCGCCGCGCGGCCGATCGACCCGATTTCCGGGTCGAACAGCGACGAGCACGACGACACCAGCATGTTGCATTCGGTCTGGCCGTAGAACTCGTTGATGGTCACCCCCAGCACGCGGCGACCCCAGTCGATCAGTTCGGCGCCCAACGATTCGCCGCCGCTGGCCACCGAGCGTAGCGCCAGCGGGCCGGCGCCTTCCGGGTAGGCCGAACCGCGCATCATCTTCAGCGCGGTGGGCGGCAGGAAGGTGTGGGTGACGCCGTGGCGCGCCATCAATTCCAGCGCGGACGTGCCGTCGAATTTTTCAAAGCGCCGGGCCAGCACCGGCACGCCGTGGTGCCAGGCCGGCAGCAATACATCCAGCAGGCCGCCGATCCAGGCCCAGTCGGCCGGCGTCCACATCAAGGCGGCGTTTTCGGGAAAGAACTCGTGCGACATCTCCACGCCCGGCAGGTGGCCCAACAGGACGCGGTGCGCGTGCAGCGCGCCCTTGGGCTTGCCCGTGGTGCCCGATGTGTAGATGATCACGGCAGGATCATCCGCGGCGGTGTTCACCGGGGTGTAGTCGTCGGACTCTTGGGCCGAGGCCGCGTGAAACGGCACCGTGCCGTCCTCGCCGTCGCCGTCGATGCAATACACGACCTTCAAGTTCGGCAGGCTGGCGCGTATCTCGTGCAGTTTTCGGCACCCTTCCGTATCCGTCACCAGCGCCACCGCGCCGCTGTTGGCCAGGCGGAACTGGATGGCGTCCACGCCAAACAGCGTGAACAGCGGTACCGCCACCGCGCCCATCTTGTAGACGGCAATATGCGTGACCGCGGTTTCGGGCGCTTGCGGCAGGTACACGGCCACGCGGTCGCCGCGCGCTACGCCGTGGCGCGTCAGGCTATGCGCCAGGCGGTTGGATTGCGCCTTGATGTCGTCGAACGAATAGCGCGTTTGGGCGCCGTCGCTTTTTTCGAAGATCAGGGCCAGGCGGCCACTGCCGTCTGCCCATTTGTCGCAGGCGTCCACGCCGATGTTGAAGTATTCCGGCACCTGCCATTGGAATTGGGACACAAGCTGCTTGTAGGATTCGGCTCGGGACAGCATGGTTTTGTCTCTGATGTTGTTATGAATAATCCAGGGCTTGCTCAACTTGCTTGACCCTGGCTCAATAATAAGCCCCGCCCCACCGCCCTTTTGCCGTCCGCATGGAAAAAACCCCCGTCGTCCCGACCCGCCGCCCGCCGGCCAGCGCCAAGTCCGAGCAACGCATCCGCGACATTCTGCACATGGCCCGCCAAGTCTTTTCCGAAGCCGGGTTCCAGGCCGCCACGACGACCGAGATCGCCCAGCGGCTGGGCGTGTCCGAAGCCACCATCTTCACGTACTTCGGCGGCAAGCGTGAACTGTGCGTGCGGGTAATCAGCGATTGGTATGACGAGATCATCGCCAAGGTGGAAGACAACCTGCCGCACGTGCAGGGCGCGCGTGCGCAATTGCACTACCTGGTGCACACGCATTTGCGGCACCTGCTGGCCGAAGGGCCGGGCCTGTGCGCGTTCATTCTGTCGGAGGGGCGTGCGCGCAACGACGATTTCGGTGAGATCTACGCGGGTTTGCAGCGCCGCTATACCGCGCCGCTGATGCGCATTCTGGCCCAGGGGCAGGCCGACGGCGACATCCGCCAGGACATGCCGTTGCGGCTGCTGCGTTCCACGGTCTACGGGCCGATGGAGCATGTGCTGTGGGACGCCATTCTGCGTGGCGCGCGCGTGGACGTGGCCGGCACGGCCGAGCAACTGGTCGGCTTTTTGTGGCAGGCCTTGCAGCCCCCACGCCAGCATGCGCTGGCGTTGGCCCGCTTTCGCGGCGAAGTGCGCGACGCCCTGCATCGGCTTCAGGCCGCCGAGGAATCGGCGGGCTCTGAAAACAAGGATGGCGGCACGTACTGAGGAAAGCCGTTATAGACCTCGCCGCGCTCGGCCGGCTGCAAGGTCCAGGAATGGCGAGCGTTGGGCACGCCGCCGTCCACCCGGATGACCGTGCCGTTGATGAAGGCTGACGCGGGCGACAGCAGGAACACCACCGCCGCCGCCAGCTCGGCCTCGGTGCCGAAGCGTTGCAGCGGCACCTTGGTTTTCAGGTCGCGCAGCACCGCGCGGTAATCGTCGTCGTAGCTGTCCATGCCGCTGGACGCGATCCACCCTGGCGCCACCGCATTCACCCGCACGCCCGCATGCGCCCATTCGCAGGCCGCGGTTTCAGTCAGGTTCCACACGCCGGCGCGCGCCGCGCCCGAATGCCCCATGCCCGGCATGCCGCCCCAGATGTCGGCCAGCATGTTCACGATGGCCCCGCCGTGCTGGCGCATATGCTGCGTGTAGACCTCGCGCGCCATCAGGAAGGTGCCGTGCAGATTGTTCTGCACCACGGCGTTCCAGCCATTCAGGCTGATGCGGTCCAGCGGAGCGGGAAACTGCCCGCCCGCGCAATTGAACAGCCCGTCGATCGCGCCGTGCCGGGCCAGCACATCCGCCACCGCGCCGCGCACGCCGGCTTCGTCGCGGATGTCGCAAGCGTGCAGGCTGATGCGCCCCGCCGCTTCGGGGTAGATGCGCGCGATTTCCGCGCTTGCCGCTTCCAGCTTTTCCGGCTTGCGTCCCACCAGCGCCAGGTTCGCGCCCAATGACGCAAGCTCGTGCGCGGTGCAACGTCCCAAGCCGCTGCCGCCGCCCGTCACCACCAGGGTCTTGCCGTCGAATAGGCCCGGCCGAAAGACCGAGGCGTATCGCGTGGTGGCGGTGTGGTTGCCTGCTTGAGGGGCCGCATGTTGGTTTGCTTGTGGGTCCATGGATCGCTCCGATATTTTTTTGAGGATAACTCAATACTTACAACCCACGCATCCCATAAAGGTAGTTTTACCCATAGAATCTTCTGACTAAACCCCTATTATTTATTGAGCACTATTCAAAGAAAGAGGAGACCCGCATGACTGCACCCCCCCCGCTGGACGTCGCGCGCGACGGCGCCATCGCCCGCCTGACGCTGAACCGGCCCGACATGCGTAACGCCTTCGACGAGGCGCTGATCGCCGCGCTGACAAGCGCAGTGCGGCAGGCCGAGCAAGACCCTGACGTGCGCGTGCTGCTGTTGACCGGCGCCGGCAAGGCGTTTTGCGCGGGTGGCGACCTGAACTGGATGCGCAAGATGGCCACGCACACGGATGCGGACAACCGCGCCGACGCCACCCGGCTGGCGGACATGCTGCACACCATCTGGGCGTGCTCAAAGCCGGTGGTGGCGTGCGTGAACGGCGACGCCTATGCGGGCGGCATGGGCCTGCTGTCGGCGTGTGACATCGCCATCGCGGCCGACAGCGCGCACTTCTGCCTGTCGGAAACCCGCTTGGGGCTGCTACCGGCCACCATCAGCCCTTACGTGATTCGCGCCATGGGCGAACGCGCGGCGAACCGCTACTTCCTGACGGCTGAACGGTTTGACGCCGCCACCGCGCTGCGCCTCGGCCTGCTGCATGACGTCGTTCCCGCTGATCGGCTGGGCGAGGCGGTCGACGCGCTGTGCCGCACGCTCTGCGCCAACGGCCCCGACGCGGTCAAGGCCAGCAAGCGGTTGGTGCGCGACTTTGCCGGCGCCCCCATCAACGCCGCCTTGATCGCCGACACCGTCGAACGCATCGCCGCGTGTCGCAGCACCGAGGAAGCGCGCGAAGGCGTGGCGGCCTTCCTGGAAAAGCGTGAACCTTCCTGGCGGCGGGGGTCCTGAGGCGGGGTTGCAAAGGCGGCGTTGCAAAGCCCGCAGCGGGCTGAATACGTCGCCCATGGGCGGGACACCACTTGCACGCATGACATAATCCCTGGCGCATCTTCAGGAATTTCTTCATGCCGCATCCGACTTCCCCCTCCCCCGCATTCCCGCCGCTCAACGCCGACCGCCTGTGGGCCCGCGTTGAAGCCTTGTCCCAATTCACCCTGCCCGACGTCCCCTGGACGCGCCGCGCCTTTTCGCCGCTGTTCGATGACGCACGCGCCTGGTTGCGCGGCGAATTCGAGGCCGCCGGACTGGCCACTCGGCTGGATGCGGGCGGCAACCTGGTCGGCACGCGCGCAGGCCGCGATCCCTTGCGCAAACCCATCGCCACCGGCTCGCATTGCGACACGGTCATGGCCGGGGGCCGCTTTGACGGCATCATCGGCGTGCTGGCCGGCATTGAAGTCGCGCACACGCTGCAAGAGCACGGCATCGAACTGGCGCACCCGTTTGAAGTCATCGATTTCCTGTCCGAAGAACCCAGCGACTACGGCATCTCGTGCGTGGGCAGCCGCGCGCTCAGCGGCCTGCTCACGGCCGACATGCTGGCCGCCTGTAACCCCGACGGCGAATCGCTGGCCGAAGGCATTGCGCGCATCGGCGGCGACCCCGCCGCGCTGCACGCGCCGCTGCGTGGCCCCGGGGGCACCGCCGCGTTCGTCGAATTGCATATCGAACAAGGCCCCGTGCTGGAAAGCCGTGGCCTGCCCATAGGCGTGGTGACCAACATTGTGGGCATCCGCCGCGTGCAGATCGTGGTGGAAGGCCAGCCCGACCACGCCGGCACCACGCCCATGGACATCCGCCGCGACGCCCTGGTGGGCGCCGCCCGCATCATCGACGCGGCCAGCCGCCAGGCCAGCGCCGCCAGCGGCAACCCGCATTACGTGGTGGCCACCGTGGGCCGTCTGTCGATGACGCCCAACGCCGCCAACGCGGTGCCGGGGCGCGTGGAAATGACCCTGGAAATGCGCAGCGACAGCAACGCGGTGCTTGACACCTTCCCGGAAACGCTGATGGCCGGCGTGGCCAGCGACCTGAAGGCGTTGCGCCTGACGGCGGGCTTCACCCCGCTAAGCCGCGCCCAGCCCACCGACTGCTCGCCCTTGGTGATGGACGCCGTCAAGGCGGCGGCCGACCAATTGGGCTACGCGTCGATGCGCCTGCCCAGCGGCGCCGGCCACGACGCCGTCTACATGGCGCCCACCGGCCCCATCGGCATGATCTTCATCCCGTGCCTGAACGGCCGCAGCCATTGCCCGGAAGAATGGATTGAACCGGCACAGTTGCTGGACGGCACGCGGGTCTTGTACCAATCGGTATTGGAACTGGATCGGGTGCTGCGCGGCGCCTGAGGCGGCCCGCCCATCACGCCCTTGCGGTTATCGCCGGCGCCGGGGCGGCGCGCTGCCATAATGGCTGCCTTGCCCCGCTGCCTCGCCCCGGATTTGATACGCCATGGAACAGATAGAACTCAACGACAGCACCGCCGACCGCTACCTGCTGGACGCCCCCGGTCTTACGCTGCTGGTCTTCCATAGCCGCACCTGCGGCACCTGCCGCATCGCGCGCGAACAACTGCCCGCGCTGGAACTGCCGGTGGAGCGCGTCTGCTGGGTGGATGCCGGCGACAACCGCGGCCTGGTGGAACGGTATGAGGTCTTTCACCTGCCCGCCATGTTCGTCACGCGGGACGGCGCTTTCTTCGGCCCGGTGCAATCCACGCTGGCCGAATGGGACCTGCGCCAACAGATCGGCCTGGCGCTGGACAGCTACCCCGCCGAATTGCCATGAGTACGCGTGGGTCGCGTTCTGCCCCGGCTTCAAAACCGCTGCGCCTGCCGCTGGACGCGTTGGCCACCACCGGCATGCTGGTGCTGTGCGTGTGCTGGGGGTTTCAGCAGATTGCCATCAAGCTGGTCGCGGCCGACATTGCCCCGATCATGCAGATCGGCCTGCGCTCGACCTTCGCCGCGTTGGTGTTGGCGGTAGTGGTGTGGCGGGCCGAAGGCTTGCGCGCGGTGCGCGACGGCACGGCGCTGCCAGGGCTGATCGTGGGGCTGCTGTTCGCGGGCGAATTTCTGTTCGTGGCGCAAGGGTTGCTGCACACCACGGCCTCGCACATGTCGGTGTTCCTGTACACGGCCCCCATCTTCGCCGCGCTGGGCCTGCACTGGCTGCTGCCCGAAGAACGCATGCAGCCGCTGCAATGGCTGGGCGTAGCGGTGGCGTTCGGCGGCATCGCGGTGGCATTCCTGGTCAAGGGCGATGCGCCACAAGCGGCGGCCGGCGCCCCCAACATGCTGCTGGGCGACGCCATGGGTTTGGCGGCCGGCCTGCTGTGGGGCGCCACCACGGTTGCCATTCGCGCAACATCGCTGTCAGAGGCCGCGCCGTCCAAGACCTTGCTTTATCAAATGATGGTTGCGGCGGTCGGCCTGCTGGCCTATGCCGCGGCCACCGGCCAGCACACCATCCACGCAACGCAAGCCGCTATCTTGAGCGTTGCCTTTCAATCCGTGGTGGTGGCGTTGTCGAGCTACCTGGCGTGGTTTTGGCTGCTGCGCCGATACCTGGCGTCGCGCCTGTCGATCCTGTCATTCATGACGCCGTTGTTTGGCGTGAGCTTCGGCGTGCTGATTCTTGATGAACCGCTGGACTCCGGGTTTGCTGTGGGCGCGGTGTTGGTGCTAATCGGCATCACGTTGGTGAGTGGCGGGGAAATGGTCAGGGAGTGGGTGCGTAGACGGCGGGGGTGATGGGTTGCGCGCGATTTTTGGGGGTGTTCTTGCGTTGATTTTGCCGCGCTTCACCCATCCTACGGCGACGGGTGTGATGGGTTGCGCGCGATTTGTGGGGGTGTTCTTGCGTCGATTTTGCCGCGCTTCACCCATCCTACGGGCCATCCTACGGGTGCACGTTCGTAGGATGGGTGAAGTGCGGGACGGCAAACAACTGGGAACTGCCGTCCAGCGCACGTAACCCATCTCGCTCAGCCACGCCCGCGCCCCAGGTTCAACACGATCAGCGCCGCGCCCGCCAGCACAAAACCAAACCCCCACCAGTCGGCTGCGCCAGGTCTGTCGCCGACCAGGGCCATTGCGCCCAGCACGCCAACCACGGGCACCATCAGCGTTGTCAGCGCGGCGACCGTGGCGCTGACGCGTTCGCTCAGGACGAACCACAGCCAATACGCCACCGCCGTGCCCAGGATGATGTGGAACGACAGCGCCGCGACGATGCGGCCGTTCCAGCCTTGGGTGGGAAACAATTCGCCTGCGATCAACACACCGGTCAGCGCGCAGGCGGCGCCTACGGCGAGTTGCCAAGCCGTGATGACGATGCGATGCCCATTCACGGGCCAGCGCTTCAGATAGACGGTGCCGGCCGCCCATCCGAACGCCGCCACCAGCGGGAAGATCAAGCCCTTGGTTGCCGCCAGATCGTGTTCCGCGAACACCGCGTGCAGCACGGGCCAGGCCAGGATGGCCACGCCTATCGCGCCCAGCATCAACGCCAGCCCGCGCCGCCGGTCCAGGCGTTCGCCCAGGACCAGCCACGCCAGCACCGCCGACATCATGGGCATGGTGAAGGTCAGCACCGCCGCGCGGGACGTACTGGTGCTGAGTTGCGCCCAGGCCACCGCCAGGTTGAAGACGGCCACGGCCAGCACCCCGCCCACGACGATGCCGGGCCACGCATCGCGAGGCGGCAGCAGCGCCAGCCGCTTGGCGCGCGCCAGCAGCAGCAACAGGATGGCGCCGCTGCCCAGCCCCAGCACGCGCAGCGTAAACGGCGGGAAGATCGCCAAGATGATCTTCACCGCCGGCCAGTTCAAGCCCCAGAACAGGGCCAGCGCTACCGGGATCAGGCGCACGCGGCTTTTTCCATGGCGATCAGTTCGGACAGCCCTTGACGCTGCTTGCCTTGCTCATCGAAGTTCGCGGGATCCAGCCAGCGCTCGTAAGCGGCGCGCAGAGCCGGCCATTCGCTATCGATGATCGAAAACCACGCGGTGTCGCGGCTGCGGCCCTTGTAGATCGTGGCTTGGCGGAAGACGCCTTCAAACTGGAACCCCAGCCGCGCGGCGGCCTGGCGCGACGGCGCGTTCAGGCTGTCGCACTTCCATTCATATCGCCGATAACCCAGTTCGTCGAACGCGCGGTGCATCAGCAGGAACTGCGCCTCGGTGGCGATGCGGGTGCGCTTGAGCTGGCGCGAGAACGACACGAAGCCGACCTCGATGACGCCATTGGCCGGGTCGATGCGCATCAAGGCCAGCGTGCCGATGGCCCGGCCCGTTTGCAGGTCGATGATGGCGTGGTGCAGCGGGTCGTTGCCCGCCTGGGCGGCTTCGGCAAAGGCGCGGTACGCGGCTTCATCGGCGTACGGGCCAACGCCCATGTAGGTCCAGTCGCTATCGTCCGGCGCCTGGCTGAACGCCTGATACAGGTCTGCCGCGTGACGCTCGGCCGACAACGGTTCCAGCCGGCAGTAGCGGCCGGTAGCGGGTGTCAGCGGGGGTCGCGGACGCGGCGTCCAGCCGGGTACGTCGGGGCCGATGGGTTGTTGGAATGCATTGACGCGGGGTGGCATGCGGCGGGGCCTCATCAAGGGGTAAGCGCGCGCCGCCGGCCGTGGCGGACGCAACACGCAGAACCTCACGATATCGGAATCGTGGCATCATAAAAAGCACCACGATCCTGGAATTTAATGGGGCCATGAATATGCCAGCCCGGGCACCGACGCAGGCAGCAGCCCCGGCACCATCCCAGATGCCAACCCACGCACCATCGCAGGTGCCAACCCCTGCGCCCTTGCACGTGCCTACCCCTGCGCCATTGCACGTGCCAACCCCAGCGCGATCACGCGTGCCAACCTCTGCACCATCGCAGGCACCAACCCCTGCGCCCTTGCACGTACCAGCCCAGGCGCCATCGCAAGCGTCAACCCCGGCGCCAATCCAAATGCCAGCCCAAACATCAGCCCAAATGCCAAGCCCGAACCTTCCCGCCGACAGCGCCCTGCTGTCCAGCCCGCTTGCGCGTGGCCCCGGTGCGCTGCCCCGCCAGCGCCAGCTTATCCAGCGTTTGAAGCAAGCCATTCTGGCCGGCCAATTGCCTGCCGGCGGCAAGCTGCCATCGTCGCGCGCGCTGTCCGAAGACCTGGCCATTTCGCGCAACACGGTGCTGATCGCCTACGAGCAGTTGACGGCCGAAGGCTACGTCATTGCCGACCGCCAGGGCACGCGCGTTGCCCCCCTGTCGGCGCCCCTGTCGTCGCCTCTGTCCACGGCCTCTCTGCCCTCAGCAAACCGTGCCGCCAAGCGCGCCCTGCCCCCCGCCACCGCCACGCGCCTGTCACGCATCGTGGCCACGCGCCCGCCCAGCGACAGTTCGCTGCCGATGACGCCCGGCACGCCGGCGCTGACCCAGTTCCCCTTGAACGCCTGGCGCCGCGCGCAAGACCGCGCCCTGCACGCAGCACCCGCCGCCACACTGGGCTACGGCCACCCCATCGGCGAACCCGCGCTGCGCGAAGCCATCGCCCAATACCTGCGCGTGTCGCGGGGCGTGCACTGCGACGCCTCGCGCATCATCATCACGGAAGGCGCCCAAGGCGCCTTGGCCTTGTGCGTGCAATTGCTGACCAACCCGGGCGACACGGCCTGGCTGGAAGATCCGGGCTATCGCGGCGCCAAGTCGGCCTTTCATGGCGGTGACCTGAACGTGGTGGCCATGCGCGTGGACGCCGACGGCATTGTCATCTCCGAAGACGCCTGGCACACCCAGCCGCCGCGCCTGATCCAGACCACGCCCACGCATCAATACCCCACGGGCGCCGTGCTGTCGGTCGCGCGTCGGCTGGACTTGCTGGAACGCGCCCGGCGCGCGGGCGCATGGATCATCGAAGACGATTACGACAGCGAATTCCGTCATCAGGGCGAACCCATCGCCGCCATGCAGGGGCTGGTGCCTGATGCGCCCGTGCTGTACGTGGGCACGTTCAGCAAGACGCTGTTCCCAGCCTTGCGGCTGGGCTTTCTGGTGCTGCCCGAGGCGCTTGCCCAGACGGCGCTGCCCTCGGTCGTTGAGATGCTGCGCGGCGGCCATCGGCTGGAACAACTTACCCTGGCCGCCTTCATCGACAACGGCCAGTTTTCGCGGCACCTGGGTCGCATGCGGCGCCTGTACCGTGACCGGCAAGCCGCCTTGCGCGAGGCGCTGGCCACCCATTTGCGCGTTGACCACGAGGTGCTGGGCGGGCATAGCGGGCTGCATCTGACGGTACGCCTGCCGCCCGACATTCCGGATCAGACCATCGTGGCGCAGGCGCGGCAAGTGGGCATGAACCCCAGCGCGCTATCGTCGTTCGCGATGGTGCCGCGTCCGGAAGACAACGGCCTGGTGATCGGTTACGGCAACACCAGCGCCGACCACTTCCCCACCATGATCAAACGCCTGGGTGACTTCGCGCGCCAGGCACGGCGCTAGAGGAGCGGCACTGGAGAATCAGCGTCGGAGAATCAGCGCTGGAGAATCAGCGCCGCAGCATCGGGCGCTTAACGCACGCCGCTAATTCACCAAACCGCCCAGCACCAGCACCGCCAGCACCAGCCAGAACAGAAAGCCCAGGATGGAGCGGCGCAACAACGCCTTGATGGCCGCCCACAGGAACATCAGCCCCAGCACCAGCAAGACGAAATTGAAGATGGATGGGCTCATGCCCATCGCCTTGGACAGCCCGCCGTAGAAGTCGCCCAAGGCGCCGCCCAAGCCGCCCAGCAGCCACTTGATGCCCGCCACCACGGCGCGCAGCGCTTCGCCGAGCATGACGCCCAGCGATCCGAAAAATCCGTCGTCCTGTGGCATCAGCGGCGCGTGTCCATCAGCATGCGCACGGCCAGGCCGGCCAGCACGGTTCCCATCAGCCAGCGCTGAATCACCATCCACAAGGGGCGTCCCGCCAGAAAGACGGCGATGGAACCCGCGGTGATGGCGATGACGGCGTTGACCGACAGGCTGATCACCACTTGCGTCATGCCCAAGGCCAGCGACTGTGTGAACACGCTGCCGTGATCGGGCTGGATGAACTGCGGCAGCAGCGACACATACATCACCGCGATCTTGGGGTTAAGCAGGTTCGTCACCAGGCCCATGGTGAACAGGGTGCGCGCGCTGCTCTTGGGCAGCTCGCGCACCTGGAACGGCGAACGGCCGCCCGGCCGGATGGCCTGCCACGCCATGTACAGCAGATACAGGGCGCCGCCGATGCGCAGCGCGTCGTAGGCCATGGGCACCGTCAGCAGCAAGGCCGTGATGCCGAATGCCGCGCAACACACGTAGAAGATGAACCCGACCGCCACGCCGCCCAGCGAAATCAGGCCGGCGCGCGCGCCTTGGGAGATCGAACGCGACACCAGGTAGATCATGTTGGGGCCGGGCGTCAGCACCATGCCCAAGGACACCAGGGCGAAGGCAAGAAGATGAGTCAGGTCGGGCATGTTGAGCCGGCGCGCGCCGGATGTCGTCGGAAAGTGATTCGCACACGTTATCTCAAAACTGTATCGGAACAGGGATTTTTTTGATGTTCCCAAACCCGCTTTCATCTCGTATCGCCGAAGCCACACCGGCGTGGGCAGGACCTTCCGAGCAACATCCTCGCCTTTACGACCGCGCCTGCGTAGCGATACAGTGAACGGCATCGTTCGACAGCATGGAGCACCTGAACATGCCGAATCGTCATCAGTCCCAGGGGGCAGGCCCCACCATTCGAGTCGGCATCGGAGGCTGGACCTATGCGCCCTGGCGCGGCACGTTCTTCCCAGAAGGCCTGCCGCATGCGCGCGAACTGGAATATGCCAGCCAGCGGCTGACCGCCATTGAAATCAACGGCACCTACTACAGCACGCAGAAGCCGGCCACCTTCGCCAAGTGGCGCGACGAGACACCGGACGGCTTTGTCTTTTCGCTGAAAGCCTCGCGCTACGCCACCAACCGGCGCGAACTGGCGGGCGCGAAAGACTCGATCCTGCGATTCGTGAACAGCGGCATCGCCGAACTGGGCCCCAAGCTGGGTCCGGTGGTGTGGCAGTTTGCCCCCACCAAGACCTTCAACGCCGAGGATTTCGGCGCGTTCCTGGCGCTGCTGCCCGACAAGGTTGATGGTCTGCCGCTGCGCCACGTGCTGGACGTGCGCCACCCCAGCTTTGCTTGCGAGGAATACCTGGAACTGGCCCGCCGCCACCGCACCGCCACGGTCTACACCGACAGCGAGGATTTTCCGTCCATCGCCGACCGCACCGCTGACTTCGTCTACGCGCGCCTGATGCGCGCCAGCACCGCGTTCAAGGCCGGTTATGCGCCCAAGGTGCTGGACGCCTGGGCCGAACGCCTGCGCACCTGGGCGCGCGGGGCCGATCCGGCCGACCTGCCCCGCGTCGGCCAGCCGCCGCCCGGGGCGGCCCGCCCGCAGGACGTCTATGCCTTTTTCATCAACGGGGCGAAAGAACGCGCGCCGGCGGCGGCGCGCGCCATGATCGAACGGCTGTAAGCCTTATTGCGCGACCGGCGTGCGCAGCGTCACGAACTCTTCGGCGGCCGTGGGGTGGATGCCGATGGTGTCGTCAAACACCTGCTTGGTGGCGCCCGCCTTCAGCGCCACGGCGATGCCCTGAATAATTTCGCCGGCATCCGGGCCCACCATGTGCACACCCAGTACGCGGTCTGTCTTGGCGTCCACGATCAGTTTCATCAGCGTCTTTTCCTGCGATTCCGTCAGCGTCAGCTTCATCGGACGGAACCGGCTTTCGAAGAGCTTGACCTCGTAGCCGGCCTCGCGCGCTTCTTCGGTGGTCATGCCCACCGTGCCGATGTTCGGCAGGCTGAACACGGCGGTCGGAATCAGCTTGTAGTCGACCTTGCGGTATTCCTCGGGACGGAACAGGCGGCGCGCCACGGCCATGCCTTCGGCCAACGCCACCGGCGTCAATGGCACGCGCCCGATCACATCGCCAATGGCCAGGATGGAAGGCTCGGCCGTGCGGTATTCGTCGTCCACTTCGATAAAGCCATCTTCACGCAGCTTGACGCCGGTGTTCTCCAGGCCCAGGTTGTCCAGCATGGGGCGGCGTCCGGTGGCGTAGAACACGCAGTCCGTCTCAATCACCGAGCCGTCCTTCAGCGTGGCTGCAAGCGAACCGTCGGGCTGCTTGTCGATACGGGCAAGGTCCGTGAAAAAGCGCAGGTCGACGCCTTTTTTCGTGAGCTCGTCACGCAGATGCTCGCGCACGCCTTGGTCGAAGCCGCGCAGGAACAAGGGGCCGCGATACGCCTGGACGGTCTGCGCGCCCATTCCATTGAAAATAGAGGCGAATTCCACGGCGATATAGCCGCCGCCCACCACCAGCACGCGGCGCGGCAGCGCCGGCAGGAAGAAGGCCTCGTTGGAGGTGATGGCGTGTTCCTTGCCCGGAATGTCCGGCACGCGCGGCCAGCCACCGGTCGCCACCAGGATGTTGGCGGCGGTGTGGCGTTGGCCGTTGATCTCGACAGTATGCGGGTCGACGATGCGGGCGTGGCCTTCCAGCAGCGTCACGCCGCTATTGACCAGCAAGTTGCGGTAAATGCCGTTAAGGCGCTCGATTTCGCGGTTCTTGTTGGCGATGAGCGTGGGCCAGTCGAAGGACGGTTTGCCGGTGGACCAGCCAAAGCCGTGGGCCTGCTCGAAGTCTTCGCTGTAGTGGGCGCCGTAGACCAGCAGCTTCTTGGGCACACAGCCCACGTTGACGCAGGTGCCGCCCAGGTAGCGGCTTTCGGCCACGGCCACGCGCGCGCCGAAGCCCGCCGCGAAACGGGCCGCGCGCACGCCGCCCGAGCCCGCGCCGATCACAAACAGATCAAAATCGAATGCCATATTGTTTCCTTCGCTATAGCCCGAGCGCCCGCATTCACGGTCCGGGAAAACCGTATTTAACACTACCGGCGCGCCCCCTGCCGCGCGCGGGCGGCAGGGACGCGGTGCGAGCCCGCCCATGCCCCCCGCGATTCAACCCTTACCCTAGGGCAAGGCGGCCGATACGGCCTCGGCGTCGATGCCGTATCGGGCGATGGCCTGGGCGGCCTGGGCCGGGTCTACCCGCCCGTCATCCGCCAGAGCCTTTAGCGCCGCCAGCGCGATGTGATGGCGGTCCACGCCGAAGAACGAACGCAGCGCCTGCCGCGTATCCGAGCGGCCGAACCCGTCGGTGCCCAGCGTGACATAGCGCCGGCCCGCCACGAAGGGACGGATCTGCTCGGGCACCGTCTTCATATAGTCCGTCGCGGCCACCACCGGGCCCACGCTGGCGGCGAAGGCGGTTTCGGCATGGCCGCGCCGCGCCTGGGCCTGCGGATGCAAGCGGTTCCAACGTTCGACCTCCTGGCCGTCACGCGTCAGTTCGGAATAGCTTGTCACGCTCCAGACATCCGCCGACACGCCGAAGTCCTGCCGCAGGAGATCGGCGGCGGCCAGCGTCTCGGCAAGAATCGCGCCGCTACCCAGCAGTTGCACACGCAACGCGCCCGGCTCGCCTTGGCGCAGGCAATACATGCCTTGCAGGATGCCGGCCTGTGCGTCTTCGGGCATCGGCGGATGCGCGGTCTTCTCGTTGACCAGCGTCAGGTAATAGAAAACGTCTTCGCCGTCCTGATACATCCGGCGCAGTCCGTCCTGCACGATCACCGCGATTTCATAGGCGTAGGCGGGGTCATAGGCGCGGCAGGACGGAATGACCGACGCCAGCACGTGGCTGTGGCCGTCGTCGTGTTGCAGGCCCTCGCCTTCCAGCGTGGTCCGCCCCGACGTGGCGCCCAACAGGAAACCGCGCGCGCGGATGTCGCCCGCGGCCCAGGCCAGATCGCCCACGCGCTGAAAGCCGAACATGGAATAGAAGATGTAGAAGGGAATCGTGGCCAGCCCATGCGTGCTGTGCGCCGTGCCCGCCGCGATCCACGACGACATCGCGCCGGATTCGTTGATGCCTTCCTGCAGGATCTGGCCCTTGCGGTCCTCGCGGTAGACGCTGAGCTGGTCCGCGTCCTGCGGCGTATAGAGCTGGCCGACGTGCGAATAGATGCCCACCTGGCGGAACATGCCGTCCATGCCGAACGTGCGCGACTCGTCGGGCACGATGGGAATCACGCGCGGGCCGATCTCCGGGTCTTTGAGCAACTGCGCCAACACGCGCACAAATGCCATCGTGCTTGAAAATTCACGGCCGTCGCTGCCCTTAAGATGCGCGGCGAACGCGGCGAGCGGCGGCGTGGCCAAGGGTCCCGGCCCCGCCGAACGCTTCGGCAAATGGCCCCCCGCGCGCGCGATGGCGGCCTGGAAGTAGTTGTGTTCGGCGCTACCGGGCGTGGGCTTGATATAGGGAATTTGCGCAAGCTGATCGTCTGGCACGGCAATGGCGAATCGGTCGCGAAACGCGCGCACGGCCGGGTCCGCCATCTTCTTTTGCTGGTGGTTGGTGTTGGCGGCCTCGCCCGCGGCGCCCATGCCGTAGCCCTTGACGGTCTTGGCCAGGATGACGGTGGGCTGGCCCCGATGCGCCACGGCCGCCGCATAGGCGGCATGCACTTTGGCGGGGTCGTGGCCGCCCCGATTCAGCGCGCCGATCTCTTCGTCCGACAGATGGGCCACGCGTTCCAGCAGCACCTCGTCCACCCCAAAGAAATGCTCGCGCACGTAGGCGCCGCCTCGCGCCTTGAACACCTGGTATTCACCGTCCACACATTGCATCATGCGCCGGCGCAGGCGGCCGTCGTGGTCCTGCGCCAGCAGCGCGTCCCAGCCGGCGCCCCAGACCACCTTGATCACATTCCAGCCCGCGCCGCGATAGACGCTTTCCAGTTCCTGGATGATCTTGGCATTGCCTCGCACCGGTCCGTCCAGCCGTTGCAGGTTGCAATTGACCACGAAGATCAGGTTGTCCAGTTTTTCACGGCCGGCCATCGCCACGGCGGCCAGCGTTTCGGGCTGGTCCTGTTCGCCGTCGCCCAGAAAGCCCCACACTTTGCGGCCCTGCGCGGGGATCAACCCGCGGTCTTCCAGATAACGCATGTAGCGCGCCTGGTAGGCCGCCATCAACGGCCCCAGGCCCATCGACACCGTGGGAAATTGCCAAAAGTCCGGCATGGTGCGCGGGTGCGGATAGGACGCCAGCCCACCGCCGCCGATTTCGCGGCGAAAGCCGTCCAACTGAGCTTCGGAGATTCGGCCTTCCAGATAGGCACGCGCGTAGATGCCGGGCGCGGAATGTCCCTGGATATAAAGCAGGTCTCCCAGGAAGTCGGGCGTGGCGGCGCGAAAGAAATGGCGGTAGCCCGTTTCGTACAGCGTCGTGGCCGACGCATAGGTGGCGATGTGGCCGCCCACGCCCGAGGTCTTGCCGGCTCGCAACACCATGGCCATGGCATTCCAGCGCAGGTAGGCGTCCAGCCGCTGCTCGATGCCGATATCGCCCGGAAAGGCGGGCTGGCACGCGGCGCTGATCGTGTTCACGTAGGGGGTGACGCCCGGCGCCGCATAGCGCCCATTGTCCGCGCGATCCTGCTGGATCAACTGATCCAGCAGGTAATGCGTGCGCGGCCGGCCTTCGTGGGCCAGCACGGCCTGCATGGCGTCAAGCCATTCCTGGGTTTCTTG
This sequence comes from Achromobacter spanius, assembly GCF_002812705.1. Classification (NCBI taxonomy): domain Bacteria; kingdom Pseudomonadati; phylum Pseudomonadota; class Betaproteobacteria; order Burkholderiales; family Alcaligenaceae; genus Achromobacter; species Achromobacter spanius. The sequence goes on along the minus strand of NZ_CP025030.1, from coordinate 3,420,900 downwards.
CGGGTCGGCGTCGGTTGAATCGATCGGGGTGTCCATGGATGGGTTCCTTTGGTGGGTGGGCAGCGCCAAGCCGCAAGACGTCGGCACCTGCGTTTCACATTGTGAGTTGCAATTGCATCATGTGCAATTGCAATCGTATGGCGACACAATAACAATTGCAAGTGCAACTATCTTTGCGCCGTGCAGCTCACCCCCGGTCGCGCATCCCGCCAAGCCGCTCTTACAATCGCGGCTGCATTCCCGATATCAGAAGGAACGACCGAATGGCCACGGGCAAGCCCGACGGATGGAGCCTCTTCCTGACCGCGCACGCGCTGGTGGTGGAGGAAATTGAAAAGCGGCTGTCAGCCGCCGAGCTGCCGCCGCTGGCGTGGTACGACGCGCTATGGGCGTTGGAGCGCGCGCCGGAGGGCACGGCGCGCATGTTTGAAATGGCCGAACGCATGGTGATCGCGCGCTATAACCTCACGCGCCTGATGGACCGCATCGAAGCGGCCGGCCTGGTCGAACGCTTTCGTTCCGACGAGGATCGGCGCGCGACCTATGCCCGCCTGACGCCCAAGGGCCGTGCCCTGCGGCGCGAGATGTGGAAGGTGTACGGCCCAGCCATCGACGAACTGTTCCTGTCGCGATTGCCTGCCGCGCAACAAGCCGCCATGGCCAAGAGCTTTGTCGACATCGCCCGCCACGTGCGGGCCATGAACCAGGACCCCACCCCATGAAAGCCGCCCCCCTGCATATCGGTATCGTCGCCTGCTCCGCCGAGGGCGCTGCGCTGTGCTATCGCACCCTGTGCGCGGAAGGCGCGCAGCGCATGGGGCCGCACGCGCACCCCGAAATTTCCCTGCACACGCATTCGCTGGCGGATTACGTGGTTTGCCTGGACAACAACGACCTGCCCGGCGTGGGTGCGTTGATGCTGTCGTCGGCCGGCAAGCTGGCGCGCGCGGGCGCCGACTTCCTGATCTGCCCCGACAACACCATCCACCAGGCGCTGGGCCACGTGCTGCCGGATTCCCCGTTGCCCTGGCTGCATATCGCCGAAGAAGTCGCGGCCGAGGCGCGTGCGCGCGGCTACCGGCGCATCGGCATCCTGGGCACGCGCTGGCTGGTCGACAGCAGCGTCTACCCGGACAGGCTGGGTGCGCTGGGGCTGGATTACCTGCGCCCCGCCGAAGCAGACCGGATCACGCTGGGCCGCATCATCATGGACGAACTGGTCTATGGCGAATTCAAGCCCGAATCGGTGGCGCGGCTGCAAGGCATTGCTGAGCGCCTGCGCGATGCCGGCTGCGATGCCGTGGTGCTGGGCTGCACCGAATTGCCGCTGGTGTTGAACGACGGCAATTGCGCCCTGCCCACCCTGGACTCCACCCGCATCCTGGCGCGCGCCGCGCTGTCCCGTGCCCTGGCGCCGCGCTGAACGCGTCTAGATCTGATCCAGGCCAAACTGCCGCAAGCGGTCCAGGTCCAGCACCTTGATCTGGTGGTACGCCAGCGCCAGGATCCCGGCGTCCGCCAGGGTTTGCAAGGCCTGGTTCACGCGCTGACGCGACAAGCCCGTCAGAAAACCCAGCTCTTCCTGCGAGATGGCCAGCGTCAGGTCGGTGGACGGATACAACTGCGGATTGAACAACTGCGCCAATGACTGCGCCACGCGCGCATCGGCGTCCAGCAGCCGGTGGTTCTGGATGGACGCAATGAATTCGCCCATGCGGTCGTTCAACTGGCCAATGACGAAATGCGAAAACGGCAGGCTGGCGGCAAGCAGCGCGTGAAAGGTCGCGGCCGGCACCAACATCACCAGCGACGGCTGGATCGCCACCACATCGTATTTGCGCAGTTCGCGCTTGATGACGCTGCCCTCGCCGAACCAGCCGCCGCGCGGCACGCCGGAAAACGTGCAACTGCGTCCCGATTCGTTATAGATGGCCAGCTTCAGCAGCCCCGTATGCACGCCCAGCCAGTAGTCCGATGGCGCGTTGCGCCGCGCAATCCAGGCCCCGTTCGCCACGTGTTCCGCCCGCGACGTCGCCAGCACCAAATCCTGGTGCCGGGCGTCCAGCGCGCCGAACCAGGCACAGGCCCGGAACAGGCTGGCCAGCTCGGCATCGGAAACAATGTTTGAAACGTCGGACATGGGCGGAACCGTGTAAAACTGGAAGTTTGCGGGGTCGGCCGGCGGTCTGTCATGCAGGCGACAGACAGTATTTTCCGGCCGCCCCTAAGCTCACGCAAGCGACGGGAATCAAGCTTCCCGCAATCAGCACACCTCGAACAAGACAGGGGCCGCACGACGCGCCCCATTCGGAGACTAGGCATGAGCAGCATGTTCGACCATGGTTTGGGGCGCCGCGACGCCAACTACACCCCCTTGACGCCCGTGGACTTCATCGCCCGCGCGGCGGAAGTCTATGGCCACCGGCTGGCCGTGGTGCACGGCCAGGTACGGCGCACATGGGGCCAGACCTACGAACGCGCGCAGCGGCTGGCCAATGCATTGGAACGGGCCGGCATCAAGCGTGGCGACACCGTCGCCGTCATGCTGCCCAACATTCCCGCCATGGTCGAAGCCCACTTCGGCGTGCCGATGCTGGGCGCCGTGCTCAACACGCTGAACACCCGGCTGGACGCGCCCAGCGTGCTGTTCATGCTGGGCCACGGCGAAGCCCGCGCGCTGATCATCGACACCGAATATGCCGACATCGCCCAACGCGCCCGCGCCGAATTCCCCCACCTGACGGTTATCTCGGTCCATGACCTGGACGGCGCCCCCGCCACCCTGCCCGGCGCCGTCGACTACGAGGCCTTTCTGGCCGACGCCCCCGCCCGTTACGACTGGCAGCCGCCCGCCGACGAATGGGACGCCATTGCACTGAACTACACGTCGGGCACCACCGGCGACCCGAAAGGCGTGGTCTACCACTATCGCGGCGCCTATATGAACGCCATCAGCAACATTCTTGAATGGGACATGCCCAAGCACGCGGTCTATCTGTGGACGCTGCCCATGTTCCATTGCAACGGCTGGTGCTTTCCGTGGACCGTCGCCGCGCGCGCGGGCGTGAACGTCTGCCTGCGCAAGTTCGATCCCAAGACGGTATTCGACCTGATCCGCGCCGAAGGCGTCACGCACTATTGCGGCGCGCCCATCGTGCAAAGCGCGCTGGCCAACGCGCCTGTCGAACTACGGGCGGGCATCACGCACACCGTGCGCACCATGGTGGCGGGCGCCGCGCCGGCACCGGCCGTCATCGCCAAGATGCGCGAGATCGGCTTTGAACTGACGCACGTATATGGCCTGACCGAGGTTTACGGACCAGCCGCCGTCTGCGCCCGCCAGGAAGCCTGGGACGCGCTGGACGATGAACGCCGCGCCTTGCTGACCGCGCGCCAGGGCGTGCGCTACCACTTGCAGGCGGGCGTGTCCGTGCGCAACCCCGACACCATGCAGGAAGTGCCCGCCGATGAGCAGACCGTGGGCGAGATCATGTTCCGCGGCAACATCTGCATGAAGGGCTATCTGAAAAACGAACGTGCCACCGACGAGGCCTTCGCGGGCGGCTGGTTCCACACCGGCGACCTGGGCGTGATGACGCCAGACGGGTATGTGCGCATCAAAGACCGCAGCAAGGACATCATCATCTCGGGCGGCGAGAACATTTCCAGCATCGAAGTGGAAGACGCGCTCTACCGCCACCCCGCCGTGGCGGCCGTGGCCGTGGTGGCCATGCCCGACCCGAAGTGGGGCGAAACGCCTTGCGCCTTTGTCGAACTGAAGGCCGGCAGCACCGCCACCGCCGAAGAGATCATTGCGCATTGCAAGCTGCTGCTGGCGGGCTTCAAGGTGCCGCGCGCGGTGCGCTTCGGCGAACTGCCCAAGACCTCCACCGGCAAGATCCAGAAGTTTGAACTGCGCGCCGCCATCGGCGCGACCCAGGCCATCGATCTGGCCGGCCCGTCGGCAGGCACGTCGGCCGACACTGCCCCCACCCAAGACAACCCCAACAAAGCCGCCTGAACGCCGGCCCCCCAGCAACCTTCATCCAGGAGTTTTTCGGCCATGACGTACCAAGCCCCCGTGAAAGACATGCTGTTTGTGTTGAACCATCTGGCCGGCCTGCCGCAAGTTGCCGCCCTGCCCGGTTTTGAGGAGGCCACGCCCGACACCGCCCAAGCCGTGCTGGAAGAATCCGCCCACTTCGCCGCCGAGGTGCTGGCTCCCCTGAACCACCCGGCCGACCGCGAACCCAGCGCCTGGCGCGACGGCGCCGTCACTACGTCGCCCGGCTTCAAGCAGGCCTTTCGGCAATACACCGGGGCCGGCTGGCAAGGCATGTCGCATCCGCAGGAATACGGTGGCCAGGGCTTGCCCGGGCTGATCGGCTCGCCCTGCTCTGAAATGCTGAACGCCGCCAACCTGTCTTTCGCGCTGTGCCCCTTGCTGACCAACGGCGCCATCGAGGCGCTGCTGACGGCCGGTTCGCCGGAACTGAAAACGCGCTTCATCGGCCCGATGATTTCCGGGCAATGGACCGGCACCATGAACCTGACCGAGCCGCAAGCCGGGTCCGATCTGGCCATGATCCGCACGCGCGCGCAACCGGTGGGCGACGGCACGTACCGCCTGTCCGGCACCAAGATCTTCATCACCTACGGCGACCACGACCTGACCGAGAACATCCTGCACCTGGTGCTGGCGCGCTTGCCGGACGCGCCCGAGGGCGTGAAGGGTATTTCCCTGTTCCTGGTGCCCAAGTTCCTGGTCAACGAAGACGGCTCGCTGGGCGCGCGCAACGACGTCACCTGCGTGTCCATCGAACACAAGCTGGGCATCAAGGCCAGCCCCACGGCCACCTTGCAATTTGGCGACGCGGGCGGCGCGCTGGGCTATCTGGTCGGCCAGGAAAACCGTGGGCTGGACGCCATGTTCATCATGATGAACGCCGCGCGCTACGCGGTGGGCGTGCAGGGCATCGCCATTGCCGACCGCGCCTACCAGCACGCGCTGGCCTATGCCGCCGACCGCGTGCAAAGCCGTCCGGTGGACGGGTCGGCGCGCGAGGCCGTGACCATCATCCATCACCCCGACGTGCGCCGCATGCTGGGCACCATGCGCGCCCTGACCGAGGCCGGCCGCGCGCTGGCTTACGTCACCGCCGGACACGCCGACCTGGCCCATGCCAGCCCCGACGCCGACGAGCGCAAGCGCCACCTGGCCATCCAGGAATTCCTGGTGCCCATCGTCAAGGGCTGGTGCACCGAAATGTCCATCGACGTCGCCAGCCTGGGCGTGCAGGTGCATGGCGGCATGGGCTTCATCGAAGAAACCGGCGCGGCGCAGTACTACCGCGATGCCCGCATCCTGACCATCTACGAAGGCACCACCGCCATCCAGGCCAATGATCTCGTCGGCCGCAAGACCCTGCGCGATGGCGGCGCCGTGGCGCAGGGCCTGCTGGAAGCCATCCGCCAGACCGAAACGGAATTGGAATCGCGCAGCGAACCCGCCGCTGGCCTGGTGCTGAAGCCGCTGCGGCAAGCCCGTCTGGCGCTGGCCAACGTGGTGGACTTCGTGCTGGCCAATGCGGCCGGCGCGCCGAACGCCGTGTTCGGGTCGGCCGTGCCCTATCTGCTGCTGGCCGGCACCACGCTGGCGGGCTGGCAGATGGCGCGCGCGCTCTTGGCCAGCCTGGAACACCAGGCTGAAGACCCTGAATTCCATCAGGCCAAGATCGCCACGGTGCAGACGTATGCCCTGCATAAGCTGACGCAGGCGCCCGGCCTGGCGGCCGTGGTGCTGGGGTCCAAGGACTACGCGGTACAACCCTGACCGGAAGGTGGCGGCGCGGCCTTGGCGGGCAGCGTCGCCACCCAGAACAACAGCGCCGTCACGCTGATGGCGGCGCCCAGCGCGCAGACACCCAGCCAGCCCGCGCGCGCATACACCGCCGTCGACGCAATTGCCCCCAGCCCGCTGCCCACCGCGTAGAACATCATGTAGCCCCCGACCAGCCGGCTATGCGCCTGCGTGCTGATGCTGAAGATCATCGTCTGATTGGTCACATGCAGGGCTTGCAGCGCCACGTCCAGCACCAGCACGCCCAGCGCCAAAGCCCACAGGCTGTAGTCCAGCAACGCGATGGGCGCCCACGCCAGGCACAGCAGCAACAGGCCCGCGCCGGTGGTGCGCTGGCCCAAGCCGCGATCGGCCCAGCGGCCGGCACGCGCCGCCATCAGCACCCCCAACACCCCCACCAGGCCAAACGCGCCCACCGCCGTGTGCGACAAGGAATGCGGCGGCGCGCTCAGCGGCAACACCAGCGCCGTCCAGAACGCGCTGATGGCGGCGAACATCAGCAAGGCGATCATGCCGCGCACACGCAGCACGGGTTCCGTGGCCAGCAGCGTCGCCATGGAACGCAGCAGGGCAACGTAAGACAGGTTGGCCGTGGGCAGCCGGCGCTGGGGCAGGCGATGCATGAGCACCAGAGCCAGCACGGCAGCCACCACCGCCGACACCCCGTACACGGCGCGCCAGCCCCAGGCATCGGACACCACGCCGGCCACCGTGCGCGCCAGCAGCAGGCCGATCACCACCCCACCCTGCGCGGCGCCCACCACCCGACCGCGTTCGCCGGGCGCGGCCAGGGCGGCGGACAAGGCCAGCAAGCCCTGCGTCATCGCCGTGCCCAGCAGGCCCAGCGCCACCATGCCCGCCAGCAGCCAGGGCGTGTTGGCTGACAGCGCCACCGCCACCAAGGCCAGCATCAAGAGGGCCAACTGGCCCAGCATCAATTTGCGCCGATCCAGCAGATCGCCCAACGGCACCACCAACAGCAGCGCCACCGCGCAGCCCAATTGGGTGGCCGTGACCACCACGCCCACCGCCGCCTGATCGAGCGCGAATTCGCGGCCGATCGCGTCCAGCAAGGGCTGGGCGTAGTACACGTTGGCCACGCTCAAGGCGCAAGCAACGGCCAGCAGCATGACTAGCGAGGTCGGCATGGGGCTGGGTACGGAATCCGCTGAGCCGCCGGGATTGGCACGAGTATGTGAGGGGTCAGGCATAGGTTCTATTCGGTTTTATTAAGAAACCAGAATGCTAGATCTTTAGGTTTTATAATGCAACCGTTCTGTCTAGTGCCGTTCCCGCCGTCCCTACGCCCATCCCTTTTGCTTGAGGACCCAACATGGTCAAACGCACCAGCCTTGAAGGCGCCGCCTGTCCGGTGGCGCGCTCGTTAGATGCCATCGGCGACTGGTGGTCGCTGCTGATCGTGCGGGATGCGTTTGACGGCATCCGGCGGTTTGGCGAATTCCAGAAAAGCCTGGGCGTGGCGAAGAACATTCTTAGCGACCGGCTGCGCACGCTGGTCGCCCACGGCATTCTTGCCGTGGCCCCCGCATCGGACGGCAGCGCCTACCAGGAATACGTGCTGACGGACAAAGGCCGCGCCTTGTTTCCGGTGATCGTCGGCTTGCGCCAATGGGGCGAAGAGCACTACTACGGCCCCGCCGAAGCCCATTCCACGCTGATCGACCGCAAGCGCGGCCAGGCCGTGCGGCGCCTGGAAATCCGCGCGCAGGACGGCCGCCTGCTGGAACCCGACGACACGGTCGTGCAGAAGACGACGCCGCCCGCCACCTAAACGGGCCACTGCCCCGTGGCGAGTGCGGTCGGGGCGTAGTCGTGGAACCGCCACCGCAGCGCCAAGGCGCCGGGGCGGCGCACCACGCGGCGCACGTGCACGCGCCACAGTCGTTCCGCGCCCGCGAAGGTCTGAATTTCAGGGCTGTCCAACACCACTTCCGCGCGGCCGGACACCTGCAATACGTCGCCATTCTCAAAGTCGATGAACACCAGTCCGGCGCGCGGGTTCGCCGTCAAATTACCCAGGGTGTTGAAAAAGCGGTTGCCGGAGAAGTCGGGAATGGTCAGCACATTGCCGTCCACCCGCACGAAGCCTGGCTTGCCGCCCCGGTGCGAGACGTCCACCGCCCGGCCGGCGCGCGGGTTGTGGGCCATGGCCGGGGCTACGTCCGGGTTTAAGTCGGAGTTCACAGCGGGGTCCATGTCCGGGGCGTCCACATACGACGCCACGAAAAACGTATCGGACGCGCGGATCAGCGCGCGCGCCGCGTCGTCCAACTGGTTTGTTTCGGCTTGCGCCGTGGCAACGCGCAACGACGGCGGACGCGAAAAGCTGAAGTCGCGAGCCTGGATGTACTGCGGGCAATTGCCGAACGACTGCGTGACCGCCACATCAAAGCGCTGGCCATCCCACGCGGCAACGCGGCCGTTCATGCGATTGCGGCGGCGCGTGTGCAATTCAATCCCCAAGAGGCCCACCGGCTGACCCTGGCCCAGTCCCGCGCGCAGTGGGTCGTCGGCGTCGGGCGCTGCGGCCACACTAAGCGTGTGCGGGTCGGGCGATACGGCAAAGCCCGGTTCGCCTTCCAGCACGCCGGCCCAGGGGTCGCCCTGCGGGTCCACCGTGCCCATCACCATAAAGGGCAACTGCGCAAAGAACGCGCGGTGCTGGTCCGGCATGTAGTCGCGGATGACCTTGGGGCCGATCTGCGCCATGCGCTCGGCCATGCCGACATGCGTTTGCAGCAGGCGTTCGCCCGCATGCCAGGGGGATGCATTGTGCAGCGTAGCGTCAGCGTTCGTCATGATGTGGTCCTTGCCGTGGGGGCTGTTGCCGGTTTCAAGCCGCTTGCAGACCCGCGGCGGTACGTGCCATGGGCACGAACCCGGGCAGGTTTTCGATACGGTCCAGCCATGCGCGCACATGCGGATAATCCGCCAGCGACACGTTGCCTTCGGGCGCGTGCGACACGTAGGCATAGCAAGCCACATCCGCGATCGTCGGCGTGGATCCCGTCAGGAAATCGCGGCCGCTCAGCTCGCCGTTCATGACCGTCAACAAGGCATGCGCGCGCGCCATGGTGGTGTCCGCGTCGTGGGGCGCGCCAAACACCGTGATCAGGCGCGCCGTTGCCGGGCCGTAGGCCAAGGGCCCCGCTGCCACCGATAGCCAGCGTTGCACGGCGGCAGCACCCACCGGGTCGCTGGGCAACCAGGCCTGGCCGCCGTATCGCGTGGCCAGGTAAACCAGGATGGCGTTCGAGTCGGCCACCACCGTGCCGTTGTCATCAATCACCGGCACCTGGCCGAACGCATTGAGCGCCAGGAATGCCGGCCGCTTGTGTTCACCGCCGCGCAGGTCGACGTCAACACGCTGGTGCGGCACGTTCAGCAGCGACAGCATCAAGGCGACTCGATGCGCGTGGCCAGACAGGGGAAAGCTATAGAAGATCAACGGGGCGGCGGACATGGAGATTTCCAGAGTGGGTGAACGAGGGCTCCATGTTGGCCCTCCCCGCCCGCCGCGTGAACGGCCAGCCGCAACAAGACACTATTGCCGAAAATGAAAGGACAGCGCTGAAAGGACAGCGAGGAAAACGGGAAACGCGCAGCGCCGCCCCGGGCGCGGCGGTTCAGACCGGCAGCGCCGCCAGATCGCAGCGCAAGGCCTCCACGCAGAATTCAACAAAGCTGCGCACCTTGGCCGAACTGCGGCGGCCTTCCGGGTACACCACGTGCACCGGCATCGGCGGCAATTCAAAGTCGCGCAGCACCACCTGCAAGGCGCCGCTTTTCAGGTGGCGGGCCACCTGGTACGACACCACCTGCGTCAGCCCCCACCCTTCGCAGGCGGCCAGCACGGCGGCCTGAAACGACGTCACCGTCAACTGCGATGACACGTTCATCCGCCGCGGCTCCCCGTCCTGCATGAAGCGCCACTGCGCGCCGCGCCCTTCCATTGCCGCGGTGATCGTGCAAAAACGCGCCAGCGCATCGGGGTGTTCGGGCGCGCCGTGTTCCTGCAAAAACGCGGGCGCGGCGCACACCACGCGGCGCACGTGCCCAACGGGCACCGCCGTCAGCGTGGAATCCGGCAAGGCCCCGATGCGCACCGCAACGTCCACGCCTTCGTCCAACAGGTTGACGACGCGGTCCACCAACAGCGTGCGCAGCGAGACTTCGCGATGGGCGCGCAGATATCCCAGCACCACCGGCATCACGTGCAGTTCGCCAAAGAAGGCGGGCGCGGTGACATGCAGCGCGCCGCGCGGCACGGCCATTACGCCGGCGGCGGCGTCGTCGGCCTGTTCAACCTCTTCAAGAATGCGCCGGCAGTCGGCGGCGTAGCGCTGGCCGGCTTCGGTCAGGCGCAGGCTGCGCGTGGTGCGCACCAGCAGCAAGGCGCCCAGCCGCCGCTCCAGCGCCGCGACGCTGCGCGTCACGGTGGGCGCGGACATGTCCAGGCGCCGCGCGGCGGCGGCAAAGCTCTGCGCCTCGGCCACGGCCAGGAACACCGACATTTCGTGGAAGCGATTCATGGATGGACCTTGGCGCGCGGGGGCTTGAATGGGGAGGATGAGGGGGAAGCGGAGGGGGAAGCGGTTGGGGAAGACGGGGAGGAGGAAACGGCAGGGGCCGCCCAGGCGGCGGCGCTGTCCTGGATGCATCGCCGCACGATATCGCCCAAGGCGGCGGTCACGGGATCGGGCTGCGCATGGGCAAGATACAGCGACAGCGCAATCGACGGCAATGCCGGCAGGCCCTGTTCGCCCGGCGCCAACGCGCGCACGCCGGCGGGCAAGCCCAAGGGCGTGCGCACGGCCAAGCCTAAACCCGCCGACACCGCTGCCCACAGCCCAGCCAGGCTGGGGCTGGTGAACGCGGGTAGCCAATGCAGGCCGGCACGGTCCAGGGCATCGGTGGCGCAAGTGCGAAACAGGCACGGCGCCTCGAACGCCACCAAGGGCACATCGCCATCGCCATCGCGATTGCCATTGCGATCGCGATGGCCATTGCCATTGCCATTGCCATTGCCAGTGCCAGCGCCTGTGCCAGAGCCAGAGCCAGTGTCAGTGCCATGGCTGCTGGCCGCGTGCGTGGGCTGCGCGGGGCCGATCCAGCGCATGGGCAGATCCAGCAAGCGCTCCGCATGCGGCACGCGCGCGTCGTAGTCCCAGGCCAGGACCAGATCCAACTGCCCCACCGCCAGCCGTTCCAGCAATTCGGCATTGCGCGCGACCCGCGCTTCGATCCGCACCTTGGGATGCGCCCTGGCGAATTGGCCCAGCACCTGCGGCAACACCATCTCGCCAAAATCTTCCTGCATGCCCAGCCGCACCCGGCCGGAAAGCTCGCCGCCCTGCACCGCGCGCGCGGCCTGGTCGTTCAATTCCAACAGGCGGCGGCCATAGGCCAGCATGGTTTCCCCGGCCTCGGTCAGCGCCAGGCCGCGCCCGGCTTTGCGCAGCAGCGGCACGCCCGCCTGTTCCTCCAGCTTTTTCATCTGCGCGCTGATGGCGGACGTCGAGCGGCCCAGGCGGTCGGCCGCGCGGCCAAAACTACCCAGGTCCACGCCCGCGACAAAGCTGCGCAGCACATCGAGGTCAAAGGTGACAGGCCGCATTGAATAGTCCTGTTTTTCAAAACAATTGACGCAATATTTCCTGATTTTCAAAACGATAGCAGATGCGCAAACTGGCTGGGTCCTTGTTACCTGCTCTTGGAGTTCTGCATGTCCGTGCCCTCGACGCCGCCCTTACTCCACCCCGCGCCCCACCCGGCTCCCCATCCGGCGCCTCACCTCGCGCCCTACCCCGTGCCCAACTCCGCGCTCCGCCCTACCCATCGCTGGAAAGTGCTGGCGGTGGGCGTAGCCGCCAACGCCGCCTTCTCCGCCGCGGCGGCGGGCTTGCCCACCACGGCGGTGTTCATGCGCGCCGGTTACCGCCTGGACAACGATCAGTTGGGCTTGGCGCTAGGCTTGATGGGCTTGGGCGTGGCCCTGTTCGAACTGCCCTGGGGCTTGCTGACCGACCGCTGGGGCGACCGCCCGGTACTGTTGACCGGTCTGGGCGCGACCGCTGCGGCGCTGGCCTGGATGAGCGGCTTTGCCTCGCCGGATGGCGCCACCGTGCCCAGCCTGTGGCTGTTGGCGGTGGGCCTGGTGCTGGTCGGCATGCTGGGCGGCAGTGTCAACGGCGCCAGCGGCCGGGCGGTGATGGCCTGGTTTGACGACGGCGAGCGCGGCCTGGCCATGAGCATCCGCCAGACCGCCGTGCCCTTGGGCGGCGGCTTGGGCGCGCTGCTGCTTCCCTGGCTGGCGGCGCACGCGGGCTTTGCGGCGGTGTTCGGCGTGCTGGCACTGATGTGCGGGGCAGCGGCGGTGCTTGCCGCTTGCTGGCTGCGCGAGCCGGCCTCCGACCTGCCTCGCCAGCCCGCTCGATCTGCTCAACCCGGACAATCCGACCAGCCTCGTCAGCCGGCCCAATCTGCTGGACCCGCCCAATCCGCCCAGCCTGCCCAAGCGGGCCACGGCTTGCCGGCCACGGGCCGACGCACCGCACCCTCGCCGCTGCGGGACGCGCGCGTCTGGCGCGCCGCCGCCGCCATCGGCCTGATGTGCTGCCCGCAATTTGCCGTGCTGACCTTCGCCACGGTATTCCTGCATGACGTCAGCCACGCCGGCATCGGCACGCTGACCGCGGTCATGGTGGCGGTACAACTGGGCGCCATGGTGGCGCGCATCGCCAGCGGCCGATGGACCGATCGCCACGGCAACCGGCGCGCCTATCTGCGCCGCTGCGCGCAATGCAGCTTTCTGCTGTTTGCGGCGCTGGGCGCGGTGGCGTGGGCGGTCAGCGCTGCGCCCACGGCGGCGGGCGCGGTGTTGGCCATGGCGGGCCTGCTGGCGGCGGCAGGCATCTGCGCGTCCGCCTGGCATGGCGTGGCGTATACCGAACTGGCCACGCTGGCGGGCGCCGCGCGCGCCGGCACGGCGCTGGGCATGGCCAATAGTTGCGTCTACCTGGGCTTGTTCCTGACGCCGCTTGCGATTCCGCACGTGGTCGCGGCCAGTTCGTGGCCCGCCGCCTGGGTGCTGGCGGGCGCGCTGATGCTGGCGGCGCTGCCCTTGTTGCCGCGCCCCGACCGCCGCCAGGCTGCCGATGTCATGCCTGGAATTCCCGCGTCAGCCACGCCAGGAAAGCCTTGACCGGCGGATGGCGTTCGCGCCCGGGCGCGCACAGCGCCTGGTAGGCCGCGCCCGGCACCCGCACCTGTGGCCGGTAGGCGGCCAGGGTGCCGGCGCGCACGCTGTCGGACACCATCACGGAACTGGCCAGCACCAATCCTTGCCCCGCAATGGCGGCCTGCAAGGCATAGTGTTCTTCCTCATAGGCGTGCACCGCCGACGGCGCCTGCCATGCCGGCAAACCCGCCGCCTGGCACCAGGCGCGCCAACCTTGGTCGTACAAATCGGAATCGCGCCAACGCACGGTGACCAGCGCGGGGGTGGGCGGGGACGCGGGTGGCGGTGCGCGCTTATCCGCGCTTTTTTCCAACTGGGTAATTTGCGACGGCGCACCGTAGACGCCGAACCATTCCGGCAACGTGGCCGCCGTATGCAAGGCCGGATACCGTTGCCGGCTGTAGCGCACCGCCACGTCCACGCTGGCGTCTTGCAACAGGTCGACCGCATCCGCGCCGGTTTGCAGGTTCAACTGATATTGCGGATAGGCCTGGTGAAAGCGTCCCAGGCGTGGCACCAGCCACAACGCCGCGAAGGAGTGCGTGGTGGACAGGGTCAGCGCGCCCGATGCGGGTTCGGGACGCAAGGCATCCAGCGTCTGCGCAATCTCCAGCAAGGCGCCATGCACGCTGGCGAACAGACGCGCGCCGCTGTCGGTCAAGCGCACGCCACGCGGCACGCGGTCAAACAGCGCCACACCCACTTGGCGTTCCAGCAATTTGATCTGGTGCGAGACCGCCGTGGGCGTCACGGCCAGTTCCACCGAGGCCAGCTTGAAACTGCGCAGTCGGGCGGCCGCCTCGAAGGTGCGCAGCGCGGTGACGGGCAGGGTCGCAAACATGGGGTTCTGGCGCTCCTTTTCCAGCATTCCTTTAGATGAATTGGATTCATCGTAATCAAGGATTCGTCATTTGTCGCCGGATCGCTTGATCCCTACATTGATGCCTTGACTCTGAACCCACCCAAGGGACTCACCATGAATTTAAATCAGCCCACTCAACGCTTGCTTATCCTGGTGGGCAGCCCCCGCCGCGACGGCAACAGCGCGGCGCTGGGCGCGGCCGCGCAACGCGGCGCGAACGCCGCCGGCCTTGCCACCACCCTGCTCTTTCTGGATGACTACCTCAACGGCTTTCTGTCGGACCTGCGGCACCAGCCCGCGCCCGAAGACCGCTATCCGGAGTTGTTCCTGGAACACTTCCTGCCGGCCGACGGCGCCCTGATCTGCACGCCTATCTATTGGTACGGCATGTCGGCGCAGACCAAGGCGTTCTTTGACCGCTCGTTCACGCACTACGCGGGCAGCGGGCCGGAGCCGGAACGGGTCAAGGCGCGCATGACCGGCAAGCGGCTGGGCCTGGCCGTGGCGTCTGAAGAAACCTACCCCGGCGCGGCGCTGGGCATCGTGCATCAGGTGCAGGAATACGCGCGGTATACGCACTCGGACTTTGTGGGGTTTGTGCATGGCGCCGGCAACCTGCGCGGGGAAATCGCGGCTGACCCGCGTGCGCCCTTGCTGGCGGCCGAGCAGTTGGGGGCCACGTTCTTCAGCCGCAAATATTCGGACTACCGGATCGAAACGCCCCGCGCTCGCAACGTCTGGGAATCCGCGCGCAGCAGCGCGCCCGGCGTGCTGCCGTAAACCTGCTTGAACACGCGGGTCAGGTGCGCCTGATCCGCAAAGCCCACGGCCTGGGCGGCCTGCGCCAAGGGCAGGCCGGCGCGCAACAACACCCGCGCCCGCGCCACCCGCCAATTGCGCAGCCAGGCCTGCGGCGGCAGCCCGTAACGGCGCGCGAACTGCTTGACCAGCGTGGTGCGGTGACGGTCCTGCGCGCGGGCCAGCGCTTCCAGGTCCGGCGCGCAAGCCGGGTCGGCGGTCATGCGTTCGCGCAGCAAGGCGCAGACGTCCGCCGCGTCCTTCCCATCGGCACTGCGGGCATCGTCAGCACGGTCCGCGCCATTGGCGCCGTCTGCACAATTGGCGCCGTCTATATGCTCCGCGCCGATGGCTTTGCCGTGCGCCGCCAGCAGACCAAACAAGGCGGCCGAAATGCGTTCGCGGCGTTCGCTATCGGGGATAGCGGCTGGCGTCAGCGCGGCCAACCATTGTGTGCACAGCGCGGGCGCCGTGATGACCGGCCCGGCCAAGCGCGAGACAGCACCCAACAAGGCCTGCGCGTGGTCGTCGAACCAGGCGGCGTCGATATACGCCATGCGGTAAGACAAGGGCGCATCCGACGTGCCGCCCGTGTGCACCTGGCCGGGCGCGATCACCACCAGATCGCCCGCGGCGGCCGAATGCGCCACGCCATGCACGGTGAACGCGCAGTGGCCGTGTTCCACAGCACCGATGGACCAGGCGTCGTGGAAATGCGGCGCGTACCGATAAGCGCGCAGGTCCGCGATCAGCACGTCGCCGGGCAAGCCCGCGCCGCAATGCCAGATGTGTTGGGTGACGGCCATGAGATCGTTGGAAAACCGCGCCAGAAGAATGGGCCAAAAGAGGCAGCAAAGAACAACGCAAAGATGCCACCAGAGAAGCAAGCAAAGATGCAAGGAGCCCCGGCAAGGCAATCGGGCCGCTAACCGAAGTACCCGCCATCGGCCTTTAACGAACGGGCCAGCAGCCAGGCATTGCCGGGGTTTTCGCCCACGCGGCGGATGGCGTAGGGCCACCAATCGCCACCAAAGGGCAGATAAACCCTGACGTTATAGCCCAGGTCGCGCAGCGCCAGTTGCCAGTCCGGCCGCACGCCATAGAGCATTTCAAATTCGAACGCGTCGGGCGACCAGCCCCGTTCGCGCGCCAAGGCCATGATGGCGCCGGCCAGGCGGTCGTCGTGCGTGCCGAACACCGGGTAGAAGCCGGCCTCGCGGGCCTCGCGCGACAGCATGATGGCGGCCGCGTCCAGATAGGCGTGGTCGATGCGGTCGCGGCCCGCGTGGTCCAGCGCGCGCTCGGGAAACGCGCCCTTCACCAGGCGCAAGGACGTGTGCTGGCGGATCGCCCAGGCCAGGTCTTCGGGCGTGCGCCGCCGCCGCGCCTGCAAGGTCAGGCCAGCCGGCAGGCCCGCTTCCAGCAAGCTGCGGTGCAAGACGCAGGTGCGTTCGCGGATGCCGGCATCTTCCATGTCCAACA
Organism: Achromobacter spanius; assembly: GCF_002812705.1. Classification (NCBI taxonomy): domain Bacteria; kingdom Pseudomonadati; phylum Pseudomonadota; class Betaproteobacteria; order Burkholderiales; family Alcaligenaceae; genus Achromobacter; species Achromobacter spanius. The sequence goes on along the minus strand of NZ_CP025030.1, from coordinate 3,404,637 downwards.
CCATCCAGTGCTGTCCCGCCCGCGCCGCCTGGCCCGTGTCCTGGCCCGTTGCCTGTCCTGTCGCCGGGCCTGTCCCCTGCCTCGCCGTCTGCCCTATCTTCCGCCCAGCCGCCTGCCGCAGCGCCTCGCCGATACGCCGCGCGTTGGCCTCGCCCAGCGCGTCGCTGGCCATGTAGCCGATGGCGGTGGGGTCCACCGACACGTGCACATCCAGGCCCGCCGCGCCCAGCGCGCCGCAAGCGCGGATGGCCTCCGACACGTTGTGCTCGATGGCGGCCGGCTCGGCCACGTATTCGCCCAGGTAGAACAGCGACGCCCGGATGCCGTGCGCGTCGCGCAGCCGCAGCGCGGTGCGCACGGCGGCGTCTACGTCCGCCCCGCCCACAAAGCGCTGCGCCAGCGACGTGCGCGCCGCCACCGCCCGCATGGCGCGCCCCATCGCGGGGCTACGCGCCAGCGCGATGGTGGTTCTTTGGAAAATGCTCATGGATGCTCCCGCTAGAGAGCAACACTATGGCTGCGCGGCGTGGGCCTGTATTGAACGCCCGTGAATCTTGAACCCTTCTGGATTCAAGGCCGGAACGGCGCGGGGTCCAGCGGCAATTCCAGGCCGGCCATCTGCGCCGTCAGCAGCGCGGCGCTGCCGCAGGCCAAGGTAAAGCCCAAGGCGCCCTGGCCAATGTTGAGCCACAGGTTGTCGGCTGCGGGGCTGCGCCCGATCAGCGGCTTGCCGGTGGGCGTGGCGGGACGCAGGCCGGCCCAGGGGATGGCCTGGGTCAGGTCCAGGGCCGGAAACGCCTCGCGCACCTGTTGCTTCAACAGCGCCACGCGCGCCGGATCAATATCGGCGTTGGCGCTGCCGATATCGACCATGGCCGCAATGCGCAGCACCTTGCCCACGCGCGCGTAGACAATGCGGCGCTCGTAGTCCGTGACGCTGATGCGCGGGGCCACGGTGTCGTCGTCAGCCAGGGGCACGCTCAGGCTGTAGCCCTTCAGCGGATACAAGGGCACGTCATGCCCCAGCGGCTTGAGCAGCGCGCGGGTGCCGATGCCGGTGGCCAGCACGATGGCGTCGGCGCCGATATCGCCGTTGCGCGTGTTCACAGCCACGATGCGGCGGCCTTCCCGCTGCAAGCCGGTTACCGGGTTGGACATCGCGCATTCCACGTTGCCCAGCAATTGCAGGCGGTCGAACAGGCCTTCGGTGAACTGCCGGCAATCGCCGGCTTCTTCGCTGGGGGTGTAGATGGCGCCGGCCAGTTTGCTGCCCATGGCGGCAAGCGCCGGTTCCATCGCCAGGGTTTGCGGGGCGTCCAGCACCTGCTGCTGGGCGCCATGGCCCGCCTGGTACGCCACCAGCGCGCGCGCCTTGTCCAGCAAGGCCGCGCTGCGATAGGCGATCAGCTTGCCGTTTTTCAGATGGCCGAAATCCAGGTTTTCCTGTTCCAGCAGCGTGTGCATGACGTCGCGGCTCAGGTAGGACAAGCCCAGCAATTGCGCGGTGGACGCCTTGGCGACCGACGCGCGGCACGCCAAGGCAAATTGCAGGCACCAACGCCATTGATGGGGGTCCAGCCTGGGCCGGAAACGCAGCGGGGAATCTTGGCGCAGCAGCCAGCCGGGCACGCTGGGCAGCACGCCCGGGCCGGCCAGCGGGGCCACATAGCTATAGCTGAGCTGGCCGCCATTGGCGTAGCTGGAGACTTCCGCCGGACGCGCCTGGCTGTCCACCAGCACCACGTCGTGGCCCTGGCGCGCCAGGAAATAGGCGGACGTTACACCGACCACGCCCGCACCGATTACGCAAACGCGCATGCCTTCATCCAAGAGAACAGGGAACGGCTCCATTCTGGAACGCGCGCGGGCCGTCCGGCAAATGCCAAACGCCGCAGCATCCATAACAAAACATCATGCCCTGGGTTTCAGTTCAGGCGGCGCGGTGCAGCTTGATGATGGCGGCGGCGGTGGGGTCGCGCACCAGGTCGGCCAGGGTGTAGGCATTAAGCGCGTCGTAGAACGCCGCCAGCGTCTGCGCCAGCACGCCCGCCAGCCGGCACGCGCCGTCCAGCGCACAGGGCGGCTCGCGGCAATCGATCAAGGGCCCTTGCTGTTCCAGTTCGCGGATCAGGTCGCCCACCTGATAGGCAGACGGCTCGCGCGCCAGGCGCAAGCCGCCACCCTTGCCACGCACCGTGCTGACCCAGCCGCGCTGCGACATGAAGTGCACCACTTTGACCAGGTGATTGCGCGACACGTCGAACCGCCCGGCGATCTCCGGGATGGTCACGGCGGCTGGCCGGTCACGGCATTGCGTCAGGTACATCAGGACGCGCAGGCCGAAGTCGGTGAATCGGGTCAGTTGCATGGCATGGATGGGGGCCCGGGTCGGCCTGGCAAGATCAGGCCGCCAGGATACACCGCTCAGGCGGGCGCGCCGCCGGTGCCGAACGCTTCAGCGTGGATGCGGCCCGGGTCCACGCCCAGCTCCAGCAAGACGGCGCGTTGCGCGGCCATGAAGGGCGCCGGCCCGCACAGGTAGTAGTCGGCGCCGGGCACGATGGCATCGTCCGTGATGGCTCGCAGGTCCACGCGGCCGCGATGGTCGTAATCAACCCCGGCCTGGTCGCCGTGGCCCACCTCTTCGTAGAAAACTGCCTTGCGCACGTTGCCGCGCTCGGCCGCAATCTGGTTCACATGGTCTTTCATGGCGTGCACCGAACGGTTGCGACAGCCGTGAACAAAACGGATCTGACGTTCGTCGTTGGCGCGGACCAGGTGATTCAGGATGGACACCATGGGGGTCAGGCCGACGCCGCCGCTCACCAGCACCACGGGCGCATCGCTGTCGTCCTTCAGATGGAAATCGCCCTGCGGCGGCGCCACGTCCAGCACGCCGCCCTCTTCCAGGCGGTCATGCAAGGCGTTGGACACACGCCCTGCCGGCGTGTCCGCACCGGCCGCTTCGCGCTTGACGGAAATGCGCAGCCGGTCCTGGCCGGGCGCATCCGACAAGCTGTATTGGCGCGGCTGCATCAGGCCCAGCTCGGGCACGTACACGCGCACCGACACATACTGCCCCGGACGATAAGCCGGTACGGCCCCGCCGTCGGACGGCGCCAGGTAGAAGGACGTGATCTCGGCGCTTTCCGGCTGCTTGCCCACCACGCGGAAGGCGCGCCAGCCCGTCCAGCCGCCCGGCTTGGCGGCGGATTCCGCGTACAGGCGGGACTCTTCGGCAATCAGCAGATCGGCCAACTGGCCGTAGGCGGCGGCCCAGGCGTCCACCAGTTCATCCGTAGCTGCCGCGCCCAGCACTTCGCGGATGGACGCCAGCAAATGCTTGCCCACGATGGCGTAGTGCTCGGGCCGTATGCCCAGGCTGACGTGCTTGTGCACGATACGCGTCACCACCGGCGCCAGCACCGAGGGATCGTCGATGTGCTCGGCATACGCCGTCACCGCGCCCGCCAAGGCGTGCTGCTGCTGACCACCGGCCTGATGGCCCTGATTGAAGACGTGCTTCAGTTCAGGATTGTGTTCGAACATGCGCGCATAGAAATGGCGCGTCAACGCCACGCCGTGCGTCTTGAGGACGGGGGCGGTCGCTTTGACCAGCGCGCGGACTTGGGGGCTCAACATCTGCTGCTCCTTGGAGGGCGATCGGGGATCGCTTTTTAAACATGCATTCATAATACATCTTTAAGTCCGAAGGACAAAACGAAGGGCAGAACAAAGTGCCAACTTGCAAGACCTGCCTGCCAGCGATATCAGTCAGCGTCGCGTAGCCATTCGCCAACAAGTGTTAGCGCAGGCAATTCGCAACCCACGGCGCCGCGCCAGGCTGGATACGTTGTGTTATCAGTCGGCGCCCGCCAGACCACCGACGCCATCCACGCGCTGCCCAGGCGCCAACTGCACGCCCGCCAATGACCGGGCGGCGCACGCAAGCGCCATTGGCCATCCGGACCCGGATTCAGCCCGAACAAGGCCATATCCGCCGGGAAATCCAGCGCCGCCGCCTTGATGAAGGCCTCTTTCAGGGTCCACAGCAGATAAAAGTGCTGGCATTGCGCCGGCCCGGTCAGCGCCGCCAGCGCGGCGGCCTCTTCCGGCGTGCATACCCACTGCGCCAGCCGGGAAAAATCGCGCGGACGCAGGCTTTCAAGATCCGCCCCCAGCGGCCATCCCGCGGGCGCGCTGGCGCAAACCGCGTGGCCGCCGCTGTGGCTAAGCGACATCATCGCGCCAGGATCGGCCTTCCGCCTTACTTCATGCTTCAGTGCCCGGCTGACCCGCCAGTCTTCCTGGGCTTTGCGGCCTGTTCGCCCGGAGGCGCGCGCCGCATCGTCCAGGGACAAGTCCTTTGCTTGATAGCGATCAGCGGCGCCTTGGTCCGCCCAATACATGAATAGTTCCTGAATAGCCACAGCAACAAGTAACCGATTATATTTTTTACAAACCTGTCCCCTAGCTAATAGACAAGGACAAAGTAACCATTAAAAACAAAGTCTGCGCAACTCGACATAGTAGAATCGCGCGCTATGTTGACGTTTTCAATCGCGCAATGGCAAGGTTGGACGCAAGGAATGGAGTCGCCCGACGACTGGTTTTACTGGGCGCAACACCCTTACTGCCCTCTTGATAACCCACGCGCGCCCCGCCTGGATTTTTTGCCGCCCATGCAACGCCGCCGACTCAGCCCACTGGCTCGCGCGGTGTTCGAGTGCGCGTGGCCGCTGGCTGCCGACCGCCCCGCGATGCCCCTGGTGTTCGCCTCGCGGCACGGCGAAACCAGCCGCAATTTTGGCCTGTTGCAATCCTTGGCGGCGGATGAACCCTTGTCACCTACCGCGTTTGGCTTGTCGGTGCACAACGCCATTGCCGCGCAGTGGTCGATCATACGCCGCGAAACCACCGAATCCGTAGCCATTTCCGTGGACGACGACGGCCTGGAACACGCCTTCATCGAAGGCGCCATGTTGTTGGACCAGGGGCATGAAGACGTGCTGGTGGTGCTGGCCGAAGAGCGCCCGCCCGCCCCCTATGCCCCGTGGATCGACGACGTGCCCTACACCTACGCCGCCGCCTTCCACCTGCGCGCGGGCACGGAATGGACGCTGGCCATGTCGGCCGAGCCGGCCCCGCGACCTGACGCGGAGGCCACCTCGGCCGCCAAGGCATCCCAAGCCTGGCCCAACCCCTTGAATCTGCTGCGCCATCTGACGCTGCGCACCCCCTCCTGGGGGCATGCGAATCGCGCCCGACGCTGGACCTGGACCCGCAACGCATGACAAGCCCCACCCAAACCCGCCAGGACTTCTGGCTCTGGCGCCTGCTGGCCACCGGCGTGGCGTTCACGATGTTCGGCGTGGGCGGCGTGCTGTTGCGCGTGCTGGTCTTCCCGCCCCAGCGCCTGTTGCCGGGCGGCAAGCTGGAACGCCAGCGCCGCGCGCGCTGGGCGCTGAACGGCACGTTCCGCCTGTTCATCCGGTTCATGGTTCGCGTGGGCATCCTGACCGTGGAATTCAAGGGCGCCGAACGCCTGGGCAAGCCCGGGCAGATGATTCTGGCCAACCACCCGTCGTTGCTCGACGTCGTCTTCCTGGTGGGCCATGTCAAGAACGCCAACTGCATCGTCAAGCACGGCCTGGCCACCAACCCGTTCACGCGCGGCCCCGTCGCCAACGCCGGCTACATCACGAACGACGAGAGCTTCGACATGTTCGACCGCGCGGCCGACGTGCTGCGCAACGGCGAAACCCTGATCGTCTTTCCGGAGGGCACGCGCACGCCCCCCGACGCCTTGCCGCAATTTCACCGGGGCGCCTGCGCCATTGCACTGCGCGGGGCGCGAGTCGTCACGCCCGTGGTCATTCAGATGAACCCGCGCAGCCTGACCAAGGGCGAACCGTGGTACCGCATTCCGGCGCGCCGGATGCGCTATGTGATCCAGGTGGGCGAAGACATCGACCCCACCGTCTGGAGCAGCGCGCACCCCCTGCCCGCCGCCGGACGCAAGATGAATGCCTGGCTACATGCCTATTTCGAAGCCGAGCTGGCGCGCGCGCCCGCCGGTGCTGTCATGAACGAACAAGCCACCCCGGTGGGTGGTAGTGGAGTTGAAGCGGGATGAACCAACTGGAACTTGAGCTCAAGACGCTCGTCATCGAATCGCTGGGGCTGGAAGACATCACCCCCGACGACATCGCGTCCGACGCGCAACTCTTTGGCGACGGGCTGGGGCTGGATTCGGTCGACGCACTGGAGCTGGGCCTGGCGCTGCAAAAGCGCTACAGCATCGCCATCGACCCTGAAACGCGCAACATGCGCGAGCATTTCACCAGCATCAACAGCCTGGCGGCCTTTGTCACCGCGCAGCGGCGCGCCTGACGCACGGAGCCCACGATGCATACCCGCGAGGACATCTTCAATACGCTGCGCGATGCGCTGGTCGAACTGTTCGAGATCGAACCCGAGCGCGTCACGCCAGAGGCCAATCTGTACACCGATCTGGAAATCGACAGCATCGACGCCATCGACCTGATCGACCACGTGCGCCGCCAGACCGGCCGCAAGCTGGACGCGAACGACTTCCGCACGGTGCGAACCGTCGAGGACGTGGTCCAGGCCATGTGGCAAAAGCAGGCTCCCGACGCATGAGACGCGGCGTGGCGGCCGGTTTGGCCGTGGCCGGCGTGGCGTACCCCTTCGTGGTGCACGCAACGCTGGGCCGGGTCAGCCCCGCGTGGCTGGCCTTGCCGCTGGCCGTTCTGTGGCTGCTGCGCGGCCTGACCGCGCGCACCGGACAGCCCGGCGGCCGTTTGCTGCCCGCCGTCGCCGTCACCTTCTGTTTGATTCTTGCCGTGTCCAATACCGAGGCATGGCTGCGCTGGTATCCCGTGATGGTCAACGCGATGATGCTGGCCATCTTCGGCGCCAGCCTGCGCGTGGGCCGCCCGGTGGTCGAACAACTGGCGCGCCTGCGCCACCCCAACCTGCCGCCCGAAGGCGTGCGCTATACGCGCAACGTCACGCGCGCCTGGTGCGTATTTTTCGCCTTGAACGGCGCGATCGCGGCGGGCTTGGCCGCGTGGGGGCCGTGGAGCTGGTGGGTGGCCTATAACGGCGCCATCAGCTATGGCTTGATGGGCCTGCTGATGGCAGGCGAATGGCTGCTGCGCCCGGCAGCCGCGAAGGCGGCTTAAGCCATGCGCTGGACACCGCTGGAACACCTGCTGCTGCCGTCGGACGATACCGACAGCACGTGCATTGCCGACGAGCCGCCGCTTGCGCGCGCTGCCTTCGCGCAAGCCAGCCTGCGCGTGGCCGGAGCCTTGCAGGCGCGCGCGCCGCAACGCGTCGCGCTGTGGTTCGACGACGCCGCGGCGCTGGCGATCGCTCTCTTCGCCTGCTGGCGCGCGGGCATCATCGCCGTGCTTCCCGGCGATGCCCAACCCGCCACCTGCGCCGCGCTGGACGCGGACGTCACCGGATGGCTCACCGACGCCGACCTGCCCCTGCCGCCCGCCCGGCAATGGCGGCTGGCGGATCTGCAAGACCATCCCCCGCTGGCGCCCGCCCGCCTGGACCTGTCCTTGAGCCTGGTGCTGTGTACCTCGGGCTCCAGCGGCACGCCCAAGCATCTGCACAAACCATGGCGGCAGTTGTCGGCTGAGGTCCAGGCCTTGCAGCAGCAATGGCCCGACCTGGATGCGCCCGTGCTGGGCAGCGTCTCGGCCCAGCACATGTATGGCCTGCCGTTCCGAGTGCTGTGGCCGCTGTGCGCGGGCCGGCAGATCGACCGCCGCCAACGGCTCTATCCCGAAGAGCTGCAACAGGCCAGCCTGCGCTACCCGACCTTCACCTGGATCGCCAGCCCCGCCTTGCTGCGCCGCCTGGGCCAACGGCTGGATTGGGCTCAACTGCGCGGCCGGCTGTTACGCATCCACTCGTCGGGCGGCGCGCTGCCGCCCGAGGTTTCCGACGACATTGAACGCGAACTGGGCCTGCGCCCCACCGAAATCTACGGCAGCTCTGAAACCGGCGCGGTGGCCTGGCGCTGCGGGTCGGCCGATTGGCAGCCCTTGCCGGGCGCGGCCATCAGCGTGAACGCAGACGGCGCCTTGCGCGTGCAGTCGCCGTGGGTAAATACCGCCGACGAACAGACCGCGGACGGCGCGCAGCTTACCCCCAACGGCTTCCAGCTACTGGGCCGCCTGGACCGCATCCTCAAGATCGAAGAAAAGCGGATCTCGTTGCCCATGCTGGAACAGTGCTTGATGCGCCATGCCTATGTCAGCGACGCGCGCGTGGGCCGCGCCACCGGCGCCACGCGCCTGACGGGGCTGGTGGCGCTGTCGGCCACGGGCCTGCACGCGCTGCGCAACCAAGGACGCAAAACCGTCGTTGACGCGCTGCGCGCGCACCTGGGCGCCGGATTCGAATCCCTGGCCATTCCGCGCGCGTGGCGTTTTTTCAGGCACCTGCCCAGCAATGCACAAGGCAAGCTGCCGCAGGCTTTGTTCGACGCGGCGGCCGGCCCGCGCCCGGTGGCCCCCATCACCCAGGAAGTGCCCGGCCAGCCCGCCAACGAACGCCGCTACACGCTGGACATTCCCCACGACCTGGCATTCTTCAGCGGCCATTTTCCGTCCGTGCCCGTGGTGCCTGGCGTGGCCCAGATCAGTTGGGCCGTGTCGATCGCCCAGCGCGATCTTTGCCCCGGCTTGCGCTTTGCCGGCATGGAAGCCTTGAAGTTCCAGCGCCTGTTGCGCCCCGGTGACCAGGCCCAGCTTGCCTTGCGCTGGGACGACGCCCGGCAGAAGCTGTATTTCACCTGCACGGTGGACGATGCCCCCTGCTCGTCCGGCCGCATTCTGCAACAGGACGGCCATGCCGCTGCATAAGCTCTGCGCCGTCATCCCCGTCTATAACCACGGCGCCACCGTCGCGGCCGTGCATGCGCAATTGGCGGCACAGGGCCTGCCCTGCGTGCTGGTGGACGACGGCTCCGAACCCGGCTGCGCCGCCGTGCTGGACGCGCTGGCCAAGCAGCCCCGCACACATCTGCTGCGCCGCGCCGAAAACGGCGGCAAGGGCGCGGCGGTGCAGGACGGCCTGCGCGCCGCCGCCACGTTCGGCTACACCCACGCCTTGCAGGTGGACGCCGACGGCCAGCACGCACTGGCAGACGCCGTGGCCTTTGCCGACGCTTCCCGCGCCCACCCGCAAGCCGTGATCTGCGGCGCGCCGGTCTATGGCGACGACGTGCCGCGCAGCCGTCTTTATGGGCGCTGGCTGACCCGCGTCTGGGTATGGATCAACACGCTGTCATTCGACATCCCCGACGCCATGTGCGGCTTTCGCGTCTATCCGCTGGCGCGCGTGCTGCCGGTTCTTGAGCAGGCCAGCGTGGGCCGCCGCATGGATTTCGACATCGCCATCCTGGTGCGCCTGCATTGGCGCGGCGTGCCGATGGCGTGGCTGCCCACCCGCGTCACCTACCCCGCAGGCGGCGTGTCGCACTTCAAGGGCCTGCGCGACAACCTGCTGATCAGCCGCATGCACGCGCGGCTGTTCTTCGGCATGCTGGGCCGCGCGCCCGCCTTGCTTTGGCGCCGCCTGGCGCAAAAGGCGCGCCCTTGAGCGCCGCCGATCCCCACTGGGCCCACCAGACTGAACGCGGCAGCCCCGCGCTGATGCGCCTGACGGCCTGGGCCGCCCGCAAGCTGGGCCGCCGCGTCGTGGCGCCGGTGGTGTGGCTGGTTGTGCTGTACTTCTACGCCTTCGGCGGCCGCGCGCGGCGTGCCATCGCGCAGTACCAGCAGCGGCTGTCGCAAACCGCGCCGCTGCGACAAGAACGGCAGCCCCCCTCGCAGCATCCATCGCAACCCGTGCCGCTGCCGCGCACCCTGCCCGTATACCGCCAGTACCTGGCGTTTGCCGACGCCATGCTGGACAAGCTGGACGTCTGGCAAGGCAAGATCACGATGTCGCACCTGGACATCACCGACCCCGACGGCCTGCATGCGCAAATGGGCGTGGGCCGGGGCCAGATCCTGGTGGGCTCGCACCTGGGCAATATCGAAGTCTGCCGCGCGCTGGCCGAACAGTCCGGCCTGCTGCGGCTAAACGTCTTGGTGCACAGCAAGCATGCGGTCCACTTCAACCGCCTGCTGGGCGAAGCGGGCGGCGGGCTGCGCATGATTCAAGTCAGCGAACTGGACGCGCCCGTCATGCTGGACCTGGCGCAGCGGCTGGAGCGTGGCGAATGGCTTGCCATTGCCGGCGACCGCGTGCCGCTGCAAGGCGACCGCACCACCCTGGTTGATTTCCTGGGCGCCCGCGCCGCGCTGCCGCAAGGGCCGTGGCTGCTGGCCGGCCTGCTGCGCTGCCCCGTCAATGTGCTGTTCTGCACGCGCCACGGCGCACGCTATCGCGTCGCCATGGAACGCCTGTCCGACGGCATCGAATGGACGCGCGCGACGCGCCAGGAACGCATCGCCCACTGGGCGCAACGCTACGCCGACCGCCTGGCCGCGCATTGCCGCCAGGCGCCGCTACAGTGGTTCAACTTCTACCCCTTCTGGAAAGACGATGCGTAAACGAGGCCTTATCGGCGCGGAAATCGACATCCGCGTGCCGTTCTTCGACGTCGATTCGCTCAACGTCGTGTGGCACGGCCACTACGTGAAGTACCTGGAACAGGCGCGCTGCGAACTGCTGGACCGACTGGGCCACAACTACGACGCCATGCGCGCCAGCGGCTACGCCTGGCCGGTGATCGACCTGCATCTGCGCTACGCCCAGCCGGCCCAATTCGGCCAGCGCCTGACGGTGCGCGCCGAACTGGTGGAATGGGAAAACCGCTTGAAGATCAACTACCTGATCCTGGACGCGGCCACCGGCCAGCGGCTGACGCGCGGCACCTCGGAGCAAGTCGCGGTGAGCATCGACACCCGCGAAATGCAATTGACCTCGCCCGCCGTCTTCGTGGACGCCGTGCGGCGCAAGCTGCAATCCCTGGAGTCCGCGACATGAATGGGCTGAACATGAACGCGCTGAATATGAAGGCACGCCACATGAAGGCGCTGGGCATGAACGTGTTCCGTTCCCTGCTTTGGGTCACTCGCCTCCAGACCGCGCGCGCCGCCGCGCATCATGTGGCCTTGCTGTTGTTGCTGGCCGCCCTGCCCGCGCACGCCCACGCCTTTGGCCTGGACGAGCTGCAAGCCCAGTTGCGCGCCACGCCCATCGTGCGCGGCCACTTCGTGCAGCAAAAATTCCTGCGCTCGCTGCCGCAGCCGCTGACCAGCCGGGGCGACTTCACGCTGGCCGCCGGCAAGGGGCTGTTGTGGCTGCTGCGCACGCCTATCGCGCAAGATCTGCGCATCAACGCCAACGGGATTTCGCGGCGCGACGACTCCGGCGCCTGGCAAGCCCTGCCGCAGCAAACCGGCTCCAGCCGCGAGAACCGCCTGTTCCTGGCGGTGCTGGCGGGCGACACGAAAGGCCTGCAAGAAAACTTCGACCTGACGCTGACGGGCCAGGCCGGCGCATGGCAGTTGCTGTTGACGCCCCGCTCCGCCTTGCTGCGCCAGATTTTCGACAACATCCAGATCAATGGCGGCAAGCTTGTCGACCGCATCGAGCTGCGTGAAACCCAGGGCGACCGCAGCGTCCTGCAAATGACGGACGCGGCGCCCGCCGACGCACTGACTCCCGAGGAGCAACGTGCGTTTGCCGATTGAGCGCTGGCTGCCCCGCCTCTTCAAGCTGGGCTTGTTGCTGGTGCTGTGCGTGGGAGCATGGCAGTGCCGCCATGGCTGGCCGGTGTCGGCCAACCTGATGGAACTGGTGCCGCGCGCCCAAGCCGACGCCTCGCGGCAATTGGCCGAAGCCCGCATCCAGGAACCGCTGTCGCGGCAGTTGCTGGCGCTGGTGGCCGCACCGCCTGGCGCCGACCCGGTTGCCCCCGCGCGCGCCTTGGCCGAGCGCCTGCGGGGAAGCGGCCTGTTCGCGTCGGTACAGCTTGAATTGAATGTGGACGTGCCCGCGTTGCGCGCGCAACTGCTGGCTGGCCGGCTTGCCATGCTGCCCATGGCCGACCGCGAACAACTAAGCTCCGCCCCCACCGCCTACGCCCAGCGGCGCGCGCGTGAATTGTCCGACCCGTTTTCATCGTCGGGGCTGGTGTCCGTGGACCAGGACTGGCTGGGCCTGACGCGGCGCGCCGAACAGGCGCTGCGCCCCGGCGGCGCGGTGCAATACGACATGGGCAGCGGCACGCTGCAAGCCGAACACGGCGACAGGCGCTGGGTGCTGGTGCGGGCGGAAACCCGTGCGGACGCTTTCGACACCGACGCGCCGCAAGACCTGTCGGCGCGCATCGATGCAGCCCGGCAAGCGCTGCGCGCCGACGGCGCTGAATTGTTGGTGGCAGGCGGCCCGCTGTACGCCGCCGCCGGGCGGGCGCAGGCCATGGCGGAAAGCACGTGGATTGGGTCCATCGCCTTGGCGGGCATCGTGCTGGTGCTGCTGTTAGCCCTGCGCCGCGTGCGCGCCTTGCTGGCGTTCGTGCCCGTGGCGGTGGGCTTGCTGACCGGGGCGGTGGCCTGCGTTGCCGTGTTCGGTTCGATCCATGTGCTGACGCTGGTGATCGGCGCCAGCCTGATCGGCGTGGCGGTGGACTTTCCCATGCACTGGCTAGGCAAAAGCTATGGCATGCCCGACTGGCGGGCGTGGCCCGCGTTGCGCCGCGTATTGCCGGGGCTGAGCATCAGCCTGGCGGCAAGTCTGGTCGGCTATATCGCGCTGGCCTTCACCCCGTTTCCCGCCTTGACGCAGACCGCCGTGTTTTCGGCGGCTGGCCTGTTGGGCGCTTACGCCTGCACAGTGTGTCAGTTGCCGGCCTGGATGAACGGCTGGCAACCCCGCCCGTGGCCGCCCCTGCTGCAAGCCGCCGAGGCCGCCCTGCGCCTGCGCGAACGCCTGGCGGGCCGGCGCGTGCTGTTGGTGGTCGGCGCGCTGGCGCTCAGCGCCGCCACCGTGGGCGGCATCAGCCGGCTTGTCATCCAGGACGACCTGCGCCAATGGTTGAGCCTGCCCGCGCCGCTGTTGCAGCAGGCGCGCCAGATTGGCGAGATCACCGGCTTCACGCCCACCAGCCAGTTCTTTCTGGTGCGCGGCGCCAACGCTGATGAACTGCTGCGCAGGCAGGCCCAAGTGGCCAACAAGCTGGACGCGCTGGTCAAGCGCGGCGATCTTGCCGGCTACAACGCGCTGAGCCAGCTGGTGTCGCCCGCTGAAGACCAGCGGGCGCTGGGCCAGCGCCTGGCAGCCCTGGCGCAACAGCCGCAGGTGTGGAAGCCATTGACCGACCTCGGCATTCCCTTCGACGCCGTGCAACACGAACTGCAAGCCCTGGCGGCGCTGCCCACGCTTAGCATCGACGCCGCGCTGCAAGGGCCGCTGGCCGAACGCTGGCGCGCGCAGTGGCTGGGTGAGCACAACGGCGAGGCGGCCGGCATGGTCACCTTGCGGGGCCTGCGCAACACCGCCGCGCTGGACGGCATCACGCAAGGGCTGCCCGGTGTTGAACTGGTGGACCGCAGCGGTGACCTGAACCGGATGTTCGCATCCACCCGCATCGAAGCCGCCGAACTCAAGCTGCTGTCCTACGTCGTGGCGGCGGTGCTGCTGCTGCTGACCCTGGGCCGCGCCGCCACCTGGCGCATCCTGGCAGTACCCGTGGCCGCCACTGCCTGCGCCCTGGCGGCCCTGGGTTACCTGGGCCAGCCGCTGACCTTGTTCAGCCTGTTCGGCCTGCTGCTGGTGTCCGCCATCGGCGTGGACTACGCCATCTTCATGTATGAACGCGTGGCGGGCGCGGCAGCCAGCCTGGTCGGCATCTTGCTGGGCGCCGTCACCACGCTGCTGTCGTTCGGGCTGCTGGCCGTGAGCCAGACGCCCGCCATTGCCAACTTCGGCATGGCGGTGGCGCTGGGTGTCGGCTTTTCCTTGCTGTGGTCACCCTGGGTGCGTCCGCCCCCGGCGGCCTGACCGTGGCCAACTTTTATTGCACCGACATGGAATCAACTCGCATGGAACATCGTGAAGTCGTCGTGATTGGAGCGGGCCCCGCCGGCGCGGTCGCGGCCGCGCTGCTCAAGCGGCAAGGCCACGATGTGCTGATGCTGGAACGTCAACAGTTCCCGCGCTTTTCCATCGGCGAAAGCCTGCTGGCCCACTGCCTGGAATTCGTGGAAGAAGCGGGCATGATGCCCGCCGTGAACGCGGCGGGCTTTCAAGTGAAGAACGGCGCCGCCTTTGCGCGCGGAAACGATTACACCTACTTTGACTTCCGCGACAAATTCACCGCCGGCCCCGGCACCACCTTCCAGGTGCAGCGCGCGCAGTTCGACAAGGTGCTGGCCGACGACGCCGCCCGCCAGGGCGTGGACGTGCGCTACCTGCAGGAAGTGACCGCCGCTGACTTCAGCGGCGAGCAGCCCGTGCTGGACGTGCGCGGCGCTGACGGCGACAGCTATCAGATCCAGAGCCGCTTCGTGCTGGACGCCAGCGGCTACGGCCGCGTGCTGGCGCGCCTGCTGGACCTGGAACGCCCGTCGTCCATGCCACCGCGCAAAGCCATCTTCACGCACATCGAAGACCGCATCGACGACCCCGGCTTTGACCGCGAGAAGATCCTGATCAGCGTGCATCCCGAACAGCCCGGCATCTGGTACTGGCTGATTCCGTTTTCCAACGGGCGCTGCTCGTTCGGCGTGGTGGGCGGACAGGATCTGTTCGGCGGCCCCGACCAAGACTTGATGAGCACCCTGCGCGCCATGGCGGATGCCGCCCCGAACCTCAAGCGCGTGCTGGCCAACGCGGTCTGGGACACGCCCGCCAACACCATCGGCGGCTATTCCGCCAGCGTCACGCGGCTGCACGGACCCGGCTATGCGCTGCTGGGCAACGCCGCCGAATTCCTGGACCCGGTGTTTTCATCGGGCGTCACCATCGCCCTGCGTTCGTCCAAGCTGGCCACCGACGCCTTGCACCGCCAGTTGCGCGGTGAACAGGTGGATTGGCAGGCAGACTTTGCCGACCCCTTGATGCTGGGCGTGGAAACCTTCCGCGCCTATGTGCAGGGCTGGTACAGCGGCGAATTCCAGGACGTGGTGTTCCACAAGAACCCGCAGCCGGACATCCGCCGCATGATCAGTTCCATCTTGGCGGGCTACGCCTGGGACACGGCCAACCCCTTTGTGGCCAGCCCGCAGCGCCGCCTGCGCATGCTGAGCGAGCTGTGCCGTGGCGTCACGCAAGCAGAACCGGTCTGACACCCACCATGCGCACCCTTCCGTTCCCCCTACCCGCCCGCCGCGCCACCGCCACGGCGATGCTGCTTGCCGCGCTGACGGGCTGCGCCGGCGCCCCGCCCCTTCCCGCGCGCGATGCCCACTTTGCCTTGCCGCGCCAATTGCATGTGGTGCAGTCGGCCGCCGGCCTGCCCGCGGTGGACACGATGCTGGTGGTGCAGCGCGAAGGCGCGGCGTTGCGCTGGTCGCTGTTTGACCCGATGGGCGTGCCGCAAGCGCGTCAGATGCTGGAAGCCGGCCATTGGCGCAACGATGGCTTCCTGCGTCCCAACGCCCAGGCCCGCGACATGTTCGCCGCGCTGATGTTCGCGTGGACGCCGCAGGCAGAGCTGGACGCCGCCTACGGCGCGGGCGCGTGGCGCGCGCAGCGGCACGATGACGGTGGGGCGGAACGCAGCCTGCGGGATGGCGCCAAGGTTCGATGGACGGTGCGCTGGCCGCAAGCCGCTCGGCCCGAGGTCTTTACCATCACCGGCGCCGATGGCGTCACGTGGCGGATCGAACCGCTGAAGGAGTCGCCATGAATGGAAGCTGCAATGAACGGGAGCCGAAATGAATAGAAGCCCCGTGACCAGTTGGTTAAGCGCCCCCGGCATCGTCTGCGCGCTGGGCGCGGGCGTGGATGCCGTCGCACAGGCTGCCTTCAGCGGCGACACGCGCGGCATGCGCAGGCAGACCGGCTGGGTCAACGGCCGCAGCCTGACGCTGGGCGCTTATGACGGCGCATTGCCGTCGCTTTCCGATTCTCTGCCCGCACACCTGCACAGCCGCAACAACCGCCTGCTGCTTGCCTGCGCGGACCAGATCGCGTCGCCAGTGCAACGCGCCATCGCCCGCCATGGCCCGGCCCGCATTGCCGTGGTGCTGGGCACCAGCACGTCGGGCGTGAACGACAACGCGCCGGACTTCCGGGCGCTTGCCGCCGAAGGCGCCTTTCCCCCTGGCTACGATTACCGCCGTCAGGCGCTATCGTCGCCCGCGTCGTTCCTGGCCGCGCACCTGGGCGTGACCGGCCCGGCCTACACGCTGTCCACCGCGTGCACGTCCAGCGCCCGCGCGCTGCTGTCGGCACGCCGCTTGTTGGCCCTGGGCCTTTGCGACGCGGTGGTGTGTGGCGGCGCCGATACGCTCTGCCGCCTGACGATCAATGGCTTCGCCACGCTGGAAGCCATCGACGACGGGCTCTGCCAGCCATTCTCGGCCAACCGCCGTGGCATCAACATCGGCGAAGCCGGTGTCCTGTTCGTGATGGAACGCGACGCCTGCGATGCCGATGCCGTGGCCCTGCTGGGCGGCGGCGCCAGTTCGGACGCCTGGCACATGTCGGCGCCCGAGCCCTCCGGCGCGGGCGCGCGGCAGGCCATGCTTGCCGCCCTGAACGCCGCCGACCTCACGCCCGCCGACATCGGCTGGGTTAATTTGCATGGCACCGGCACCGTGCACAACGACGCAATGGAAAGCCAGGCCATGCATGCCGTCTTCCCCGAAGGCGTGCCCTGCGCGTCCACCAAGGCCTTGACCGGCCACACGCTGGGCGCCGCCGGCGCCATGGAAGCGGCGCTGTCGTGGATGACGCTGTCCGCGCGCACGGCCGACGGCCGGCTCATGCCCCACGTCTGGGACGGCCAGCCCGACCCGGCGCTGCCCCCGCTGGATTTCAGCAGCAGCGTGCACCGCTATGCCCAAGGCCGGCCGCGCATCGCCATGAGCAACTCGTTCGCGTTCGGCGGCAACAACGCCAGCCTGATCCTGGGAGCCCGCTCATGAACGCATGCCCCTGGCCCATTGCCAGCCTGCTGCCGCACGCCGGCAACATGATCCTGATTGACGACGTGCTGGGCTATGACGCCGACAGCCTGCGCGCCCGTGCCGTCGTCAAGCCTGGCCCCTACTCCTTGCCGGACGGCTCGCTACCGCCCTGGCTGGGCATGGAATTCATGGCGCAAGCCGTGGGCGCCTGGGCCGGCTGCCACGCGCGCGAAGCCGGTGCCAGCGTCAAGCTGGGATTCCTGCTTGGCACCCGGCGCTACGACTGCCACTGCGACAGCCTGCCCGTGGGCATGGCCCTGTCCATCCACGTCCAACGCGGCCTGATCGACGCCAGCGGCATGAGCGTTTTCGAATGCGAATTGCGCGAAGAGCAGCGTGATGAACGCAACGAAAGCGACGAAGGCAAGGACCGCAGCGATACCCGCCTGCTGGCGCACGCCCGGCTGAATGTCTATCAGCCCAAGGACCCCAACGAATTTACTCAGGAAGCCCCCCTCACATGAGCGCCGCCCCCATACTCGTCACCGGCTCCAGCCGCGGCATCGGCCGCGCCATCGCGCTGGCCCTGGCCGACGCCGGCCATGACCTGGTCCTGCATTGCCGCCAACAACGCGAACAGGCCGAAGCCGTGCTGGCCGAGGTCACCGCGCGCGGCCGCCAAGCCCGCATTTTGCAATTCGACGTGTCCGACCGCGCACAATGCGCGTCCGTGCTGCAAGCGGACGTGGACGCGCACGGCGCCTATTACGGCGTGGTGCTGAACGCCGGGCTGACGCGCGACGGCGCATTCCCGGCGCTGACCGGCGACGACTGGGACCAGGTGCTGCGCACCAACCTGGACGGCTTCTACAACGTGCTCAGCCCGCTGGCCATGCCCATGATCCGGCGCCGCGCGGCGGGCCGCGTGGTCTGCATGGCATCGGTGTCGGGGCTGGTGGGCAACCGTGGCCAGGTCAACTACAGCGCGTCCAAGGCCGGGCTGATCGGCGCCGCCAAGGCGCTGGCCGTTGAACTGGCCAAGCGCCAGATCACCGTGAACTGCGTGGCGCCCGGCCTGATCGATACCGACATGATCGACGAGCACGTGCCCGTTGAAGAAATCCTGAAGGCGGTGCCGGCCCAACGCATGGGCAAGCCCGAAGAGGTCGCCGCCACGGTGGCCTTCCTGATGTCACCCGGCGCCGCCTACATCACGCGCCAGGTCATCGCCGTCAACGGAGGCTTGTGCTGATGAACCGCGTCGTCATTACCGGCATGGCCGGCATCAGCGCGCTGGGCTCGGATTGGGCCAGCGTGCAGCAAGCATTTCAATCGGGCCGCAGCGCCATCCGGCACATGCCGGACTGGTCGCGCTTTGCCGAACTGAACACGCGGCTGGCCGGGCCGGTGGAAGATTTCCGCGTGCCCGCGCACTGGACCCGCAAGCAACTGCGCAGCATGGGCCGCGTATCGCAACTGGCCGTGCGCGCCGCCGAACTGGCGCTGGAAGACGCCGCGCTGCTGGGCGATGCCAGCATCACCGACGGCCGCATGGGCGTGGCCTGCGGCTCGTCGGTGGGCAGCACCGCTGAAATCCGCGCCTTCGGCAACATGCTTCTTAATGGCGTCACCGACGATCTCAACGCCAATTCCTATGTGCGCATGATGCCGCACACCACGGCCGCCAACGTCGGCATTTTCTTCGAACTGAAAGGCCGCATCATCCCCACGTCCAGCGCCTGCACATCGGGCAGCCAGGGCATCGGATATGCCTACGAGGCCATCCGCTACGGCCGCCAGCAGATGATGCTGGCCGGCGGCGCGGAAGAACTGTGCGCCAGCGAGGCGCTGGTGTTCGACGCGCTGTATGCCACCAGCCAGCAGAACGACACGCCAGAGCTCACGCCCCGCCCCTACGACCGCGACCGCGATGGCCTGGTCATCGGTGAAGGCGGCGGCATGCTGGTGCTGGAATCGCTGGACCACGCACTGGCGCGCGGCGCGCGCATCCATGCCGAAGTGGTCGGGTTCGGCAGCAATTCAGACGGCACCCACATCACTCGGCCCGAAGCCGCGACCATGCGGGTCGCCATGGAAATGGCATTGGCGGATGCCGGCCTGCCCCCCGAAGCCATCGGCTATGTGAACGGCCACGGCACCGCCACGGAACAAGGCGACATCGCCGAAACCCAGGCCACGCACGCGCTCTTTGGCAGCCGCATGCCGATCAGCTCGCAGAAAAGCTATCTGGGCCATACGCTGGGCGCCTGCGGCGTGCTGGAGTCCTGGTTCAGCATCGAAATGCTGAACCGCGACTGGTACGCCCCCACGCTGAACCTGCGCAATATCGATCCGCGCTGCGGCGAACTCGACTACCTGCAAGGCGATGGCCGCCGCATGAGCAACGAGTACGTCATGAACAATAATTTCGCGTTCGGCGGCATCAACACGTCCCTGATTTTCCGCCGCTGGTCCTGAGCCCTCTCTTTCAGCCCTTGATTCACTTTCATACTCGGAAACGCTCGTCATGAAGATCTCCTACAAGCTGTTTGGCGCCCTGTCCCTGTCGCTTGCCTGCTCCGCGCAAGCGGTGGCGGCGGATCGCACCGTGTTCCTGCCCCTGCAACCCGCCATTGACGCGGCCCTGGCGGCCGGCAAGATCGACGGCAGCGTGAAGTTCTACCTGGCGGGCACCGGCCCGAAAGGCCAAGTGCTGGAAGCGGGCGTGGTCACCAACCGCAAGACGAACGCCTTTGCCAAGAAGGACGCGGAAGCCTGCCTGTGGGTGGCCCAATCGGCGGTGATCGCGCTGCACGAAGCCGCCAAGAAGGCCAACGCCAACGCCGTCACGAATATCGTCAGCTACTATCGCAAAAACGAATACAGCAGCAAGACCGACTACGAATGCCATGCTGGCGCGGTCGTGGCGGGTGTGGCGCTGCGCGGCGACCTGGCCCGGCTGAAGTAAAACCCGATTTACACTTGCGGATTGCCGCAACACCACCCAAAAGGTTCACTTATGAGCACTGCTACGCTCAAGACCCGCCTCTCTGATGCCGTCAAGGACGCCATGCGCGCCAAGGCCTCGGAACGCCTGACCACGCTGCGTTTCCTGTTGGCTGCCGTCAAACAGAAAGAAGTGGACGAACGCCGCGAGCTGAACGACGCCGAAATCACCGCCATCATCGAAAAGCAGGTCAAGCAGCGCCGCGAGTCCATCGCCGCGTTTGAACAGGCCGGCCGCACTGAAACGGCGGAACAGGAAAAAGCCGAACTGCTGGTGCTGCAAGAATTCCTGCCGCAAGCCGCCTCGCCCGAAGAAGTGGCCGCCGCCATTGACGCCGCCTTGGCCGAAGTGGCCGCGCAAGGCGTGACCGGCGCGCCCGCCATGGGCAAGGTCATGGCGCTGCTCAAGCAAGCGCTGGCTGGCCGCGCCGACATGACGGCGCTGTCGCAGCAGGTCAAGGCCCGCCTGGCCTGATTCGTCTGGGCTGCCGCGTCTGGCCTGATTCGTCTGGCCTGCCGCGTCTGGCCTGATCCCTCAGCCCAGGCCGAGCCGCCGTTCAGAACGCGCCGCCAAACAGATCCGGCTGGCGCGCCTGCTCAGCGGGGTCGGCAAAATTGCTCATCCCCACCCCTGCCAGCCGGTACAGCGTTTCCGGCGGCAGCTCCACGCGCTCGCACAGCAACCTGGCCACCGAGGCCAGCTCGGCCGCCGACCCCGGCGGGTTCAAGCTGGTCTGGCTGCGCGTCAGAATGCGAAACCGGTCGGTCTTCAGCTTGAGTACCACCGTGCGTCCCAGCGCGCCCTTCTTCAAAGCCTGATCCCAGACCTTGTCCGCCATGCGGTCGATGGCGTCGCCCAGCGCGTCCAGGCGGATATCTTCCGAAAACGTGGTTTCCGCCGACACCTGCTGCAAGGGCTGGTCGGTCTGAACCTGGCGTTCGTCGATGCCGCGCGCCAGCTCGTACAGACGCCTGCCGTAACGGCCGAAATAGTGCGACAGCTCTTCCACGCTGTGCGTGGCCAGGTCGCCCACCGTCTGAATACCCAATTGCTCCAGGCGCGCCTGCGTCACCTTGCCCACCCCGGGCACCTTGCGCACCGGCAAGGGCTGCAAGAATTCCAGCACTTTGGTGGGCCGGATCACGAACTGGCCGTCGGGCTTGTTCCAGTCTGACGCAATCTTGGCCAGGAACTTGTTGGGCGCAATGCCGGCCGACGCGGTCAGACCCGTTTCTTCCTTGATCTGCTGGCGAATCACTTGCGCCACCTCGGTCGCGGACGGCAAGCCGTACTTATTCTGGGTCACATCCAGATAGGCCTCGTCCAGCGACAGCGGTTCGATCAAATCAGTATGGCGGGCGAAAATCTGCCGGATCTGGCGCGACACGTCGCGGTATCGGTTGAAGTCGGGCGGCACATAGATGGCGTGCGGGCAAAGGCGTTCGGCGCGGATCGCGGACATGGCCGAATGAATGCCGAAGCGCCGCGCCTCGTAAGACGCGGCGCACACGACCGAGCGCGGCCCGGTCCACGCCACAACGACGGGCTTGCCACGCAGCTCGGGGTTGTCGCGCTGCTCGACGGACGCGTAAAACGCATCCATATCCACGTGCACGATCTTGCGCAAGAGTTCAGACATTCCGATGAAGACCAGGGTGGCCGCCGCCGCGCCATGCTGGCGGACGCTGGCGGGCACTGCAAAAAAATATATTATGACCGGCTGAATCGCTTAACCACTGCCTACCCACCCCATCCACCGCCCATGACCGCACCCGCATCCACCGACTATTTCGGCCTGACGATCCCCTTCATGCACTTCATTGGCCTGGTACCCGAAAGCATCGCGCCGGGATTCGCCCGCACCACGCTGCCCTGGCGCCAGGACCTGACCAACAGCCGTGGCGACGTGCATGGCGGCACGCTCATGAGCGTGCTGGACTTCACCCTTAGCGCGGCGGCGCGCGGGTCGGCCGACGCCACCGAAGGCATGGCCACCATCGACATGAACACCACGTTCCTGTCGCCCGGCACGGGCGATCTGGTCATTGAAGCGCGCTGCCTGCGCCGGGGCGGGTCCATCGCCTTCTGTGAAGGCGACATCCGCCGCGCCGATGGCGAACTGGTGGCGCGCGCCACGGCCACCTTCAAGATCGTCCGCCGCCGCCCGGGCGGCGACTGACCAGCCCCCAAGCGGCCCAACACCGGCCCCGCGCACGGCGCCGGGGCTTAGTCCCGCAGGTCGCGCGAAGGCTTGACGGGCGTGCGCGGGTCCAGCGGCATGTAGCTGCTGCAAGACGTGATGCTGTAGTAGATGGCGTCTTGCATCGCGCGCATTGCCGCCGCGTCCCAGGTGCCCTTGCCCCACATCACAATGCGCACGTCGGTGCTCTTGGGGCCGGCGGCCTTCAGGTCGACCCGCGACATTTCGTTGTCGCTATACGGCGCCAACACGCGCACCACGCCCGACTGCGCCGCTTCGTTCAGATCAGACACCACGCGATAGGCGTTGTCGGTGCTGCGCAGGCAGTTGTTCGACTGCCGGATCACCGCGGCGTAAGCGTCCTTGAACGCGACCGGCGCCTTGAATTCGCTGTGCGGCGACGCGCTGTCCGACGAGATGCCCAGCGAGCAACCCGCCAGGCCCAATACCAGCGCCGATACCGCGACCAGATTCCTGACCATGTAATTCTCCAGATGAACTGCCGCGATTATCCCGCAAACCGCACAGCGGCATAAGTGGGGCCGGTTCGACACCGTCCGCGCGACTATGGCATTATCGATCGCATCCAAATCGCGGAGGTCTTGCCTTGTTTTCATTCATGACGCGCACTGTCCTGGCCGCCAGCATGGCCGGCATCGTCGGCACCACGCTGGGCGCCTGCGCCACCCAGCCGCCGCCCCGCGCCTATCCTCTCAAGGACTTTTTCCGCAATCCGGAACGCGGCTTCTTCCGCCTGGCCGATGACGGCCGTACGCTGGCCTTCATGCAGCCCACCAGCGTGGACGGCCAGCCGGCCCGCATGAACATTTATGTGCAAGCGCTGCAAGGCAGCAAGCTGGTGGGCGAGCCCCGCCGCCTCACCAGCGAAACCGCCCGCGACATCTCCAACTACTTCTGGAAGGGCGCCGACGTGGTGCTCTATCAAAAGGACTTTGGCGGCGACGAGAACTACCACGTGCTGGCCGTCAACGCCAAGACCGGCAAGATCACCGACCTGACCCCGTATGAGGGCGCGCGCGCCAGCATCGAAGACGACCTGGAAGACGACCCCGACCACGTCCTCATCAGCCACAACCAGCGCAACCCCGAGGTCTTTGACGTCTACCGCGTCAACGTCCACACCGGCGCGGCCGTGCTGGTGGCGCAGAACCCGGGCAACATCGTCGGCTGGCAGACCGACCACGCGGGCAAGGTGCGCGCCGCCGTCACCAGCGACGGCCTGAACACCACCCTGCTCTACCGCGACGACGAAGCCTCTGAATTCCGCCCGCTGATCACCACCGACTACCGCACCAACGTCAGCCCGTCCTTCTTCACGTTCGACGACAAGAAGATCTACGCGCTCAGCAACCGTGGGCGCGACAAGCTGTCGCTGGTGGTCATCGACCCCGCGCAACCCGACGCCGAAGAAGAAATCTTCACGCCCGACACCGTGGACCTGGACGGCGCGGGCTACTCGCGCAAGCGCCGCGTGCTGACCCTGGCGGCCTACCAGACCGACAAGCCGCAATACAAGTTCTTCGATGCGCAATCCGAAGCCCTGTTCAATACGCTGACTGAAAAGCTCAAGGGCTACGACATCGCGCTGCAAGGTTCCAACCGCGACGAAAACGTGTTCATCGTCGCCGCCTACAACGACCGCACGCCGGGCTCGCGCTATCTGTACGACGCCACGTCCGACACGCTGACCAAGCTGGCCGACATCAACCCGGCCATTCCGGAAAGCGACATGTCGCACGTGCGGCCCATCAGCTACCAAAGCCGCGACGGGCTGACCATCCATGGCTACCTGACGCTGCCCGCCGGCCGCGACCCCAAGAACCTGCCTTGCGTCGTCAACCCGCATGGCGGCCCCTGGGCGCGCGACGGCTGGGGCTACAACCCCGAAACGCAATTCCTGGCCAATCGCGGCTTCTGCGTGCTGCAAATGAACTTCCGAGGCTCGACCGGTTACGGCCGCGCCTTCTGGGAAGCCAGCTTCGGGCAATGGGGCCTGAAGATGCAGGACGACATCACCGACGGCGTGCAATGGCTGGTACAGCAAGGCATCGCCGACCCCAAGCGCATCGGCATCTACGGCGCCAGCTACGGCGGCTACGCCACGCTGGCGGGCGTGGCCTTCACGCCGGACCTGTACGCCGCGGCCGTGGACTACGTGGGCGTGTCGAACCTGTTCACGTTCATGAAGTCCATTCCGCCGTACTGGAAGCCCATGCTGGACAAGATGCAGGACATGGTCGGCCACCCCGAACGCGACAAGGATCGGCTGGCCGCGACCTCGCCCGCGCTGCACGCGGACAAGATCAAGACGCCGCTGTTCGTGGCGCAGGGCGCCAAGGACCCGCGTGTCAACAAAGACGAAAGCGACCAGATGGTAGCCGCGCTAAGGGCGCGCGGCGTTGAAGTGGAATACATGGTCAAGGACAACGAAGGCCACGGCTTCCACAACGACGAGAACAAGTTCGAGTTCTACGAAGCCATGGAAAAATTTCTGACGCAACACCTCAAGCCCTAACGTCTAACGTCCGGCGCCTTCCTGCGTCACCAGCGGCCCATTCGCCGCTGGCGCCATCCCGACCAGGCTGCTTACCTGCATGCGGCCTGGGGCGCGCCCCCCAAACGCCATTTCCACACGGTCACGCCCTTGTTCCTTGGCGCGGTACAGCGCCACGTCGGCACGCGCCAGAATGACGTCGGCGCTATCGCCCGACTGATAGGACGCCAGGCCGCCGCTGGCGGTCATGGGCACTTCCACCCCTTGCAGGTATAGCGGCGTGTCGCGCAGCGCATCGCACACGCGCTGCGCGTGCACCAGCGCGCGCGCGGGGTCGCAGTCCACCATCAGCAGCACGAACTCTTCGCCGCCCAATCTGCCGACACGGTCGGTAGCGCGCACGGCGTTCTGCGCCACCTTGGCGAAGTGGCGCAGCGCCGTATCGCCGGCCGCATGGCCATAGCGGTCATTGATGGACTTGAAATGATCGATGTCCAGCACCAGCACCGCCAGCGTGCTGCCCGAGCGCGCGCAGCGTTGCAGTTCGCGTTCCAGTTCATCCAGGATGCTGCGGCGGGAATGCACGTGCGTCAGGCTGTCAAACGTCAACGCCGCCTGCATCTGCTCGGACAAGCGGGTCTGCACCAGCAACAGCAGCGCCAGGAACAAGGCGGGCACGGCGACCGAACCGCACACAATGAAGAACAAGCCCCATGGCGACGGCTGCACCAGCGAAACCGGTTCAGCCCAGCCCAAGCCATAAACCAGCACCCGCAGCGCGTGCAGCGCGGCCACCCCGACAATCGCCAACATCAGATAAAGCACCACGCCACGCGTACGGATCTGATCGCGCTGCTGGAAGATCACCCGGCCCGTCATCAATGCGCTGACACAGGTAAACCCCGAGAACAGCAACATGCGGCCGGCCAGATCATCCGTGCCATACAGCAGCACCGCGAAGCCCAGCACACACAACACACTGATTCCCGCCGTGCGCACGATATGCGGACGCAGCCCAAAAAACTGGCGCACGCCCACATAGACCAGGCTGATGGCGAACACCCACGCCGCGTTGGACACAATGACGTAGACCCCCGGCGGTATCAGCCGGGCAGTGGCAAACGCCAGCAAGGACAGCACGGCCAGGGCATTCGCGGCGATAAATGCACGTATGCCGCGCACGCCGCGCGCCTGGAACGGCAGCAGCAGCGGTAACGCCAAGGCCGTGGCCAGCCCCCACATCAGGAAAAATAAGGAAGTCGTCATGTTGTTTGCCGGGCCGCCTTGCAGGCGTGCGCCGCCGCTTCTGACCTGCTGTTGCACTGGGTTCGTAAGGTGAAAACGTGTTACACGTCAGCATGATTGATGCTTTTTGTTACCAATAGGACTAAAGGCAAAATCCCCGCAAGACGGCGATGCGTCGTTGCGAGGGCGCGATTTGTCCAGAACCTTTACCACCCGCGCCAAGACGATTGCGCGGTATGCACGGAGAATACGCCAAGGCCGGGGCGCCCGGTTCAACCTTTGCAGTATTTGACAGTTAAAACTTTTACCCGTCCGCCATCGCAAAGGACGACGGGTTAGGCCATAGATTAATTATTGTGGGCCGCCCTTCATAGTCGTCCATAAGCGCTAGTGCGCGTCCGAGGATCCCATGCTTTAGTAGCGTGCTTGATAGGCGCGCGTCATTGGCGTGCTTTCTCGACTCACCCTTTTACCCTCGCGCCTTCTCCACATTCGGCAGCAAGATCGCCACCACCCCCAGCAACGGCAGGTACGCGCACACCTGGTACACATAGCCGATGCTGGTGGCGTCAGCCAGCTTGCCCAGCGCGGCGGCGCCCACCCCGCCCATGCCGAACGCAAAGCCGAAGAACAGCCCGGCAATCATGCCCACCTTGCCCGGCACCAGTTCCTGCGCATACACCACGATGGCGGAAAACGCCGACGCCAGCACCATGCCGATAACCACCACCAACGCGCCCGTCCAGAACAGGTTGGCGTACGGCAACAGCAGCGTGAACGGCGCCACGCCCAGGATCGATACCCAGATCACGATCTTGCGGCCGATGCGGTCGCCGACGGGGCCGCCCACCACCGTGCCCACCGCCACCGCGGCCAGGAACAGGAACAGGTACAACTGCGCCTCGCGCACCGACAGGCCGAATTTGTCGATCAAATAAAAAGTGAAATAGCTGTTCAGGCTGGCCAGATAGAAGTACTTGGAAAACACCAGCACGCCCAGCACCGCCAACGCGCCCATGACCTGATTGCGCGACAAGCCATTGCCGGCCCCCTCGCGGCGCGCGCGGGGCTTAAGAATGACGCGATTCGCGCTATACCAACGGCCGATACCTGTCAGTACCACGATGCCGAACAGGGCCGCCAAGGAAAACCAGGCCACGCTGCGCTGCCCATGCGGAATGATGAACAAGGCCGCCAACAGCGGCCCCAGCGCCGACCCCACATTGCCGCCCACCTGGAACAACGACTGCGCCAGGCCATGCCGCCCGCCCGAGGCCATCCGCGCCACCCGTGACGACTCCGGATGGAACACCGACGAGCCCGTGCCCACCAGCACCGCCGCCACCAGCAGCCAGCCGAACGACGGCGCCACCGACAGCAGCAGCAGGCCCAGCAAGGTGAACCCCATCCCCACCGGCAGGGAATACGGCTTGGGATGGCGGTCGGTATAAAAGCCGATGAAGGGCTGCAACAGCGACGCCGCCAGTTGATACACCAAGGTGATCAGCCCGATCTGCGCAAACGACAGGCTGAACGAATCCTTCAGCATGGGATAGATGGCCAACAGGATCGACTGGATCATGTCGTTCATCAAATGCGCCACGCTGATCGCGCCCAGCACCTTGAAAGCGGTCGAGGGCGCAGCGGGGGCCGGTGCGGCGGCGGGCGAGGTGACGTTGGCGTCGGAGATACCGGCCACGGGGTTCTGGGCGGAAGTCATGGGGCGAAAGTCCGGGGCGAAAGAGGTCGCGTGAAAGCCGTGACGGCGAAAATAATGGGTCGGCATATAGAACAGAGGGAGCGCCCCGGCCAACAATCAGGGCACTGTCCACAGTGTAAAAACGCGCCACAAATCCGATCTGCCAATATTCGTCGGCCAAGTGACAAAATAGCGAAATCGCACGTCTAACCGCGCCCTCATCCTTTCGTCGGAAGTGACATCATGCCCGCCCGCCTGCCTCCGCCCGACCCCACCCGCAGCGTCAATGCGCAGGACTACCAGGACCGCCCCCGCGTGGTTACCGCGATGGCCAAGGAATTCCGGGCGGGCGCGCAAACCGGCGCGCACTTCCACCCCCGCGCGCAATTGATCTATGCGGCCGAAGGCGTCATGCGCGTCACCACGCCCAGCGGCTTCTGGGCGCTGCCGCCCTTGCGCGCGCTGTGGGTGCCGGCCGGCGTGCCGCACGGCGTGGACATGGTGGGCGCGGTGGCCATGCGGTCGCTTTACATCCAGGCCGACGCCGCCGCAACGTACTGGCCGCAGTGCCAGGTGATTGAAGTCAGCCCGTTGCTGCGCGAACTGATCCTGGCGCTGACCGCCGAACCCATTGACTACCCCCTGGGCGGCCGCAGCGAGCAGATCGCCGCGCTGATCCTGACGGAACTGACGGCGGCCCGCGTGGTGCCCGTCCAGATTCCCTGGCCGCGCGACCGCCGCCTGCAAACCATCTGCGCGGCCATCCTGGCCCAGCCCGGCCTGCAACGCGGCATCGAAGCCTGGGGTAGCGAAGTCGGCGCCAGCGCGCGCACCTTGATCCGGCTGTTCCAGGCCGAACTGGGCTTGAACTATCGGCAATGGGTGCAGCAGGTACGCTTGGCGGACGCCATGTGCCGCCTGTCGCAGGGGGAACCGGTGGCGCGCATCGCCGCCGACCTGGGCTACCGCAGTCCCAGCGCATTCAGCGCCATGTTTCACCGTGCCCTGGGTGCGCCGCCGCAACGCTATCAGCGCGACGCGGCATGACTGAATGGAAGCTGAATCCGAGGCTAATTTCCCACCATCGCATGCAACCGGCCTTGCCGTTTGTCACAGCGCGCAATACATTTCACAGCGCATTTCCCATTGACCCCACGCGAAAGCCCCGTCCCGCGTATCCTGGACCACGTCCCTCAATTTACCCGGCATGCGCCCCCGCCCAGCCTCGGCAAGTTTGGTTACCGAAACCTTATTGCGTCATGGCCGGTCTATAGCGTTCTGTCCTAGAATCGCCTGCAATGAGCACCCCCCAGCAATCCTCCGCCACCCCGGGCGGCAAATCGGGCCTTCCCTGGAAACGCATCCTGGTCAAAACGGGCATCGCCGCCGCCTGCGTCGGCGCGTGCGGCGCGCTTGCGCTCGGGCTCGCCCTCGCGCTGGCCTGGCCCGCTTTGCCCGACCTGCACGCCATGACCGACTACCGGCCACGGGTGCCGCTGCGCATCTACACGGCGGACAAGGTGCTGATCGGTGAATACGGCGAAGAACACCGCAATGTGCTGCGTTTTGACGAGATTCCCCCCGTCATGCGTCAGGCGGTGCTGGCGGCCGAAGACGACCGCTTCTACAGCCATGGCGGCGTCGACTGGATGGGGGTGGCGCGCGCGGTGCTGACCAACGTGGTCAAGGGCTCGAAGTCGCAAGGCGGCAGCACCATCACGATGCAGGTGGCGCGTAATTTCTACCTGTCGTCGGAAAAGACCTATTCGCGCAAGTTCTACGAGCTGTTGCTCACCTTCAAGATCGAAAACGAGCTCACCAAGGACCAGATCCTTGAGCTCTACATGAACCAGATCTACCTGGGCCATCGCGCCTATGGCTTCGCCGCCGCGTCGCGCACCTATTTCGGCAAGCCGCTGTCGGAAGTGACGGCGGCCGAAGCCGCCATGCTGGCCGGTATTCCCAAGGCCCCGTCGCGCTTCAACCCCATCACCAACTTCCCGCGCGCCGAAATTCGCCAGCACTATGTGCTGGGCCGCATGAAGACGCTGGGCTACCTGACTCCCGAGCAGGCCGACCAGGCCTTGCAGCAGCACCTGACTATCCGTGGCGCCGACGGCACCAGCGCGCGCGGCTTTGCCGTGCATGGCGATTACCCGTCGGAACTGGCGCGCCAACTGATGTATGGCGTGTTCCAGGAAGAAACCTATTCCAAGGGCATCGACGTCTACACGACCATCGATTCCAAGGCGCAGGAAGCCGCCTACCAGGCTGTGCGCAGCGGCGTGCTGGACTACACGCGCCGCGCCGTCTACCCCGGCCCGGAAGACCAGATCGACCTGCCCGATGATGTCGAAAGCGATCCGCAGGCGCTGGACGACATCCTGGACGGCGTGCAAGACAAAACGCCCGACAGCGAGGACCTGCTGGCTGCCGTGGTGCTGTCGGCCAGCCCCACCGAGGTCAAGCTCGCCCGCAGCGCGCGCGACATCATCACCATTTCGGACAAGAAGGCGCTGGCCGTCGTGGCCCGCGCACTGAACCCCAAGGCCAGCGACAGCCAGCGGATTCGTCGCGGCTCGGTCGTCTACATCCACAAGACGGGCGGCAAGGACGGCGACGGCTGGGAAATCATCAACATGCCGGCGCTGCAAGCCGCGCTGGTATCCATGGCGCCGCAAGATGGCGCCATCCGCGCCATGATCGGCGGCTTCGACTACAACCGTGGCGGCTTCAACCGCGTGACCCAGGCCTGGCGCCAGCCCGGCTCCAATATCAAGCCCTTCGTCTACGCCGCGGCGCTGGAACGCGGCTTCACGCCCGCCACGCAGATTTCCGACCAGCCCTTCATGTTGACGGCCGCCCAGACCGGCTCGAAGGATTGGCAGCCGAAGAATGACGGCAACAAGTACGAACCCATGCTGACGTTGCGCCAGGGGCTTTATCGGTCCAAGAACATGGTGTCGATCCGCATCCTGCAGGCCATCTCGCCGCAGTACGCGCAGGACTACCTGACCCGCTTCGGCTTTGACAAGTCGCGCTGGCCGGCCGTGCTGCCGCTGGCGCTGGGCGCGGGCGGCGCCACGCCGCTACAGGTCGTCAACGGCTACGGCGTGTTTGCCAACGGCGGCTACCGCGTCACCCCCTATCTGGTGGACCACGTCACAGACCGCTCGGGCAAGGTGCTGATGCAGGCGCAACCCGTCAAGGCGGGCGACGAAGCGGCGCGCGCCATCGACCCGCGCACCGCCTGGGTCATGGACGACATCCTGCGCGGCGTCACCACGAACGGCACCGCCGCGCGCGCACACCAAGTGCTAAAGCGCAACGATGTGGGCGGCAAGACGGGCACCACCAACGACGCGGTGGACGTCTGGTTCTCGGGCTTCACGCCCGACCTGGCCACCACTGTCTGGATGGGTTTTGACCAGCCCAAGTCCCTGGGCACCAACGAGTTCGGCAGCGGCCTGGCGCTGAGCACCTGGCTGGACTACATGCAGCCGGTGTTGAAGGGCGTGCCCGAAGTGAAGCAGGCGCCGCGCCCCGATGGCCTGCTGGTGGATAACGGCGAATACTATTTCTCGGAATTCCCGCCCGGCCAGGCCGTAGCGTCGCTGGATCTGTCTTCCGGGGACGAGCTCACCGACTTCCTGAACAACAACCTCAGCACCGATGGCGTGGACACCTCGGTGAAGCCGCTGCCCGCCCCCGGCGCGAATGTGCCGCCTCCGAATTTGAACAGCCCCATCCAGGCGCCGCTTCAGCCTATCCCGGTGCCCAGCGCCGGCAGCGCGCTGCCGGCGGTTCCGACGGCGGGCGGACCCGCGGCGGGCGTACCGGCTGCGGGCGTACCGGCTTCGGGCGTACCCGTCGCCGCGCCGATCAATGGCGCCGATGGCGGCGCGGCCAGCGCCAGCGCCATCACCCCGTCCAGCGCCGTCGTCGCGCGGCCGCTCTGATCCTCGGGTCTTGAAATGCCAACGGGCGCCTCTGCGGCGCCCGTCTTCATTTCAAGCCAATGGCCATGGCAGCCCTGTTCTGACGCCCTAAGCTTCCACCACCAGTTCCGTCACCACCTCGCACGGCCAGGCCGACAGCGACTCCAGGTCCAGGAACGTGAAGTAGCCCGCGCGCCATCCCTCAGTATCGATGTGATAGACGTTGCCCAAGGCCAAGGGCGCGGTCACCGGCGTATGCCCGGCCACCACCGCCCGCACGCCCTGGATGCCCGTACGGTTCATCTGCCGCAGCCGCTCGCGTGACCATTGGCAGGCCGCGCTGGTGCGCTTGTAGCGATCCTGCAACGCGAACTCCAGGCGCGGCCAGAACAGCACCGGGCAATCCGCATGCAACAAGCCGACCGCGCCCTCGGACGTTTCGACTTCGATCGCAATGGGCAGTTGCGCGAACGCCTCGGCGAACACCTGCTGCCGCTCCTCGGGCAGGTCCAGGAACCAGCCGCCGCCATAGCCGCGCCAGTTCGCTACGTCCACCTGCCCCGTGCGCACATGCCGGATCGCATAGTCCTCATGGTTGCCCTGCACCGCGTAGAACCACGGGCGCGCCAGCCACTCCAGCGCCGCCTCGCATTCCGGCCCACGGTCGACCAGGTCGCCCACCGAGAACAGCCGGTCGCGGGCGGGGTCGAAACCCAGCCTGTCCAAGCTTTCCTGTAACCGTGAAAAATGCCCGTGCACGTCGCCCACCGCGAAATCGCGGCCCAGCTCGTTGCGCGGGACTTTCACAAAACGCTGCTCCATGATGATTCTCGACAACCGGTTGAGGGGGACATGAACCGTCCCTTGAAACACACCGTGGCGGCTCGCGC
This sequence comes from Achromobacter spanius, assembly GCF_002812705.1. Taxonomy (NCBI): domain Bacteria; kingdom Pseudomonadati; phylum Pseudomonadota; class Betaproteobacteria; order Burkholderiales; family Alcaligenaceae; genus Achromobacter; species Achromobacter spanius. The sequence continues at coordinate 3,372,005 of NZ_CP025030.1, read as the reverse complement.
CCGGTAAACCCCGACCTGTCTTTTTAACCCGCTTTAGTTGACACGGGCCTTGCGCCCCCGCCGCCAGCGCGGTCAAATAATCCGTTACGAGAATCGCTATTGTTCGTGATAATGTTCCGTACTTCCTCACAAATACCTTAAAGGGGGCCGCGCGCGCCGCCGCCCTCCCGCCGCCATGACAGCCGCGTCCACCATCAAAACCTGGTACTGGATCCATAAATGGACCAGCCTGGTCTGCACCATCTTCCTGCTCATCATCTGCCTTACGGGCTTGCCCCTGGTGTTCCATCACGAGATTGAACACTGGCTGGATGATGGCAAGCCCCTGTCCAACGTGCCGGCCGACACGCCACCCGCCAATCTGGACAAGCTGGTTGCCAGCGCCCTGACGATGTACCCGGGCGAGGTCGTTGATTATTTGTTCTTCGACCCCGATGAACCTCAGGTGTATGTTGGCATGGCCAAAACCCCGGGCGACGGCCAGGCTTCCGGCCACGCCGTGCGCATGGACGGCCGCACGGGCGAGGTGCTGCTGGACGGCCCGCTTTATACCGAAGACAAGTTCTCTTTCATGGGCATCATGCTGGCCCTGCACGTGGACCTGTTCGCGGGCTTGCCCGGTGAACTGTTCCTGGGGTTCATGGGCCTGCTGTTCTGTGTGGCCATCGTCTCGGGCGTGGTGCTGTACGGCCCGTTCATGAAGAAGCTGGAATTCGGCACTGTGCGCGCGGCGCGCTCCACGCGCCTGAAATGGCTGGACCTGCACAACCTGCTGGGCATCGTGACGCTGGTGTGGGCCTTTGTGGTGGGGTTCACGGGCGTCATCAACGAACTGTCGACGCCGCTGTTCCGCCTGTGGCAGTCCACCGAACTGGTCCGCATTCTTGAGCCCTACAAGGGCCAGACCGTGCCCACCCAACTGGCCTCGGCGCAACTTGCCGCCGACACCGCCAAGAAAGCGCTGCCCGGCAACGAGGTGTCGTTCATCGCCTTCCCCGGCAACGCCTTCGGCAGCCCGCACCACTACATTGCCTGGATGCGCGGCGACACCCCGCTGACCTCCAAGCTGAACACCCCCGTGTTGGTGGACGGCAAAACCGGCGAGCTCACCACCGTGGCCAAAATGCCGTGGTACCTGACCGCGCTTGAAGTCTCGCGCCCGCTGCACTTCGGGGATTACGCCGGCCTGCCCTTGAAGATCATCTGGGCCTTGCTGGACCTGATCACCATCGTGGTCCTGGTCAGCGGCCTGTATCTTTGGGTCGCGCGGCGCCGCGCCACCGAAGCGCGCATCAACGAACTCGTGAAAAAGCACCAAGCCGCCGCCGCGCCGCAAAGGACGCCGGCATGAGCAAGCGCCAATCCAAAGGCCGGGGCGGCCGGGGCTTCATGTTCGTATGGGGCGCGCCTACCTTGCTGGGCGTCTTGAGCGTGTTCGGCCTGCTGGCCGCCCTGTTGGGCACGGGCGCCTGGCACTGGGCCTCGTGGATCACGCTGACCATCCTGCTGGTGGTCATCCTGCGCTACTGGGTATTCCCGCTGAAACACTAGCCCGCGGGCCGGGCCGTGGGGTCATGGGGCCCCGCTGCCCCACCCCTGGCCTCGTATTTGGCTTTGTATCGGGCCTCGTATCTGGCCTTTGGCCTTGCACCTGACCGGCTTAGCGGCCGAACTTCTCCGGGTCCGGTCCCAAGCGCGCGCCGTCATTGATGGCGTCGATGGCGGCCATCTCGTCGGCTGACAATTCAAAATCGAAAACGTCGATGTTCTCGCGGATGCGAGCCGGCGTGACCGACTTCGGAATCACGATCAGCCCACTCTGCAAGTGCCAGCGCAGCGTGATCTGGGCGGCCGACTTGTTGTGCTTTTTGGCCAGGTCCACGATGACCTTTTCCTTGGTGACCCCGCCTTGCGCCAAGGGGCTCCAGGACTCGGTCGCGATACCGTGCCTAGCGTGGAACGCCCGCAGCTCACGCTGCGCGAACCCCGGATGCAGTTCTATCTGATTCACCGCCGGCGCCACTTTCGACGCTTCAATCAGTTGCTCCAGGTTGGCCTGCGTGAAGTTGGACACGCCGATCGAACGCGCGCGGCCGTCTTCCTTCATCTCGACCATGGCGCGCCAGGCGTCCAGGAACTTCGTGCTGCCCGCCACGGGCCAGTGGATCAGGTACAGGTCCACATACGCCAGGCCCAGCTTTTCCAAGCTTTCGTCCATGGCCTTGTGGGCATCGTCGTAGCCGTGCTTGTCGTTCCACAGCTTGGTGGTGATGAACAGATCCTTGCGCGCCACGCCCGCCGCGCGCAGGCCCGTGCCCACGCCGGCTTCGTTGCCGTAGATGGCAGCAGTGTCCACCGACCGGTAACCGGCCGCCAGCGCTTCCTTGACCGCGGAAGCCGCCTGGTCGTCGGGCACCTGCCACACACCCAGGCCCAACTGCGGGATGCTGTTGCCGTCGTTCAATTTCACTGCGGGTACCTTCGCCATAAGATCCTCCGAAGCTTGCACCGCGACGCTCGCACGGCGAATACGCGCCAGGTCGCGCAATCCAGGGCCCAGCCCGGCCACCCCCGGATTGAAGAGATAAAAAAAACGGGCTTGCCGAGCTGCGCCCGCGCCGTAATTCCGGACCGACATCCCCTGGCAATGGTCCGGAAACACCAGGGGTTATCACCAAATAATAGCGCCCGTGCCCGATAATGCCCGTCACAAGGCCACCTGCACCCCCTGCCGTACCGCCTTTCACCCCGTCCTTTGCGCCATCGCGCCCCCTCGCCCAGCCATGAATTCCCCTGACGCGCCGCCCAAGAATCGCGGCGGTTTTTCCACCTTGCGAACCCTGTTTCCCTACCTTTGGCCGCCGGGAAAAACCGGGCTGAAGGTACGCGTCGTGGCGGCGCTGCTGTGCCTGTTCGCCGCCAAGGCGGCGACCGTCTACGTGCCCCTGATCTACAAGCACGCCATCGATGAACTGGGCAAGGGCGCGCCCGGCGCGGTGACCGTGCCGCTGGGCCTGATCCTGGCGTACGGCACCGCGCGCGTGCTGTCGCTGCTGTTCTCGGAACTGCGCGACGCCATCTTCGCCCGCGTCGGCCAGCACGCCATCCGCGAAGTCGGCCTTCAGATCTTCCGGCACCTGCATGCCTTGGCGCTGCGCTTTCACCTGTCGCGCCAGACCGGCGGGCTGACCCGCGCCATCGAACGCGGCACCAAGGGCATCCAGACGCTGCTGTCGTTCCTGCTGTTCAACATCCTGCCGACGTTCTTCGAAATCGGGCTGGTCTGTATTGTGCTGTGGAAGATGTTCGACATCTGGCTGGCCGTGGCCACCGGCGCCACGGTCATCCTCTACATGGCCTACACGCTTGCGGTAACGGAATGGCGCGCCAAGTTCCGGCGCCAGATGAACGAAACCGACTCGGAAGCCAACACCAAGGCCATCGAAAGCCTGCTGAACTACGAGACGGTCAAGTACTTCGGCAATGAAGAACACGAGGCACGCCGGTACGACGCCTCGCTGACCCGCTACGAACGCGCGGCCGTGCGCAGCCAGGTCAGCCTGTCCATCCTGAACGTGGGCCAGGCCGCCATCATCTCGGTCGGCCTGACGCTGGTGATGTGGATGGCCGCCACCGGCATCGCCGAAGGCCGCTACACGCTGGGCGACTTCGTGCTGGTCAACACCTACCTATTGCAGCTTTACCAGCCGCTGAGCTTCTTCGGTTTCATCTACCGCGAAATCAAGCAGGCCATGATCGACATGGAACGCATGTTCGAACTGCTGGGCCAGGACCGCGAAGTGGCCGACCGCCCCGACGCCCGGCCCCTACATCTGGCGGGCGGCCAGGTCGAATTCCGCGACGTGTACTTTGGCTATGACGCGCGCCGGCCCATCTTGAAGGGCGTGAGCTTCAGCATCCCCGCCGGCAAGACCGTGGCCGTGGTGGGCACCTCGGGCGCCGGCAAATCCACCATCGCCCGCTTGCTGTTCCGCTTCTATGACGCCGACAGCGGCGCCATTCTTGTTGACGGCCAAGACGTGCGCAGCGTCACCCAGGCCAGCCTGCGCGCGGCCATCGGCGTGGTGCCGCAAGACACGGTGCTATTCAACGACACCATCCACTACAACATCGGCTACGGCCGCCCCGGCGCAACCGATGCCGAGATCGAAGCCGCCGCGCGTCTGGCGCACATCCACGACCTGATCATGACCATGCCCGACGGCTACCAGACCATGGTGGGCGAGCGCGGCCTGAAGTTGTCGGGCGGGGAAAAGCAGCGCGTGGCCATCGCCCGCACCATCTTGAAGAACCCCGTCATCTTTTTATTCGACGAGGCCACCAGCGCGCTGGACACCCATACCGAACGCGAGATCCAGGCGAACCTGCGCGAAGTCAGCGAAGGACGCAGCACGCTGATCATCGCGCACCGGCTGTCCACGGTGGCGGACGCCGATGAAATCATCGTGCTGTCCGAAGGCCGCATCATCGAACGTGGGCGCCATGCGCAGTTGCTGGCCCAACGCGGCGTGTACGCCGGCATGTGGGCCCGCCAGCAAGACAGCGCCCACAGCGCCCCGGCGGATTGACAAGCCCCGCCCGCTATCCGAAGATCGCACCCTTTTCTTCCAAGGCCCGCCATGCAGGATTCTTCCGCCCCTGACGTCCCTGAGATTCCCGACGCTCCCAGTGTCCACGTCTGTGCCTCTTCCGACCTGGTCAACGGCGGCCTGGGCGTGAAAGTGCCCGTGGCCGATGGCGCGGGTCAGACCACCGCGTTCTTCGTACGCTATCAAGACCGCGTGCACGGCTACCTGAACCGCTGCGCCCACGTCGGCGTTGAACTCGATTGGGAAGGCAGCTTCTTCACCCGCGCCGGCGACCTGATCATGTGCGCGCGCCATGGCGCCACGTACCAGCCCGACACGGGCCTGTGCGTGGGCGGCCCCTGCAAGAACGGACGGCTGACCGTGCTGACGGTTTCCGAACACGACGGCGCCGTCTACTGGCACCCCAGCGGCAAGATCGTTCCCCGCAACGACGCTTGACGCGGGTCAGGACCTAGGCCCCGGCCACCACCGCCTGGGCCGGCTGCTGCCGTTCCGCATAGCGGCGCGCCAGCACGGCGCATACCATCAGCTGCATCTGGTGGAAAATCATCAAGGGCAGCACCACCACGCCCATCTGCGACGTGCCAAACAGCACCGTGGCCAGCGGAATGCCCGATGCAAGCGACTTCTTCGATCCGCAGAACACCAGCGTGATCTCGTTCTCTTTGGACATGCCCAGCTTGCGGCTGCCCCAGGTCGTGATCACCAGCACCGCCCCCAACAACAGGGCATTCACCAGCACCATCGTGGCCAGGTCTATGGCCGGAAAGGCGTGCCAGATGCCCTGCGCCACGGCCTCGCTGAACGCGGTGTAGACGGCCAACAGAATCGAACTGCGGTCCACCTTGGACAAGGTGCGGTTGTTGCGCTGCGCCCATGCGCCAATCCACGGCCGCAGCAGGCTGCCCACGGCGAAGGGCAACAACAGTTGCAGCAAGATGCGGCCTGCGTCGGCCAGCCCGTGCCCGCCCCCCTGACGATGCAACAGCACCGCCACCAGCAACGGCGTCAACACGGTGCCAAGCAGATTGGACGCCGTCGCCGCGCAAATGGCGCCGGGCACATTGCCGCGCGCCATCGACGTAAACGCAATCGACGACTGCACGGTGGACGACAAGGTGCACACGAACAGCACGCCCAGCCAAAGCGATGGGGTCAAGAGGCCGGGGAACAGCGCACGCAAGCCCAGGCCCAGCGCGGGAAACAGAATGAAGGTGGACGCCAGGATCAAGACATGCAGGCGCACGTCTTTCACGCCCGCCACGATGGCGTCCGTGGACAGGCGCGCGCCGTGCAGGAAGAACAACAGCGAAATGGCCACGTTGCTGGCCACCATCATGAACGAAGCGCCCTTGCCCACGGCGGGGAAAAAGCTGGCGAATGCCACGGTGGCAATCAAAATCAAGGTGAACTGGTCTGGCAGGAAGCGGCGCATGGCGTAAGGGTTTCCAAGAAATTACGGAAAACTATAGGCGCGCCGCTTGCCATCGTGAAGGCCACTGATTACTT